>CAITOL010000085.1 GCA_903893975.1 uncultured Rhodospirillales bacterium | reverse complement strand
TTTTTTGGTTCTTTTTGTTCACAAAAAGAACACCCTAAAGCACCAGCACTTCCACCACCGGCGTCACCCCCTCCGCCAGTTCCACCATAATATAACTCGCCCCCCGCCCAATCCGATCGGTGGGGGACCCAGAAAACGCCGCCATGCCCCGCGCGGTTGGAATTTCCAGCGCCGCATGATGGTGCCCCAGCGCCAGGTAATCGAACGGGCTCGCCACCATATCCGCCTCCGGCATCGGCGAAGACCGGTCGGTCTGCTCACCCTCCGGCACAAACATCCCGTGCCCCAACCCAAGATACCACTGCACCCCCGCCGGTCGCGGTGGAATATCGGCCAGTGGCCGGTTCTGCGCGTTGTGCTCCACCATGCCGCGCCCCCACACCGCCACGCCCAGTTCTTGCAGATGCGCCACCTCGCCCTCGGCGGCGGACAAGTTGCGCACATTGGGCAGGCTGTTGAAGTCGTAGCGATGGAAAATCGCCCCCGGCTCCATGCAATCATGGTTGCCGGGGATCATCACCACCGGAAAGGGCAGGGCGGCCAACTGCGCCATCGCCCACTCAATCGTCTCGGGCCGGGCGCGGTTATGGTCGAACAGATCGCCGGCAAACAGCATTAGGTCCGGCGCCCGCGCCCGGATCGCCGCCAGCACGGCCACAAAGCCGTCCCGCGCGGTGTCACGATCTGCCTGCCGATGGCCGGAACTGTCGAGGTGAATGTCAGAGCAATGGGCGAGGCGCAAACGGTTCATCCGGCCAACTTGGCAAGCCCGTTCCACTCTTGCAACCCGTCACCATTTCGGCGGAAGGTGCGCGCCTTAACGGGAGCGCTGCCACCATGGCCAAAGCCAATCAAGACAAAACCTTCGCCGCCCTGCGCAAGATCGATACGCCCACCATCACCAACGTGGTGGCCACCTACCCGAAAAACCCGCTCTGCCTCGGGCTCTATAATCCGTGGACCGAGAATTGGTACACCGACACCTCCATCCGCTGCATCTACCCCGAACTCGGCGCCACCATCGGCTACGCCGTCACCTGCGTTTACGGCCTGCCAGACCCGAACTTCCAGGGCCGGCTGAGCTTCATGGACGTGATCGACGCGCTGGACGCCATGCCCAAGCCGACCATTCTGGTCATCCAGCAAAAATGGCCGGATGAGCTGATGGCCAAAGCCGGCCTGGCTGGCGAAATCATGACCACCTCCATGCAGGCCGTCGGCTGCGTCGGGCTGCTGTCCAACGGGCCGTCGCGCGATGTGGACACCATCCGCAAGCTGAAATTCCAGATGCTGCTCGGCGGCGTCACCGCCGGCCATGGCGAAATGGCGGTGCAGGCGGTCAACGTGCCGGTCTCGGTCGGCGGCATGGATGTCGCCCCCGGCGACCTGATCCACATGGACGAAAACGGCGCGGTCAAATTCCCGGCCGACAAGGCGGACCTGGTGCTGAAAAACGCCAACGCCATGCTGGAAGATGAACACCGCCACCTCGCCCGCCTGCGCGCCGCCAAAACCGCCGCCGAGGTCCGCGCCGCCTCCTCCGGTGGCGCCTATACCGACAAGCCGAAAAAGAAGTGATCGCCGCCTTCGCCCGGCGGCTGCCATTTTACTATGGCTGGGTGGTCGTCGCCGTGGTGTTCGTCACCATGGCCTTCGGGGTGAATGCGCGCACCGCCTTCTCGCTGGTGTTTCCGCCGATCCTGGCCGAATTCGGCTGGGATCGCGGCGCCACCGCGGGGGCGTTCTCCTTCGGCTTCGTCGTCTCCGCCACCCTCAGCCCCACTTTGGGCCGGCTGATGGACCGCTACGGCCCGGCGGCGGTGATGGAATTTGGCGTGCTCGCCACCGCCAGCGGCCTGCTGCTCTCCACCCTCGCCACCCAGCCCTGGCACATCTACGCCACCCTCGGCGTGCTGGTCGGCGGCGGCTCGGTCTGCCTCGGCTATTCCGGCCAGTCGCTCTTTCTGCCCGGCTGGTTCGTCCGCCGGCGCGGCCTCGCCACCGCCATCGGCTTCTCCGGCGTCGGCATCGGCTCCATCGTGCTGCTGCCCTGGATGCAGGGCCTGATTGAAGCCACCGGCTGGCGCAGCGCGCTGCAAATCCTCGGCGTGCTGCTCATCATCGTGGTCGCGCCGATCAACCTGCTGCTGCGCCGCCGCCCGCAAGACCTCGGCCTGCATCAGGACGGCGCGGCCAGCCCAACCGCCCGACGCAACATCGTCAACCCCGCCTGGGCCGCGACGGACTGGACCTTGGCCCGCGCCCGCCGCACCGGCAAATTCTGGTGGATCGCGCTCGGCTATTTCGGCTGCCTCTATTCCTGGTACGCGGTCCAGGTGCACCAGACCAAATACCTGCTCGAAAACGGCTTCGATGCCCACACCGCCGCCTGGGCGCTCGGCGCCGTCAGCCTCGCCGGCATTCCCGGCCAGATCGCGCTCGGCTGGCTGTCAGACCGCATCGGCCGCGAGGCGGTCTGGGCCATCGGCTGCTTCGGCTTCGTGCTGACCTATCTCGCCCTGCTCGCATTGCCCCTCGCCCCGGCCGCCGGCCTGCTCTGGGTCATCGTGCTGGCGCAGGGCATGCTCGGCTACGGCGTCACCTCCGTGCTCGGCGCCGTGGTGCTGGAAATTTTTGAGGGCGCGCAATTCGGCCTCATCTTCGGCGTGCTCATGCTCGGCGGCCTCGCCGGCGGCGCCATCGGCCCGCTGGTCACCGGCGTGCTGCACGACCTGACCGGCAATTACGTGCTCGCCTTCTGGCTCTGCGTCGGCACCTCCGTCCTCTCCGCCATCGCCATCTGGCAGGCCGCCCCCCGCCACATCCGCAGCGTGCGCGGCTAAGCCCAAAAATTCGCAGCGTGCGCGGCTAAGCCGCGACCATAAACCACGTCGCCAGCCCGCCGCACACAAACGCCCCCGGCAGCACATTGCCGGTGCGCCGCCACATAAACGTCGCCACCCCGCCCAGCGCCACCAGCATCGGCAGCAGCCGCAGCGCCAGCACAATCGCCCCCGGCTGCTCCGGGCTCAACACATGCCCGGTCGCGAACAGCCAGCCATATTGCACCGCCAGAATCACCGCCATCCCCGCACTCAGCGCCGCGATATTGCTGAGGTACTGCGTGATCGCGTCATCGGCATAAACCGAAAGCCGCGCGTGCAGATTATGCAGGATCAGCACGAACGCCAGGGTAAAGCCGGGCAGATAGGCCAGCGCCTGCCCCCATTCTCCCCCATCCAGCGCCCGCAGCCCCAGCCCCATCGCCATCGGCGCCACCCCAACCGCCGCCAGCGCCGCCACCACGCCATAGCCGCCGCCCAGCACCACCGCCGCACCCGCCAGCGACAGCCCTGGGCTGCCATACGCATCCGCCTGATCGCCCCGCAACGCCAAGGTCAGCAGCAGATTGATCACCGCCGACAGCACCAGCCAGCCCATCACCTGGTTGGTCACTGCCTGCTGAAACACCGCCCCCGCTGGCAGATAGGTCGCGCCGAGGCCAAGAAAGGCGAAATAGCCCAGCACCGGCACCCAACTCGCCAGCACCCAGCCAGACCACCAGGTCATGTTCCGCCCGGCCGCCGCGCTATCCGGCGGCCCGGCCAGCATTTCAAACCCCGGCAGCGTCAGCAAAATCTCAAACCCACCCAGCAGCACCGCCAGCAACCCGGCCAGCGCCAGCCCGCCGCCAAGCTGCGGCCAGATCCATAGCTGGTTCGCCGCATCCACCGCCCGCGCACCGGGCAAAGTGCGCGCAAACCACCCAACGCTGCCCGCCACCACCGCGCGGGAATACCCGGCAAACGCATGCGTCACCGGCGGCATCAGCAGCATCCGCGCCCGCCCATCGGCCACGCTGCCATAAACCCGGCCCGGATCAGCCTCCGCCCGAATGCCAAACAGCCGCGCCAGCAGCGGATGGCGCGTCACCTCACCGGCCCGCTCCACCCCCCAGGCATGCCGCGCAAATTCCTCATCCGCGCCATAGATCAGCGCCAGATTGCGCGGCAACGCCGGCCCCAGCGCCTGCGCCCCCAACCCGGCATTTAGCAGCAGCATCGCCCGGTAGCTGTCCGGCGCTGCCTCGGCCATGTGCAGCACCGCTGCCGCGCCCGCACCGATCCCCAGCAGCCCGATCGCCGCCGCATCCACCTGCGCCATCGCCCGCATCTGGCTCAGCCCATCGCCTCCGGGGCCCGGCACCAGCGCCACAAACCCGTGCCGCGCCAACTCCCACCCCAACGCCCCCAGTGGCACCTGGCCATCCGGCACAATCACCACCCCCGGCAGGCGCGGCGCCGCAGCCACCGGGGGCGGCAGATACACCTGCCCACCCGCCAGCGCCTGCACCCGCACCCCACTGCCGGCCTGCACCGCATACGCCAACCCCGCGCCAAGCGCGATCAGCAGCCAGCCGAACAGGAACAGGTGCAAACGGCGCTGCGGCATCCGGTTCTCCCCCTACAACGCGAACCCTAGCAGAGCCGCGCGACGCCAGCCTATTGCCCCAGCGCCAGCCGCACGCATTTGCGCATCACCGATGGCAGCGCCGCCTGCGGCAACTCGGCCACCGGCAGCAGAAACCCCTCCGCCTGAACCGTCGGCACCCGCGCCGCCAGCACGCCAAGCTGCAACTCGAAATGGGTGAACACGTGGCTGATCGCGCCCAGATCCGCCCAGTCCGCGGTCAGCGGCGCGTGCTCCAGCGCCTCCGCCAGCGTCCACGGCGCCGCACGCCAGGGCGTGCCCGGCAACTCCGTCATCCCGCCCAGCAACCCGCGCGGCGGCCGCTGACGCAGCAGCACTTGCCCGCTGGCGTCGGTCAGCCAGAACTGCACCCCAAACCGGCGCGGCCGTGCGGCCTTCGGCGCCTTGCGCGGCAGGCTCACGGCAATGCTCTGCTGCCGCGCCGCGCACCCCGCCGTCAGCGGGCACAGCACGCAGGCCGGATTGCTCGGCGTGCACAGGCTGGCACCAAGGTCGAACAGCGCCTGCGCGAAATCCGAGGGCCGCGCCTGCGCCGCCGGCTCGGCCCCAAGCTGCAGCGCCGCCGCCGCAATCTCCGGCTTGGCCGCCGGCAGCGGTGTGGTGATGGCGTAAAGCCGCGACACCACCCGCTCCACATTGCCATCAATCGGCACTGCCGGCACGCCAAACGCAATCGCGGCAATGGCGGCGGCGGTATACGGCCCAATCCCCGGCAACGCCCGCAGCCCCTCGATCGTGCAGGGAAACCCGCCCAGCGCCATCACCGCCTTGGCGCAGGCATGCAGGTTGCGGGCACGCGCGTAATAGCCAAGCCCCGCCCAGGCCGCCATCACGTCAGACGCATCCGCGCAGGCCAGAGCGGCCACGTTGGGAAAGCGCGTGAGGAATCGTTCATAATACGGTACCACTGCGGTGACCGTGGTTTGCTGCAACATGATCTCGCTGAGCCACACCCGATACGGATCAGCGACCTCACCCGGCCGCGCGCGCCAAGGCAGCACGCGGCGGTTGCGGTCATACCAGTGCAAAAGGGGTAGGGCGTGCGGCACAAGACGGGTATGACGAGCGCGGCGACCGACAGCAAGCCCGCAAACACCGGCGGCACCACCTATGGCGCCCCCCGCCCGGTCGGCGGCCTGCTCGCGCCCATCCTGCGCCCGGCCTTCCGCAAACGCGCGCCCGCCACCGCGCAACTCCTCGCCGATTGGGACACGATTATGGGCCCGGCGATCGCCGCCATCAGCGTGCCGCGCAAGCTGTTCAGCGGCAGCCTGACCATCGCATGTTCCGGCCCTATCGCCATGGAATTGCAGCATTTAGCGCCGCAGATTATCGAGCGTATCAACGTGCATTTCGGCCAAACCTTGGTGACAAGGCTGCGCTTCGCGCAAGATCTCGGCCCCAGGCCGCTGCCGCCGCCGCGCCCATCGCCGAAAGCCACCGAAGCCGCCCGCCTCGCCGTGCAAAGCCTGCCAGAAGGCCGGCTGCGCGATGCACTGCTCGGGCTCGGCGCGCATGTGCTCGGCAAACCGTAGACTCCCGGGATGGTCCTGGGTTAAACACTAGATGTAGAGGTATCAATGCCAGTTTCTCGTCGCATCATACTAGGGGTTGGGGGCGCCGTGGTCGTCGCAGGCGGTGCCACCGCGCTGTGGCTGTCACAAAACCCGGGCCCCGCCCCAGTCGCCCCGGCCAGCAATCCGGCAGGTGGCGCCAGCCTGCTGCCAACCGGCGATGCCAAGCTCGCAGAACGCGCCATCGGCCGCGCCGATGCGCCGGTAGTGGTGCACGAATTCTTCTCCATGACCTGCCCGCATTGCGCCGCCTTCCACAAGGAAAGCATGCCGCAGATCCATAAAAACCTGGTGGAAACCGGCAAGATCCGCATGATCTTCCATGATTTTCCGCTCGATAAGCTCGCGCTCACCGCCAGCGTCATCGCCCGCTATTTGCCGGCCGACCGGTATGAACCGTTCTGCGCCGCCCTGCTCGGCGCCCAGGAACGCTGGATCTACCCGCCCGCCGGCAGCAACACCGCCGCCGAGCTGTGGAAGTTCGCCGCCCTCGCCGGCCTGTCCCGCACCGCTTTCGATGCCGCCTTGGCCGACCAGACCACCGCCAACGCGCTGCTCGCCATGCAGGACCGCGACGCGAAATCCTATCAGGTCGACTCGACTCCCACCTTCATCTTCAGCGGCAAGGCGCTCGCCAACCACAAGGATGCCGGCGCCAAATCGTATGATGAATTTGCCAAACTCGTCGCCACCGCTGGCGGATAATCAGCAGGATCAACGACTTTGCCCGTTCAGTTCAGCCGAATCAAAATCGCCGGGTTCAAGAGTTTCGCCGAACCCGCGGTGGTGGAAATCCTGCCTGGACTGACCGGCATTGTCGGCCCAAATGGCTGCGGCAAGTCGAACGTGGTCGAAGCCCTGCGCTGGGCGATGGGCGAAAGCTCCGCCAAATCCCTGCGCGGCGGGGAAATGGACGATGTGATCTTCGCCGGCACCACCGCCCGCCCGGCGCGCAACATCGCCGAGGTCACCCTCTCGCTCGATGAAACCCGTGGCACCGCGCCGCCGCCGTTTCACGAGGCGGCGGAACTGGAAATCAGCCGCAAGATCGAACGCGGCAATGGCAGCGTCTACCGCATCAACGGCAAGGAAGCCCGCGCCCGCGATGTGCAGACCCTGTTCAACGACCTCGCCACCGGTGCGCATTCCTCCGGCCTGGTCAGCCAGGGCCGGGTCGGCACGCTGGTCAACGCCAAGCCGCAGGAACGGCGGGTGCTGCTGGAAGAAGCCGCCGGCATCACCGGCCTGCACGCCCGCCGGCACGAGGCCGAGCTGAAACTGCGCGCCGCCGAGGCCAATCTGGAACGGGCGGAGGATTTGCGCGGCCAGTTGGAAGCCCAGCTGGAAGGGCTGAAGCGGCAGGCGCGCCAGGCCAATCGCTACCGCGCGATCTCCGGTCTGGTGCGGCAGGCGGAAGCCGAATTGCTCGCCTTGCAGCGCGCGCGGGCGGAAGCCACCCGCGCCAGCGCCGGCGCCAGCCTGCACGCCGCCCAGGCGGCGGTGACCGATCTGGTGGTGCGCGCCACCGCCACCGGCGCGGAGGCCGCCGAATCGGCCGCCGCCTTGCCGCCGCTGCGCGAGGTGGAGGGCGAGGCCCGCACCGCGCTGGAACGCCACCGGCTGACCGGGGAGGCACTGGCCGCCGAGGAAGCCCGCGCCCGCGCCGCCTTGCAGGCGGTGGAAGCGCGCGTGCGGCAACTGGCGGCGGATTTGTCGCATGCCGAGCAGTTGCTGCGCGAAGCCGATGGCGCGGTCGCCCGGCTGGCGGAAGAAGATGCCGGGCTGGCGGCGGAACAGGCCAGCCACCCCGCGCGACTCGATGCCGCCGAATCGGCGGTTGCCGACTCGGAAGACCGCGCCCGCGTCGCCGATCACGAAGCGAATCGCGCCACCGAACACGCCGCCGAACTCGCCGCCCGCCACCGCGCGTTGACCGAGGCACTGTCGCAAGCCGAAATCCGCGCCCGTCGGCTGGCCGAACAGGCCGCACGGCTGGCCAATGAACAGCAATCCGTCAGCACCCGCATGGTCGCCCCGGCGCAACTCGCCGCCTGTCTGGCCGCGCGCGATGACGCCGATGCCGCGGTCGCCGCCGCCCAGGCCGCCCTGACCCAGGCCGAACAGGCCCGCCACTCCATCGTGCAAAACGCCGGCCGCACCCGGGCCGCCGCGCTGGAAGCCGCCGCCGCCGCCCGCACCGCCGCCTTGGAACAGGCCGCCAGCCTGCGGCGCGGCGCCACCGATGCGGCGGCAAAGGCGCGGGCGGATGCGCAAACCGGCCTCGCCGCCGCGCGCGAACACGCCGCCACCGCCGAACAGGCGCGCGGCCGCCTCGCCGCCGAAACCCATGCGCTGGCCGAGGTGCTGGCGGTGAAGGACAACGAACGCTGGCCGCCAATGGTCGATCAGATCGCGGTGCCGTCCGGCCTGGAATCGGCCTTGGGCGCGGCGCTGGGCGAGGGACTCGATTCGGCAGTCGATTCGGATGCCGCCCGCTACTGGCACGGCCTGCCGGCGCTGGACCCGGTGCCGGCGCTGCCCCAAGGCGTCACCCCGCTCGCCGGGCTGGTGCAGGCGCCGCCGGCGCTGGCGCGGGCGCTGTCGCAAATCGGCCTGGTGGATGACGCCGCCGGCCCCGCCGCGCAACCGTACCTAGCGCCCGGCCAGATTCTGGTCTCGCGCCAAGGCGGGCTGTGGCGCTGGGACGGCTACACCATCCGCTCCGGCACCCCCACCGAAGCGGCGATCCGGCTGCAACAGCGCAACCGCCTCGCCGGGCTGCGCGAACGCCTCGCCGTCGCCACGGCGGAGGCGCAAACCGCCGCCGCCGCCCGCACGGCAGCGGAAGCCGCAACCCGCGACGCGCTCGCCGCTGCCGAAGCCGCCGAACGCGCCGCCCGCGCCGAAGCCGATACGCTGGAACGCAACGCCCGCGCCGCCGCCGATGGCGCCGAACGCCAGGCCCGGGCGGAGGCCGAGGCGCAGGAGCGTGCCGCCATGGCCGCCGAACAGCAGGCGCGCAGCACACGGCGCGATGCCGAACAAAAGCTCGAAGCCGCCCGCAGCCAGGCCAACCGGCTCTCTGCCCAGGCCGCCGAAGCCGCCGCCCGCATGGCGGCGCTGGACCAGCAGGTCGCCGATATGACCGAAGCCCGGCAGGAGGCGGAGGCCGCACTCGCCCAAGCCCGCGCCGCGATGGCCGAACTCGCCGACCCCGCCGCCGCCCGCGCCGCCATGGACCAGGCCCGCGCCACCCTGGCCACCGCCCGCACCGCGGAAGCCACCGCGCGCGCCGAACGCGACGGGCTACGCCGCCGCGCCGATGCCTGCACCGCCCGCCGCGCCGCCATCGCCCAGGAACGGGCGGATTGGCAGGGCCGCGCCGCCGATGCGCGCGGCCGGGTCGGCGATCTCGGCCTGCGCAACCGCGATGCCGGCGACGAACTGGCGGCGCTGCAATCCGCCCCGCAGGAAATCGCCGCCCGCCGCGCCGCCGCGCTGGATGTGCTGGAAGCCGCCGAAACCCGCCACCGCGCCGCCGCCGAAGCCGTGCTGCAAGCCGACGCCCGCGCCCTGCAAGCCGACCGCGCCGCCCGCGCGGCGGAGGCAGCCCTGGTCACCGCGCGCGAAACCGTCATCCGCGCCGAGGGCGAAGCCGCCGCCGCCGATCAGGCCTGGGGCGTGGTCGCCGAACGAATCCTCGAACGCCTCGGCGCCAACCCGGCTTTGCCGGACCCGCCCGCCGACTGCACCCCAGAAGCCGAGGACAAAGCCCGCCGCAAGCTGGAACGGCTGCAACGGGAACGCGAGGATATGGGCCCGGTGAATTTGCGCGCCGAGGTGGAAGCCGAGGAAATCGCCACCCAGGTCGCCACCATCGTGCGCGAGCGGGAGGAACTTACCTCCGCCATCGCCAAATTGCGCGGCTCCATCGGCCATCTCAACCGCGAAGGCCGCGAGCGCCTGTCCGCCGTGTTCGCCGAAATCGACGGGCATTTCCAAACCCTGTTCAGCCGCATGTTCGGCGGCGGCCGGGCGCATCTGGCCATGGTCGGCTCGGACGACCCGCTGGAAGCCGGGCTGGAAATATTCGCCCAGCCGCCCGGCAAAAAACTCGCCACCCTGTCGCTGCTGTCGGGCGGCGAACAGGCGCTGACCGCGCTCTCGCTGATCTTCGCCGTCTTCCGCTGCAACCCCGCCCCGGTCTGCGTGCTCGACGAGGTGGACGCGCCGCTGGACGACGCCAATGTCGGCCGCTTCTGCAACCTGCTGGAAGACATGGTGCGCGAAACCGCCACCCGCTTCCTCGTCGTCACCCACCACCCAATGACCATGGCCCGCATGGACCGGCTCTACGGCGTCACCATGCAGGAACGCGGCATCTCCCGCCTGCTCTCAGTCGATCTGGCCCTGGCGACCGAAATGGTCGACCCACCGCGCATGGCAGCGGAGTAGCCCCCTAACCCGCCTTCACCGGCCTATCGCCAAAGCTCACCTGCGGCACCCCGCGGTTGAGCGACATGTGCGAGTGCACGCACAGCCATTTGCGCTCAACCCGGTGGAACACCAAGGTCGCCCGGCCCGGCCGGTCGAACTTGGTGCCGTCCTCGTGGAAGCCAAAGCTGGTCCACGGCGCCACCACCACCGCCATCCGCCCGTCATCGGCCACCAGCACATGCACCTGCTCGGTATCGAAGCGGAAGCCATCGGTTTTCGGCCACACATTATCCCATTGCGACTTTACCCATTCGTCCACCCCAGCGATCACGTCGCGATGGGTGCCAAAGGCCAGCACCTGCGGGTGAAACAACGGCCGCGCGGCGGCGTAATCGACATCGCGCACATAAGCGGCGAACTGCTCCAACCAGGCGATAAACTCGGCCCTTTGGCTGGGGCTGGCTTCCGGCAACGGGGTCATGGCACGGGCTCCGTCTGCGATGCCAGCATCATCCCGGCTTGCGCGCCGTGCTGCAAGCGAAACCGTTGGCTTGCGACATTGGCCGCGCAGGTTAGTGTGGCGCCAATCGCTGGGAGGGTAGCATGGACGCCACAGGTTTCGCCTACGCCGATCGTTTCGCCAAAGCCGCGCCGGCCGCCGCACCGCGCTTTACCGGCTTGCCGAAGTTCAACTTCGTCGGCGGGCATAACGACCCCGGCGAAATCCCCAGCGCGGACCTGGCCCAGGCCGCCGCCACCGTTATCGCGCGCGAGGGCGCGGCGCTGGCGCTCTACAACCTCGGCACCGGCCCGCAAGGCTATGGCGGCCTGCGCGATTTCGTCGCCGACAAGCTCAACCGCCATCGCGGCACGGCGGTGGATCGGGACGGCGTGCTGATCACCTCGGGCTCCGGCCAGGGCATCGACATGGTCAGCGCCTTGCTGATCGAACCCGGTGACACCGTCATCCTGGAGGAATTCTGCTACCAGGGCGCCATCAACCGCTTCCGCAAAGTCGGCGCCAACGTGCTGCCGGTCGCCGTTGATGACGATGGCATCCGCATGGACGCGCTGGCCGATCTGCTCGCCAGGCTGAAAGGGCAGGGGGTCACGCCGAAATTCATCTACACCATCCCCACCATCCAGAACCCCACCGGCTCCATCCTGCCGCTCGACCGCCGCCACCAACTGCTCAGCCTCGCGCGGCAATACGGCGTGACGATTTTCGAGGATGAATGCTACGCCGACCTGATCTGGGCCGGCGGCGCCCCGCCCTCGCTCTACGCGCTGGACCCGAGCCAGGTGATCCATATCGGCTCGTTCTCCAAATCCCTCGCCCCGGCCCTGCGCGTCGGCTACGCGGTGGCGGATTGGGCGGTGCTGGCACGGATGATCGCGATGAAGTCCGACGGCGGCACCGGCGCGCTGGACCAGATGGTGATCGCCGAATATTTCGCCCAGCATTTCGACCGCCACGTCGCCCGCCTGTCCGCCGTGCTGGCCGACAAGCTGAAAACCATGGTGGACGCCTGCGAACGCGAATTCGGCACCGCCGCCCAACTCTTCCAGCCCAAAGGCGGCATTTTCCTTTGGCTGAAACTGCCGGACAGCGTCGATGTCCGCCACCTGACCGACCCGGCCGCCAAAGAAAGCCTGGTCTTCAACGCCGGCCCAGACTGGGCGGTCACGGGGGAGGCGGCGAAATCCTACCTCCGCCTCTGCTTCGGCCTCGCCAGCAAGGCAGAAATCACCGAAGGCGTCGCCAGGCTGGCGCGGATCTGCCACGAGGTGACCGGGGTGCCGGTGTTTAGTGGCAATGTGAAGAATGCTTAAGCTGTTCTTTTTGTAAACAAAAAGAACCAAAAAACGTCATCTGTACTTGGCCTGCGGCGTACTCTCAGCGGCGCAGGCCAAGTGGACGGGCTCTGCAAGCGCTTGCCGCTGCGAGGGCAATGCAGGCGTTCTCGCTGCGTGGCGGCATCGCGGCGCGCACGAAAATTGCCCCTAAAATTCTTATTTTTCATGACTTTAAAGGCAGTTTGAGGTATCATCTCCCGAAGTGAATGAGGGGCTTTACCCATGCACGACGGACTCAGCCGCCGCGGCCTGTTTGGCGCCGCCGGTGCCTATCTTTTCGGCGCCAACCCAGCCTCCACAATGCTGCGGCAGCACGCCTGCAATAGCGGTCCGGGTCCCCTGTCGAACCTCAGCGCCACACTGCGATGGTTTATCTTCCGGCTCGGACTGTGTCAGGATGTTGCTCCTCATCCTTGGTACGATGCGCTGGCCGACGACATCGAACGTCAGGAACCCAAGAGTCCGCCGCCGTGCCCCTCGCTAGATCGCCGCCAGGCTGCTTTTTTCGCTCAACTGGCCGTCACCACGATCGTGCCCCACTATCTGCGCTATGCCGGGCTCCCGCACCTCGCGGCCAGCGTTCGATGTCCCGCAGACCTCGCGTCGGCCGGTCGGGCGATACATGATTTGATCGACGCCTTTGTTCCCGTTGAAATGCAAGCGTTCGAAGGCGTCGGATGGCACCCGGCCGTACCGCCGCGCCACAGGGCGGCATATTGTGCTGCCCTGCACGCGGGAAACGCCTGCTTCGCTGCCACGAGTGACGACCGTTACGAGTTTGCCGGTGATTGGTGCGGTTGGGCGCTGAGCAGCGCATTTCTTGATGCTGAGAACCCGATTAGCCAAATCGAGTTTGATTGCACGCCATTGTGGGAGATTGCCGCATCCGCGATTGCCTATGCTCAAGGATTACGGGCAGTCGATTCCGGCGGCGCATCAGCGTGACGCGCCGCCCGACCCGTCAATGCGGCCCCTCCAGGGGGTCGATCCTGATGCCCGCGCAAGCATCATGGACCAAAAGTTTTTTGGTTCTTTTTTCCAAAAAAGAACCGCTTACTTATTCAACCCCTTCAACCACTTCCCCGCGCTAGCAATCGCCGCCCGGCTTTTCCCCACCGCCTCGCTAAACCGCAAAAACCCGTGCAGCATGCCCTTATAGGTCTCCAAGGTCACCTTCACCCCCGCCACCGCCATCTTCGCCGCCAGCCGCTCGCCGTCGGAATACAGCACGTCCAGCTCCGCCAGTTGCACCAAGGTCGGCGGCATGCCCACCTGGCTGTCGCGCAGCGGGGCGGCCAGCGGGTTGGAGCGGTCGGCGTGGTCGCGCAGATACAAATCCCAATACGCCTGCATCCCCGCCCGCGTCAGCCCGAACCCTTCGGCGAATTCACGGTACGACGGGCTGTCGAAATCGGTATCCGTCACCGGATAGCCCGCCAGAATCCCAGCCAGCTTCGGCCCACCATGGTCGCGCAGCGCAATCGCGGTCGCCAACGCCAGATTGCCGCCGGCACTGTCGCCGCCGACCACGATGCGCGCGGGATTGATCCCCCAGGATGCCGCATCGGCGGCGATCTTGCGGATCACCTCGGCGCATTCATACACCGCCTGCGGAAACCGCGCCTCGGGGGACAGGGTGTAATCCACGCTCACCGCCGCGAAGCCGCTCGCCGCGGCCAACTCGCGCACCAGCCGATCATGCGTGTCGATCGAGGCGAACACCCAGCCCCCGCCATGCAGCCACACCAGCAGCGGCTGGTTATCGCCCAGCACCGGCCGATGCAGCCGGCACAGCACCCGCCGCCCTTGCGCGGACACCCAGCGCTCCTCGGTCTGCGCCATCTCCGGCCCGCCAGTGCCAAACAGCATGGCGATGCGGTCATTCACCGCCCGATGCGGATCGAACGGCGCTTGCGGCAGCACCGGCGGATATTTCGCCGCCTCCGCATCCATCCGCCCGCGCGCGGCGCGCATCTCGGGGTCCCAGCGGTCTGTGGTGGTCATCGTATCCCGTCCTCCCGGTATATCAGGCCATACTGCCGCGTGATGGCTGGGAATGGAAAGAGGGCTGACAAACGGCGCGGAAAGGCCCATGTTGCACTGCACCATGACACGTATGCCTGTGCCGATGCCCGGGCGGCCAACCCGGGACCTGCCGCCCCCCGTCCCCGGGGAATATCCCGCCCAGCTTGAGGGCGTGTTTGAGAACGCGCAGGAAAAGCTGATCATCCGCCCGATCCGCCCGAGCGATGAGGCCGCGCACGCCAATTTCTTCGCGCATCAAACGCCGGACGATATCCGCTTCCGCTTCTTCTCCGCGCTGAAGCAAATCCCGCCGAAACTGATGTTCCGACTGACCCATATCGACTACGTGACCGAAATGGCCTTCATCGCCATCCGCCCCGCCACCGGCGAAACCCTGGGCGTGGCTCGCCTGGTGCGCGACGGCCTGTCGGAAGACGGTGAATTCGCGGTCGCCATCCGCCCGGATGTGAAGTCGCATGGCCTCGCCTACCACCTGATGCAGCGCCTGTTCGACTGGGGCCGCAGCCAGGACATGACGCATGTGCACGCGCTGATCCTGTCCGATAACGGGCCGATGATCGCCTTCGTGCGCAAACTCGGCTGCCGCCTGCGCCGCGACCCGCAGGATTCGAGCGTGGTGATCGCGGAAATGTCGCTCTGATCCTTTTTTTCGCCGGCGGTGAATAAATCCGCCGCCCCTCCGGTCTCCCCTGCATCACCACCTCAGCAGGGAACGCCGCCATGTCCGATCACCCCACCCGCCGCGTCGCGCTGGAATGCATGTTATGGGCCGGCAGCGGCCTGCTCTGGACCGTCGTTGGCGGGGTGCCGCGCAGCGCCCTGATCGGCGGCGCCCGCGCAGCCGAGGCCAATTTCAGCTTCGCCCAGATCAGCGACAGCCATATCGGCTTCAGCCGCGACCCTAATCTGGACACGCCCGGCACCTTGCAAGCGGCGCTGGATCTGGTGCGCGCCGCACCCGCCCGCCCGTCGCTGCTGCTACATACCGGCGATGTCAGCCATCTCAGCAAGCCCGCCGAGTTTGACGTGGCGGCAAAGCTGATCGGTGCGACCGGCATCCCCACCGCCTATGTGCCCGGCGAACACGATGTGCTCGACGATGCCGGAAAAAGCTTCATCGACCGCTTCCAGCGCGGCATGAAACAAGGCGCCGCCGGCGGCGCCTATTACAGCTTCGACCAGGCCGGCATCCACTTCATCGGGCTGAACAACGTCAGCGACCCCAAAGCCGGCGGCATGGGCAATCTGGGCGCGGCGCAACTGGCGTGGCTGGCGGCAGATCTGCAAGGCCGCTCGGCCAGCACCCCAATCGTGGTGTTCGCCCATATCCCGCTTTGGGTGATCTACCCGCAATGGGGCTGGGGCACCGATGACGGCGCCCAGGCGCTGGGCCTGCTGCAGCGGTTCGGCTCCGTCACGGTGCTGAACGGCCATATCCATCAGGTGATGCAAAAGGTCGAAGGCAATGTCGCCTTCCACACCGCGCGCGCCACCGCCTTCCCCCAGCCCGCACCCGGCAGCGCGCCCAGCCCAGGCCCGATGAAGGTGGAAGCCGGGCGGCTACGGTCTTTTCTCGGCGTCGCCAGCATCACCCATGTGCAAGGCACCGCGCCGCTGGCCATCATCGACACACCGCTGGGGGCCTAGGCCATGCAGCGTCGCCTGATCGTTCTGGGCCTTGCCGGTGCCGCTCTGCCGGCCCACGCCGCCAAGGCAACCGCCGCCAAAGCAACCGCCACCGTCGTGATCGACAACTTCACCTTCACGCCGGCTATGCTGCAGGTCAGCGTCGGCACCACCGTCACCTTCGTCAATCACGACTATCTGCCGCATAGTATCGTCAGCGCCCAATCGCCGCCCAGCTTCAAATCGAAGGCGCTGGATACCGATGACAGCTTCACCCACATCTTCGACAGTGCCGGCAATTACAGCTATTTCTGCGGCCTGCATCCCCACATGAAAGGCATGGTCATGGTCGCATGAACCCGGATGCGTCCCCGGCCCGAACCGAGGCCTTCGCGCGCCTGGTGCTGCCGCATCTCGATGCGGCCTACCGCCTCGCGCGCTGGCTGCTGCGCGACCCGGACGCGGCGCAAGACGTGGTGCAGGATGCGCTGGTGCGCGCGATGACCTACTTCGCCAGCTTTCGCGGCGACAACCCGCGCGCCTGGCTGTTGCAGATCGTGCGCAATACCGCCTGGAGCCGCCCGCGCGGCCCAAGGCTGGAAGCGCTCGATGACGACGCCGGCGCCAGCCTGATCGCCCCCGGCCCAGACCCGGAAGCCGCCCTGGCGCAAACCGAAGCCCACAGCCAACTCAGCCGGATGATGGCCCGCCTGCCGGCCGAATTGCGCGAATGCCTGGCGCTGCGGGAATTGGAGGACATGTCGTACCGCGACATCGCCGAGGTCACCGGCGTGCCGGTCGGCACCGTGATGTCCCGGCTGTTTCGCGCCCGCAAGCTGCTGCTTGGCCAGGCGCAGGGGAACCCCGAATGACCGATACATGCGACGATTGGGGCTTGCTGATCCAGGCCGACCTCGACGGCGAACTGGATATCGCCACCATCGCCCGGCTGGCGCGGCATATCGAAACCTGCCCGGCCTGCGCTGGCCTCCAGCGCGACCTGCTGGCCTTGTCTTCCCGCATCCGGGCGGACGTGCCACGCCCCACCGCCCCGCTTGCCCTGGCCGCCAGCCTGCGTCCCCCCCCGTCCCGGCGCGGCTGGCGACCGGTCTTGGGCGGGTTCGCCACTGGCGCGGCACTTGCGGCCAGCCTGGCACTGTTCATGCTCACCCCGCGGCCGGACCCGGATGCGGACATCGTCGCCGGCCATATCCGCGCTTTGCAACCCGGCCACCTCATGGATGTGGTGTCCACCGACAGCCACACCGTCAAACCCTGGTTCGATGGCCGGATCGACTTCGCCCCCGATGTCCGGGATTTCGCCACTGCCGGCTTCCCGCTGATCGGCGGACGGCTGGACTATCTCGGCGGCCGCGTCGTCGCTGCCCTGGTCTATCGCCACGCGCAACACCCGATCGACCTTTACGTATGGCCCGCCACCGGCACCGCCGCCCCCGTGGTCAGCAGCGCCAAAGGCTACGCGGTGGCGCGCTGGACAGCCGGTGGGATGGCCTACACCGCCATCTCCGATATCAACCCGGCGGACCTACAGGAATTCGCCCGTATCTGGGCGATGCGGTAGAGAGGCAGGGGTTTAAGGCGTTCTTTTTGTGAACAAAAAGAACCAAAAAAACTTCATCACTTCCTGGGCTACGCCGTACATTCCATGGTGGGCTGGTGCGCACGGCACCAAAGTCGTGAACGTTTTTTGCGCGTATTTTTTGAAAATGGCTTGCTTGTCCTTACCTTCCCGATCAGCCAACAAACCCCACCCAAGCCTCGGTCGGCTGCCAAACCGCCTCCATCTCCGCCCGCGCCACAGCTTCATCCAATCCAAGCACATCGCGCCGATAGCGAAACATAAACGCCGAAACCCGGAAATTGGCAGCGCAATGAACATGTACCGGGGCATCGCCGAATTTGGCCATGGCATCGCAGAAGGCGACGAAATCCGCCTCCGCCGGGGCGGCGAAATCCACCGGAATATAGCAGTAATCCATGCCGAGCCGCGCCACACTGCCGGCCTCATCCGGTAATGCCTTGGCGTGGCTATGCGGGGCGAGATTGACGACATGGCGGACGCCCAGCGCCGCAATCTCGCCCAGCTGCGCCGCGGTCGGCTGGCCGGAGGTGGTGATGCGGCCATCCAGCCGCCGCCAATTGTATATGGACACGGGGTCTTGCATTGCGGTGAACTCCGTTGGGGGTAGCAACGGAAGGTGCCGCATGGTGGCTGAAATCGCCAGCCCGTCACGACAGCAAGGGTTGGACGCGCTGCGGGCGGCGCTGACGCTGCTGGTGGTGTTTCATCACTGCGCCCTGACTTATGGCGCGATTGGTGACTGGTACTATCGGGAAGTGCCGACCGATGGGCGGCTGCAAATCCGGTTGCTGGTGTTCTTCTGCGCGGTCAACCAGGCCTTCTTCATGGGGCTATTCTTTCTGCTGGCCGGCGCTTTCACCCCCGGCGCCGTGGCGCGCAAAGGGGTGGCGGGGTATCTCCGGGATCGTGCGCTGCGGCTTGGGGGGCCGCTGCTGGTCTATGTCGCCCTGCTCGGCCCGCTGACCATCGCGCTGGCGCAGACCGCGCACGGGCAGCAGTTCGGAGGCACGTTGTGGTATTTGTGGCAGCACGGGGTAATTGACGTCGGGCCGCTGTGGTTCGCGCTGGCGCTGCTTATTTTCGGGCTGGCGTATCTTCCATGGCACGGGTTTATCGGTGTGTCGCGGTTTCCGTCAAACCGCGCGATGCTGGCGGCGGCGCTGGCAACCGGGGTTGGCGCCTTCCTGCTGCGCCTGGTCTGGCCGGTGGGGGTGACAGTCTACAGTCTGCAACTCGGCTACTTCGCCAGCTATATCGTGCTGTTCGCCGCCGGTTGCGCAGGGTCCGCGTCGGGTTGGCTTACCGCCATCCCCGCGGCCCAGCGGCGGCGATGGCGATGGGTGGCCGATTTTACCCTGCTGGTGCTGCCGCTGGTGGTGCTGCTGGCGCCGTTTTTTCCGGTTTTGCAGGGCAGTACCAACGGCGGCTGGAATTTGCAGGCGCTGGTGTACGCGTTCTGGGAACCGTTTTTGGCCTGGGGCATCATCCTGGCCTTGCTCGGGTTCTTTACGCGCCGGTTCACCACATCGGGCCCGGTTTGGTCCCGCTTGACCCGCCGGGCCTACACCATCTTCATCGTCCACCCGCCGGTGCTGGTCGGTATCGCGCTGGCGTGGCGCACCGTGCCGGCGGCGCCACTGCTGAAATTCGCGGTCACCGGCACGCTGGCGTGTTGGGCGTGCTACGTGATTGCCGGGCTGTTGTTACGCGTCCCGGCGATCCGGCGGGTGGTTTAGCGCTTCTCCAACAGGCACGGCACCGTTTCGAACGCCGAGGTCGTCATGTACGCGCCGCGCGGATAGTATTCCGCCATCGCCTTCGCCTCATTGCCCGGCGCGCCGATGGCCTGGATCGCGTGCGGGAAGTCCTTGGTGCCGAGCATGTGGCGCAGTTGCAGCACGGTCACATCGGCGTCCACCGCGCCGTCGCCATCATCGGCCATCGGCAGCCAGGCGATGCCGCAGGCCGGGATGGCGTTACGCGGCCGGTCGGCGGCCCGGCTGACCACGATGGTGTAGAAGCCGGTCGGGTCGAGCGGGATCATTTCGTCATGCACGCAGCCGTTCACGCGGGTGTTGGCGAAGCCCTGGTTGGAACAGAACGACCAGTAGCGCAGTTCGCCGCTGCCCATCACCGCATCGCCGTGGCGGGTTTTCGGCGTGGTCGGCGCCTTGCCGCGCACCACGAACACCTTGCCGAGTTTGCGGTTCAGGATGGTGCGGATGTACTGGTTGTCGAGATTGGGGTAGAAGCCGCCTTCGCTTTTCGGCGCCTCAGCGGACATCGGCTTGCCGAGATAGATGTCATACAGCGCCTGGCGGTCGAGTTGCTGATACCAGGTCGGCGGATTGGTGGCCGGCGCGGTCGGGGAAATCTTCGCCGCCGCATCGAGCAGTTCGTGATATTTGTCCATCGGCACCGCCATGGCGGCGGAATCGAGCTGCGGCGGCTGGCGGGTTTTCAGCGGCACGCAGGCATCGGCGCCGCGCAGCACCTTGCCGTCGGCCAGGGTCAGCACGGGCACCGGCAGCCCGGTGCCGGCGGTTTCGTCCAGCCCGTTATCGCCGACATAGATGCGATACAGCACCACCTGCTGGCCGTTGCCGTATTTCGGTGTGGCGAGGCGGTCGCGGGTTTCGCCGACCAGGTTCATGCCGGTTTTGCGATTGATATCCGGCCGGGCGTCGACAATTTCCAGGCTATAGTCGCGCGCCGTGACCGTGCGGTCCGCGCCGGACAGGAACGGGTTGATCGCGCCGGGTTTAGGCTTGATCAGGTAATCCGCCACCGATTCCACCGGGACACCAGCGCCGTCGTAGCTAATCAGCGACATGTAGCGGGAATGCGGGAACTGCCCTTCGAGCGACAGATGCGCGCCTTCGGGCACGCTGAACACCGCCGCCCAGTAGAACGTCGCCGCATCGGGGTAGGCGATGTTGATGTAGGGATCGGCGCTGAACGGACCGCGCGCCCAGAAGCAGCTGCGCGGTCCCGGAATGGGGTCCCTGGCGGGCGTTGCGGCGGTTTGCGCCGATGCCGCGTTCGGCAGGCCGACCAACACTGAGAGCGCTGCCGCGGCGAAAATATGGCCCAGCTCGCGAATGGATGGCATGGCGGGACCTCCGGTGACGATTTGTTGCGACGGTCTTACCACCGCGACACTGCCGGGCATAGACAGTGCGCCACGGGCGCCTTGCCGCTGGCGTAATCTCACCGCCAAATGCACGGCGTAGCCCAGGCATCGATGACGTTTTTTGGTTCTTTTTGTTCACAAAAAGAACACCTTGCCTCTCCGCCTAAACGCTCATCGGCCCCTTGCGAAACTCCGGGCCCGCGAGCGTGGTTTCCGTCAGCGCCACCCCCATTTCGGCATACAGCGCCCGCCGGTCGGCGCTACGGGTCGTGATGGCGCGGGTGCCGAGGTTGGTCAGTTTGGCGAATTCCGGCACGGCTTCCACCCGCGCCATCCAGGCCATGGTCTTCGGCCATGGCGTCAAATCCACCGCGGTACGCGCCCAGCGCAGATTGGCGAAGTGCACCGCGACGGCGATATCGGCGATGGCGAGCGTGCCGCAGACGAAGCCGTCGTCCGGCGCGACGGATTCGAGGTAATTCATCACCTCCGGTAAGTCGTTGCGCAACGCCGCCGCAATCGCGTCCTCGTCGCGCGGCAGTTTCCACACGCCGGGCTTGATGACGGCGTTGTTGAACAGTTTCCAGATGAACACGTCCCCCATCCGGGTATCAGCGAATTCCTCCAGCCAGCGGGCCTTGGCGCGGGCCGCCGGGCCGGGCGGGAATAACGGCGGGTCGGGGTAGCGTTCGTCGAGATATTCGGCGATCGCGGTGCTGTCGGCCAACGTCACCTGATCGTCGATGAACACCGGGATACGGCGTAGCGGGCTGAGGCGGGTGAATTCGTCATTGCCCTGGAACGGCACAATCGGGTCACAGCGCCAGGGAACCTGCTTGAACTCGCAGATGATCATGATCTTGCGGGCGTAGGGGGAGCCTGGGCCGCCGATGATCGTGGCAGGTTGCATGGATGGGCTATCCTCGGTTCGAGCGCGGGATTGCTGCTTGCGCCGGCGCAGATTTTCGCGCAACGCGGCGGCCTCACGTTGCTTGCGCGCCAGCCGCGCCGCTTCTGCGGCGGTACTCAGGCGGGGTTTATCGGTCACGGTTTGTCATCTCGCTGTCACTCTCTGCTTTTACCCCGCGATCCCGCGTGATATGGGCCGCAAAATACCGGCGTCGCTACCGGTATGGGAAAGCAATACCACTCTGCAAGGGACGTCCAACATGCGTGCTCATCAGTTTATGCTAACGCTCGCCGCCACGACCATGCTGGCCGGTGTTGCCAGCGCCCAACCGATCAAAGTCGGCCTGACCGGCCCGTATACCGGCGGCTCCGCCTCGATGGGCGTTTCCATGCGCGATGGCGCCAAGCTGGCGGTGGCGGAAATCAACAAAGCCGGCGGCGTGCTCGGCCGCCCGCTGCTGCTGGTGGAACGCGACGACGAAGCCAAGAACGAAGTCGGCGTGCAGATCGCGCAGGAACTGATCAATAAAGAACAGGTGGTCGCCACCCTCGGCTTCATCAACACCGGCGTCGCGCTGGCCTCGCAGCGTTTCTATCAGGAAGCCGAAATCCCGGTGCTGAACAACGTCGCCACCGGCAGCCTGATCACCCAGCAATTCCTGCCGCCGAAGGAAAAGGCCAACTACGTCTTCCGCTTCGCCGCCAACGACCTCATCCAAAGCGCGATGATCGTGGACGAGGCGATTACCCGCCGTGGCTTCAAAGCCCCGGCCATCCTGGCCGACAGCACCAATTACGGCCAGTTGGGCCGGGAAGACCTGGAACGCGCCTTGGGCAAAAAGGGCGTCAAGCCGGTCGCGGTGGAAAAGTTCAACATCGGCGATACCGACATGACCGCGCAGTTGCTGCGCGCCAAGGAAGCCAATGCCGACGTGGTGCTGACCTACGGCATTGGCCCGGAACTGGCGCAGATCGCCAACGGCATGGCCAAGCTCGGCTGGAAGCGGCCGCTGATCGGTAGCTGGACCCTGTCGATGGCCACCTTCATCGACAATGCCGGCCCGAATGGCGACGGCGCCTCGATGCCGGAAACCTTCATCCAGGTTCCCAACACCCCGAAGCGCAAGGCGTTCATCGAAGCCTATCAGGCCGCCTACAAGGTGGACCGCATGCCCTCGCCGGTCTCGGCCGCGCAGGGCTATGACAGCGTCTACGTGCTCGCCGCCGCCATCACCCAGGCCAAATCCACCGACGGGGCGAAGATCCGCACCGCGCTGGAAAACCTGACCGCCAAGGTCGAAGGCGTGGTCACCAATTACGACCACCCGTTCACCGCCACCGACCACGAATCGGTCACCGCCAACATGCCGGTCTTCGGCCTGGTCAAAGGCGGCCGCGTGGTGCCGGCGCATGATGAAGACGTGGCCGGGGCGAACGCGCTTCGCCTGAAGTCCAAATAAGCCGACCTTTACCGGGGATCTGAGGATGCAAATTCTGGCGCAGCTGATCGTCAGCGGCATTGCCGTGGGGATGATCTACGGGGTGATTGCCTTTGGCTATCAGCTGACCTTTGCCACCTCGGAGACGTTGAATTTCGGCCAGGGGGAAGCGCTCATGCTCGGCTCCCTGGTCGGGCTCACCGTGGTCGCGGTCACCGGTTACTGGCTGATGCTGCCGATCGTGCTGGCCTTCGGGCTGCTGCAAGGCGCGGTGGTGGAACGGCTGGGGGTGCGGCAGGCGATCAAAACCAAATCCGAATCCGGCTGGATTATGGCGACTATCGCGCTCGGCATCATCTTCAAGAACATGGCGGAGAATATCTGGGGCCGCGACGCGCTGAAATTCCCCTCGCCATTGCCAGAAACGCCCCTCAGCTTCATGGGGGTGAACGTGCTGCCGATGGAGCTGGTGATCGTCGTCGGCGCGCTCGGACTGATGCTGGCGGTGGAGGCGTTCAACCGCAAATCCATCTACGGCAAGGCGGTGGTGGCCACTGCGGCAGACCGCGACGCGGCCGGGCTGATGGGGATCAACACCTCCGTCGTCATCACCTTTTCCTATGCGCTGTCCTCGATGACCGCGGCCTTCGCCGGCGTGCTGGTGGCGCCGGTCACCCTCACCGGCGCCTCCATGGGCGGGGTGCTGGGGCTGAAAGCGTTTTCGGTCGCCATCATCGGCGGCCTGTCATCCGGCATGGGCGTCGTGGTCGGCGGGCTGATCCTGGGCATTACCGAGACACTCACCGGCTTCTACCTCTCCACCGGCTACAAGGATGTACCCGGCCTGGTGCTGCTGCTGCTGGTGCTGTCACTGAAACCGGCCGGGCTGTTCGGCCGCACCGCGATCAAGAAGGTCTGACCGGGATGCGCAAACTGCTTGGCCTGGCTGGGGTGGCGGCCCTGGTGGCGTTCCCGTTCGTGTTCACCAGCCCGTATTACCTGCACCTGATGGTGGTGGTGGCGATCTTCTCCATCGTCACCCTCGGGCTGGATATCGTGTTCGGCTATACCGGCGAAGTCTCGCTGGGCCATGCCGCGCTGTTCGGCGTCGGCGCCTATACCGCCGGGGTGCTGGCGTTTCAGCTGGATTGGGGCTTCTGGGCGGCGCTGCCACTGGGCGTGCTGGTGGCGGCCGGCTTCGGCGCCATTCTGGCACTGCCGGCATTGCGGGTCACCGGGCCGTATCTGGCGATGGTCACGCTCGCTTTCGGCACCATTATCGCCATTCTGGTCAATGAAATGACCTTCCTGACCAACGGGCCGCTGGGCATTTCGCTCACCAAACCGTTTTTCGCCGATCTGCGCGAACAACTGCCCTGGCTGGAAATGTCCCGCCCGCGCATGCGCGATGTCGAATATTACTATGTGGTGATTGCCTGCCTGCTGGCGGTGCTGGTGGTGATCAGCCGCCTGCTCGGCTCCCGCTTCGGCCGCGCCTTTGAAGCCCTGCGCGACAGCCCCATCGCGTCCGATTGCATGGGCGTCAGCGTCTACCGCCACAAAGTGCTCGCCTTCGTGCTGTCAGCCGGGTTCGCCGGGCTGGCCGGGGTGCTGTTCACCTATTCCGAGCAATACATCGCGCCGAATAATTTCAGCTTCGACCTCTCAATCCAGTTCCTGCTGGCGGTCACGATGGGCGGGCGAAAATCCCGCGTCGGGCCAATCCTGGGTGCGACCATCGTGGTGTTCCTGCCCAACCTGCTGGCCGATATCGACCTGTTCCGCCTGGTTGCCAGCGGCATCGCCGCCGTCGCGGTGGTCGCCGGCGTGGTCAGCGCGATCCGCACCCCGGGCAACCGGCTGCGCGCAGCGGTGCCGGTGGCGCTCTGCCTGGCATTCTTCGGCTTCTCGCTCTGGCTGAAGGCGATCACCGATTACAAGCTGACCGTATTCGGCCTGATGATCCTGTTCGTGGTCTATTACCTGCCAGACGGCATTTACGGCCTGCTGCGCCAGGGCCTGGCGCGCTTGCAGCGCCGCGGCGGCAAGGCGGTCGCGCCCAGCAGCGCCTGGACCGCGCCGCCGGTGCTAGACGCCAATCGCCCCTTGCTCGAAGTGCGCGGCGTGGTGATGCAGTTCGGCGGCCTGCGGGCGCTGGACCGGGTGGACCTCACCGTGCTGCCCGGCACCGTGCACGGGCTGATCGGCCCGAACGGCTCCGGCAAATCCACCATGATGAACGTGCTGACCGGCATCTACGTCCCCACCGCCGGTGAGGTCCGGCTGGAAGGCGCTTCCATCGCCGGCTGGAAATCGCCGGAAATCGCCGCCGCCGGCATCGCCCGCACCTTCCAGAACGTGCAGCTCTTCGGCGAACTGACCTTGCTGGAAAATATCCTGGTCGGGCTGAACCATACCTATCGCAGCGGCGTGGCCGAAGTCGGGCTGGGCCTGCCACGCGCCCGACGCGAAGAAGCCGCCGCCCGCGCCCGCGCCATGGGCCTGCTGCACTTCGTCGGGCTCGACGCGCTGGCGGACGAGGAAGCGCGCAACCTGCCCTACGGCAAGCAACGCCTGCTGGAAATCGCCCGCGCCCTGGCGCTAGACCCGAAACTGCTGCTGCTCGACGAACCCGCCGCCGGCCTGACCGCGCCGGATATCGTGGTGCTGATGGACATCATCCGCAAAATCCGCGAGCACGGCATTACCCAGATTCTGATCGAGCATCACATGGACGTGGTGATGGCCCTATGCGACCAGGTGAGCGTGCTGGATTTCGGCCAGAAAATCGCCGAGGGCAAACCGGCGGAGGTGCAGGCCGATCCGAAAGTCATCGCCGCCTACCTCGGCGGCGACCATGCGGAGGCAGCCCATGCTGAAGGTTGAAAACCTGTCCGCCGGCTACGGCAAAGTGCAGGTGCTGCACGGCATATCCCTGGAAGTCGCCGCCGGCACGCTGGTCACCCTCATCGGCTCCAACGGCGCCGGCAAAACCACCACTTTGCGGGCGCTGTCCGGCATGATCGCGCCAACCGGCGGGCGGATTCTGCTCGGCGGCGCCGATATCGCCGGCATGCCCTCGCACGCCATCGCCAAACGCGGGCTGGCGCACTCTCCGGAGGGCCGCCGTGTGTTCCCCAACCTGTCGGTGCACGACAATCTGACCCTCGGCGGCTTCACCCGGCTGACCGGAGCCCGCCCACGCGGCAATATGCCGGCCGATCTGGACCGGATGTACGCCCTCTTCCCCCGACTCGCTGAACGCCGCACCCAGTTCGCCGGCACCCTCTCCGGCGGGGAACAGCAGATGCTCGCCATGGCGCGGGCCTTGATGCTGAACCCGGACGTGCTGCTGCTCGACGAACCCTCCATGGGCCTGGCCCCCAAGCTGGTGGACGAAGTCTTCGCCACCATCAGCGTCCTGCGCGCCAACCGCGTGACCATGCTGCTGGTCGAACAGTTCGCCGCGGCAGCCTTAGAGGTCGCCGATATCGGCTATGTGCTGGAAAACGGCCGCATAGCCGCGCACGGCCCAGCGGCGGCGCTCAAGACAGACCCGGCCGTGCGAGCGGCCTATCTGGGCGCCGCGCACTAGCGGCGTGCGATGTCAGGGCTGGGTCGTTCTACGGGTATGGAACTTCTGCCGATCCCGCCATCAAAGCCCTTGCGCGGTCCGCCTGAGACGGCTAGTTAGCCCCCCGTCGCTGTTGTAGCTCAGTGGTAGAGCACTCCCTTGGTAAGGGAGAGGTCCAGGGTTCGAGTCCCTGCAACAGCACCATTTCCTCCTTTTAAAACAAT
>CAITOL010000084.1 GCA_903893975.1 uncultured Rhodospirillales bacterium | reverse complement strand
GTCGAACACGTCCTCGTAGCTCACCGTCAGCGCTAATCCGGCCGCCTCCGCCGCCTGCTGCGCCAACGCCTCCGCCGCCAGCCGCAGCCGGTCCATGTCGGCGTCTACCATCGTGCGCAACGTCGCCCAGATCTCCGCCTCGCCGGGGGCGACCCCGAAGGCGCGCTCACCGAGCCGGGCATGGGTCACGGTAATCATCGCATAGCCCGGCCCCAACGCCCCGCCCGGTGCCAGCGCCGCCAGCGCCGGCATCAACCCGGCCATCGCCTGCATCGGCGATCGGCCATTTTCGGGTTGGGAGGCATGGGCCGTCCGCCCGGTCAGCGTGATCCGCATCCCGCGTGAGGCACAGTTCACCGGCCCCTCCGCCAGCGCCACCGCGCCGCGCGGCAGCCCGGGCAGATTATGCCAGGAAAACGCCAGGTCCGGGCGCAGGCCCACAAAGCGCGGATCGGCGATCACCGCCGCCGCCCCGGCCCCGGTCTCCTCGGCCGGCTGGAACAACAGCACCACCCGGCCGCGCGCCGGCCGCTGCCGGCCCAAGCCACGCCCCACCGCGGCCAGGCTCGCCATATGCCCGTCATGCCCGCATAAATGCCCCTTGCCCGGCGTCGTGGACCGATGGTCGTGGCTGGCAAGCTCCTGAATGGGCAGCGCATCCAACTCGGCCCGCAGCAGCACCGTCGGGCCAGGTGCCGCGCCTCGATACACCACCGCCACCCCGTGCCCGCCCAGCCCGCTCACCACCTCATCCGGCCCGGTCGCGGCCATGAAGCGCTGCACCGCCGCTGCGGTCACCGCCTCCTCGCCCGACAGTTCCGGCATCGCGTGCAACGCCCGCCGCCAGGTGACCAATTCGACGACATCCTGATTGGTCAGAAACATCCAGCCTCTCTCCCTACCACCGTCCCAACGGCGCGCGCCGGGCCCGCCGCAGCACCCAGGCGGTCCAGCCCACTTGCACCGCCACCGGCAGCACCCACCAGCCATCCACGCCGCGCCACGCCGCCACGCCGCCAAGCACAGCAAACCCCACCTGCGCCAGCGCCACCCACCCCGGCGCCACCCCGCTGCGCTGCGCCAGTTGATACAAATGCCCGCGATGTGCCTGCGTCAGCCGCGCCCCGGCCACCGCCCGCCGCGCCAAAGTGAAGCCCACATCCCACAACACGCCCGACAGCAGCAACGGCATCCACGCACCGCCGCCTTGCCCGGCCAGCGCCACCCCGATCACCCCCAGCACAAAGCCGCAGAACTGGCTGCCGACATCGCCGAGAAACACCCGCGCGCGCGGCAGGTTGAACGGCAGGAAGCCCGCCACCCCTGCGGCCAGCAACCCGCCCGCCCATCCGGCCCAGCTCGGTCCCGCCAGCAGCGCCACAGACCCGGCCGCCACCAAGGCCACCCCCCCGGCCAGCCCGTCCATCCCGTCGATGAAGTTCACCGCGTTGGTCACCACCACCAGCCAGCCCAGCGTCAGCAGCCCGCTCCACCAGCCCGGCCCGTCCAGCGGCCACACCAGCCCGCTCTCCACCACAAGGCCGGCCCCCAGCGTCTGCGCCGCCAATTTGCCCCAAAACGGCAGGCCGCGCAGATCATCCCACCAGCCAATCCCCGCCAGCAACGCCGCCGCCAGCATCACGCCGCGAAAATACCCCACCTCGATCGCGCCGCTGGCCGACAGCACTTCCATCCCCAGCAGAAACGCCGCCGCAATGCCCAGGCCACCGCCGCGCGGCACCGGCGTTGTGTGCAACTTTCGCGCATCCGGCAGGTCCAACGGCCCGGTGCGGGCCATCGCCCGCACAATCCCGGCCGACAGCACCAGGCAGCCCAGCAGCAGCGGCCAGCGCATCATCGCCGCGCCACCCGATACAACCCCACCTCACGCGTCAGCCGATCCTCCAGTTCCAGGCTGGTCGGCACGCGATACCGGGCAAATTCCTCCAGCCCGGCGCGCGGCAGATAGGTGCGGCCTGGATCGGCAATCCACACCTCCGCCGTCGCCGCCATGCTCTGCAACCACGGCAGAATATGCGCCGTCATCGGCGCCTCGTAGCAAACATCTCCGCACAAAATCAGATCCCAGCGGCAGGCGCTGCCCACCACATCGCCCACCGCCGCCGAAATCTGCACCGCATTCAGCGCCGCATTGGCGGCAATCGCCACCAAGGCCAGCGGGTCGATTTCCGCCGCCTCCACCGCGGCCGCGCCCGCCTGCGCACAGGCAATCGCCGCCAGCCCACCCCCGGCGGCAAAATCCAGCACCCGCTTGCCGGCCACCAAAGCCGGATGGTCCAGCACATGCCGCGCCAGCGCCTGGCTACCCGGCCAGGCAAAGGCCCAGAACGGCGGCGGGATATTATGCTCCGCCAGCCAGGTCTCGGTCGCCTGCCAGATCGGGGTGATCTCGGTTGCCAGATGCAGCGCGATTTCCGGCACCAGCCCGGGCCGATCGATCGCGGTGTTGGCGCGCAGAAACGCCGTCGCGTCGGTCATATCCGGCCAAGCAGCAGCGCCAGCCCCACCGCCAGCCCCACTTCGCGGTTCAGCTTGAACAGCCGCAGGCACAACGCAGGGTCGTCGATGTCGATGCGCACCACCTCATAGGCCAGCAACGCCGCCGGCAGCGCCAGGCCGGCGAAATACAGGTTGCCCAACCCCGCCAACCCGCCGGCGAGCACCAGCAACGCCAACGCCCCGCCGTAGCAGGCCGCCAGGAACGGCCGGGTCGCATGGGCGAACAACCGCGCGGTGGACTTCACCCCCACCAGCGCATCATCCTCACGATCCTGATGCGCATAAATCGTGTCGTAGCCCAAAATCCAACAGATCGTCGCCGCGTAGAGTGCCAGATCGGCGGCATCAATCCGCCCGGTAGCGGCGGTGTAGCCCATTGGCGCGCCAAAGCCGAAGGTAATCCCCAGCATCATCTGCGGCCACCACGTCACCCGCTTCGCCAGCGGATAGGTCGCCACCAATACCAGCGAGCCAACCCCCAGCCAGCGGGCGAAGGGTTGCAGTTGCAGCAAAATCGCCAGGCCCAGCGCCAGCAGCAGCGCCAGAAACCCCGCGGCATGCCGCAGCCGCAGCGCGCCAGACGCCAGCGGCCGCCCCGCCGTGCGGGTCACCTTGCGGTCCATGTCACGGTCCCACATATCGTTCACCACGCAGCCCGCGCCGCGCATGATGAACGACCCAACCAGGAACAGCAGCACCAGCCATGCCGTCGGCCTCGCCGGCAGCCCGGCCAGCAGAATCGACCACAGCCCGGGCAGGAACAGCAGCCAGGACCCGATCGGCCGGTCGAACCGCGCCAGCAGCGCATAGGGCAGCAGGGCAGGGGGCAATTTGCCCACCCAGCCGGAGGTGCGGATGTCGGTGTAGGATGTTGCCATAAGTGGTAGTGTGCCGCCTGCCATGTATACGTCAAACGCTGATACCACACCCCGCTTGTTCCTGCCCGACAGTCTCGCCGCCGACCAACCGGTCGCGCTGTCCGAGGCCCAGGCCCATTACCTCGGCCGCGTCATGCGCATGGGCCCCGGCGACCGGCTGCGCCTGTTCAATGGCCGCGACGGCGAATGGCTCGCCCGGCTCGATGCTGTCGGCCGCAAACACGCGGTCTGCGTGCCCGAAACCCAGCTACGTCCCCAGGCGCCAGACCCCGACCTCTGGCTCGCCTTCGCTCCGCTGAAGCGGGAGGCGACGGAACTCGTGGTCGAGAAAGCCACCGAACTCGGCGTCGCCCGCCTGTGCCCGGTCTTCACCGAGCGCACCAACACCAGCCGCATCAACGCCGAACGCTGGCGCGCCATCGCCATCGAGGCCGCGGAGCAATGCGAACGGCTCAGCGTGCCAGACATCGCCGAGCCGGTGCGCCTGCCCGCTCTGCTGGCCCATTGGCCGGCTGACCGCCCATTGGCCGCCGCCATCGAACGTCAGCCGCATGCGATGCTCCACCCGCTCGGCGCTTCCGCCGGGCTCCTGATCGGACCGGAGGGCGGCTTTGCATCGCTGGAGGTTGAACTCTTGCGCCGGCATCCCTTTGTAGTAGCAGCCGGACTAGGGCCCCGCATCTTGCGGGCCGAGACGGCTGCGATCGTCGGTCTGGCGCTTTTGCAATCGCGGGATGGCGGCTAAGACTGGGTTTAACCACTGGCCGCTGCGCCGAACCGAACGGAAACCTCCATGTCCAATCCCGGAGACGTCGACGCCACGCCGATTAGCTCGGTGCGCCAACTCGCCGACTTCATCGCCGTTGGCAGCAAGCCGCGCGAACGCTTCACCATCGGCACCGAACACGAGAAATTTGGCTTCTACCGCGCCGATTATCGGGCGCCCGCCTATGAGGACAACGGCATTCGCGCCGTGCTCGAAGGCATGGCGCCCGATGGCTGGACCCCGATTCTCGATCGCGGCAACCCGATCGGCCTCACCGGTCGCGGCAGCGCCTCGATCTCACTCGAGCCCGCCGGCCAGTTGGAGCTATCCGGTGGCTTGATGTCAGACCTGCACGGTACGCGCACCGAGCTGCTGGCGCATTTCGCCGAAGTGCGCCGCGTGGCCGACCCGCTCGGCCTCGGGTTCGCCCCGCTCGGGTTTCAACCGCTGCATAGCCGCGACGCCATGCCCTGGATGCCCAAAGGCCGCTACGCCATCATGCGCCGCTACATGCCGCTGGTCGGGCAATACGGGCTGGATATGATGACCCGCACGTGTACCGTGCAGGTCAACCTCGATTACGCCAGCGAGGCCGACATGGCCCGCAAGCTGCGCGTCTCGCTCGCCCTGCAACCGCTGGCCACCGCGCTGTTCGCCAACTCGCCGTTTTCCGAAGGCAAACCGAACGGCTTCCAATCCTTCCGCGCTCAGGTCTGGACCGATACGGATAATCAACGCTCCGGCATCCCGCCGGTGTTCTTCGCCGAGGATTTCGGCTTCGAGCGCTATGTCGAATGGCTGCTCGATGTGCCGATGTATTTCGTCTACCGCGACGGCAAGTATATCGATGTTGCCGGGCGCTCGTTCCGCGATTTCATGGCAGGAACACTGGATCAGCCAGGGGTTGGCCAAGCCACCATCGGCGACTTCGCCGACCACATGACCACTGCCTTCACCGATGTCCGGGTGAAACGCTTCCTGGAAATGCGCGGCGCCGATGCCGGATCGCCGGAAATGATGGTCGCGCAATCCGCCCTCTGGGTCGGGCTGCTCTATGACGACTCCGCCCTCGCCGCCGCCGACGCCCTGGTGCGCCGCGCGCCGTGGGAAGATTATCGCGCCCTGCGCCTCGCGGTGCCGCGCCACGGCATGTCCGCCCCCTGGCAAGGCGGCGGGCTCCGCGATCTGGCGCGCGACGTGTTGGCCATCGCCCGCGACGGCTTGCGCGCCCGTGGCCGCCGCAACGGCAGTGCACAGGATGAAACGATGTATCTTGCCCCGCTGGAAGCCATCGTCGCCGGTGGCCCGACCCAGGCGGAACATTGGCTCTCGCGCTATCACGGCGCCTGGCGCGGCGATGTCCGCCGCCTGTTGGACGAGGCCGCGATCTAATCGCGGCCTCGCGGCCGGCGCCGATCGGGGCGAATTTGTAAGTGTTATGTTAATTCCGTAGCCCTCGGGGTTGTGGGCATCCTTGCTTTTGCAACCGGATTGATTAACTTACATTTAATGACGACCAGTTTTCACGACCGGCCCATTATGCCGCCGTCTTCGCCTTTTTCCGCCGAGCCCGTGCTCGTGCGTCTGCGTCTGATCGGGCAAATGGAAGCCTGGACGTTAACGAGTGAAAACATTCTGCCCACCGGTCGCAAAACCCGCGCCTTGTTGGCAGCCCTGGCGTTATCCGCGCCGCGCCCGATGCTGCGCGGCAAATTGGCCGAGCTGCTCTGGAGCCGCCGACCGGAGAGCCAGGCCCGCGCCTCGTTGCGCCAGGAAATCCATCGCCTGCTGGAAGCGCTGGAACCCGTCGGCCCGCAAATCCTGTCGGTGAACCGCGACCACTTGGCCTTGCGCCCCGGCACCGTCTGGGTCGATGTGGAGGAGGTGCTGCGCGCCTCACCCAACAAGCCCGCCGCGTTGGCGTTGCTCGATCGTGAATTGCTCGAAGACCTTGACGGTGTGGACCCCAGTTTCGACGGCTGGTTGACCGGCGAGCGCGAACGATTGCGCGACCGTGCCCGATCGCTGGCCGAAACGGTTCTGCGCGAAAAGACCGATCCGGAATCCGTGATCCCGGCAGCGCAACAGTTGCTGGCCATCGACCGCGCGCATGAAGGCGCCTGGCGGGCGCTGATGCGCGCCTACTCCGCCCGTGGCGAACGGGGCATGGCCATTCAGGCCTATGAGCGGTGTCGCGCCGTGCTGACCGACCAGTTGGACACCCAGCCGTCGGAAGAAACGCAACGGCTGCTGATCGAAATTCGCGCCGCCAATCCGCCACCGCCGCAGCCAACCGCCACGCCCATGCCGCCCTCGCGGATCGAACCCGTGCGGGACCCACGCCCGACGAAACACCCGGAAGCTCGTTCGGATAGCCGCAACGACGCGCGGCCGCAGCCCGCCCGTGGCGGCGCGCGGGTTGGCGTGTTGCCATTGCAACTCGTTGGCACTTCAGAAGCCGAAGCGCATTTATCCGCCGGCCTGGCGGAGGAAATCACCTCCGCCCTGGCGCGCTTCCGCTGGATGTTCCTGGTCTCCTCCTCCTCGCTGGCGCGCTACGCCACCCAAACCCGCGACGAAACCGCTATTCGCCGTGCCTTCGGTATCGATTTCCTGCTCGATGGCACCATCCAGCGCGTTGGCTCACGCCTGCGCGTCGCGCTGCGCCTGCTGGATCTGCGCGTCGGCAACCAGGTCGTCTGGTCCCGCCGCTTCGATCGGGAAGTGCACGACCTGCTGACCATGCAGGACGAAATCGCCGCCGAGGTCGTCGCCCAGATCGACCCGGAAATCCTGCTCATCGAAGCGCAGCGCGTCACCCAACGCCCGCCGCTCGATGCCACCGGCTACGATCTGGTGCTGCGCGCCATCCCGCTGATCGGCCGCCTGGACCGGGAGCCGTTCATGCAAGCCGGCGAATTGCTGCGCCACGCCGTTGCGCAGGAACCTGACTACGCGGCGGCACATGCGTGGTTCGCCTACTGGTTGATGTTCCTGGTCGGCCAAGGCTGGTCGCCGGACCCAGAGGCGGCGATGATCGACGCCGGCCGCCTCGCCGACCGCGCCATCACGCTGGACCCGCAAGACGGCAAGGCGCTGGCAATCGCCGGCCATGTGCGCTCATTCCTGCATCATCGTTTGCGGGAAGCGATTGCCCTGCACGAACGGGCTCTCAGCCTCAATCCCAATCTGGCGATGGCCTGGAACCTCTCCGGCGTCGCCCACGCCTATCTCGGCGATCTGGACGAAGCGGACCGCCGCGTGCAGCGCTACAAGAAACTCTCGCCGTTCGACCCGCATGCGTTCTTCTTCGATACCGCCCGCATCATCGTCGCTTTGCTCCAGCACCGCCACGCCGATGCCGCCGACGCGGGGCGGGAGGTCAGCCAGATGAACCCGGCCTTCTCCGCCGCCTGCAAACCCTATCTCAGCGCCCTCGGCCATCTCGGCCATCTCGAAGAAGCCGAGACGGTGCGCGAACGGCTATTGCTGATCGAACCGGACTTCACGGTCAAAAACTTCCTCGCCACCAGCCCGTTTGAGCTGGCGCGCGACCGCGACCATTACGCCGCCGGGCTGCTGCTCGCCGGAGTGCCGGCAGGGTAGGGGCCGGCAGCGTCCTGCACGGGCGGCCGCGCCACCGCGGCCCAGGCATACAGCGCCGGCAAAAACAGCAATGTCAGCACCGTCGCCACCATCAACCCGCCGATCATGGCAATCGCCATCGGCCCCCAGAACACATTCAGCGCCAACGGCACAAAGGCGAACGCCGCCGCCAACGCGGTCAGCACCACCGGCCGGGCACGGCGGACGGTGCTGCCGATAATCGCCTCCTCCGCGCTCAAGCCCGCCCGCAAATCCTGCCCGATCTGATCGACCAGAATAATCGTGTTGCGCATGATCATCCCGGCCAGCGCAATCACCCCCAACAAGGCGACGAAGCCGAACGCCGCATCGGTCAGCAGCAAGGCCGCCACCGCCCCGATCAGCCCGAGCGGCGCGGTTGCCAGCACCAGCAGCATCTGCCGCACATTCTGCAACTGCACCATCATCATCAGCAGCATCGTGCCGCCCATCAACGGAAACACCGCCAGCAGCGCCCCATTGGCCTTGGCGGATTCCTCCGCCGCCCCGCCCACATCCACCCGCACCCCCGCCGGCAGCGTCAACGCCTGAATGCGCGGCAGGGCCAGCGCGGTGATATCCGGCGCCTGCATCCCGTCCTGAATATCAGCCTGAACCGTTAGAAACGGCTCCCGATCCCGCCGCCACAAAATCGGCTCCTCGGCGCTGGGCACCAGCCGGGCGATCTGCCCCAGCGCGACCGGGCCGGACGGTGTGGCCAGCACCAGATCCGGCAACCCGTTCAAATCCAGCCGCTCCGCCGCAGTGGCCCGCAGCACCACATCCACCTGCTTGATCCCGTCGCGGATCTGCGTCGCCGTTGTGCCGGCCAGCAAAGTTTGCAGGCTTTGCGCGATATCCGCCGGTGCCAGCCCCAACTGGCGAATGCGCGCCTGATCCAGCGCCAGCCGTACCGACGGCGCCCGGTCGCCCCAGGCAGTTTGCGCATTGCGGGTGCCCGGCGTGTCCCGCAACGTCGCCAACACCAGATCCGCGCCCGCCCGCACCGCGGCGATATCCTGTCCGACCACGCGAAAGGCCACCGGAAAGCCAACCGGCGGGCCAAGCTCCAACCGCGACACATGCAGCCGCGCTTGCGGCACAATCTCGTCCGCCGCAAACGCCAGCAGCCGCGCCCGCACCCGCTCGCGCGCCGCCAGATCGGTCGTCGTCAACACCATCGTCGCCAAGGCATCGTTTGGCAGCGCCGGGTTGAAGGCCAGGAAGAAGCGCGGCGCGCCCGCCCCGATATACGCCGACTGCCAGGCGATATCCTGCCGCAACCCGGCATCCGCCGCGATTGCCGCCTCCAGCTGCCGCACCGCCTGCTCGGTCGCGGTGTGGCTCGAACCCTGGCGCAGGCTGATATCGACTATCACCTCCAACCGATTGGAGTTGGGGAAAAACTGCTGCCGCACCTGCGACATTCCCAGCACCGCACCGGCAAACAGCAGCGCGGTGCCAATCACCACCACCCGGCGATGCCGCACACAAAACGCCACCGCCCGGCGCAGGCTGCGATACAGCGGGCTGGCATACGGATCATGCGCCGCCGGCACCGCCGGATAGCGCGGCAGCAGCAACATGCCCAGAAACGGGGTGAACACCACCGCCACCACCCAACTCGCCAGCAAGGCGATGCCGACCACCCAGTAAATGCCCCCGGCATATTCGCCAGTGGTGGAATTGGCCAAGCCAACCGGCATAAACCCCGCCGCCGTCACCAGCGTGCCGGTTAGCATCGGGAAGGCGGTCGAATTCCAGGCATGTCCAGCGGCCTCAACCCGTCCCGCTCCCGCCTCCAACTTCACCAGCATGCTCTCAATGGCGATGATGGCATCGTCCACCAACAGGCCAAGCGACAGGATCAGCGCCCCCAGCGAAATCCGCTGCAAGTCGATCCCGGCAATATCCATAATGCTGAACACCATCGCCAGCGTCAGCGGCACGGCCAGCGCCACCACCAGCCCCGCGCGCCAGCCCAGTGAGGCGAACGACACCAGCAGCACCACACCCAACGCCACCACGAACTTCAGCTCGAACTCGCCCACCGACTCTTCAACAATCTCGGCCTGATTGGCGATCTGCTGCAACTGGATGCCCAGCGGCAGGTCCGCGCGGATCGCGGCGATTTCCTGTTGCAGCCGCGCACCGAAGCTCAGCGCATTCACCCCTTTTCGGGTGGACAGCGCCACCATCACCGCCGGCGCGCCGTTGTGGCGCACGCTGAAGGCGGGCGGATCGGCATAGCCCGGCACAATCTCGGCCACATCGCCCAGCCGGATGCTGCGCCCGCCGGCCTCCACCGGCACCTCGGCCAACGCCGCCGCCCCGTCCAGCGCGCCCTCCACCCGCACCGGCACCCGTGTCGCCCCGGTTTCCACCAGCCCGGCCGGCACCACGTTGTTCTGCCGGGCCAGCGCGGTGGAAATCTGCGCCACCGTCACGCCAAGGCTCGCCAACCGGCTCTGGCTGAACTCCACGAACACGGTGCGCGGGATTTCCCCCACCACATTGGCCTTTTCCGCCCCCGGCAGCTTGCGCAAGCGGTCGCGCACCCGTTCGGCCTGCCGCACCAGTTCGGCATTGTCGATGCTTCCGGCTTCCGGCGCGCTGAGCGCGAATACCGCGCCGTAAACATCGGTGTATTCGTCGTTCACATACGGCCCGTACGTGCCGGCCGGCAGGCTCGGCTGCAAGTCGCCCAGCTTCTTGCGCGCCTGATAGAACAGCTCATGCACCATCGCCGGCGGGGTATCGTCGCGCAACGTCACCAGCAGCGCCGCCGCGCCCGGCCGGCTGAACGTGTCGATGTGGTCGAGGAAGGCGAGGTCCTGCAATTTCCGCTCGATCGGGTCGGCCAGCTGCGCCTGCGTCTCCCCCGCGCTGGCGCCCGGCCATTGCGCGCTCACCACCATCAGCTTGACGGTAAAACTCGGGTCCTCGCCCCGGCCCAACCGTTCATACGCCAGCCCACCGGCAACAAAGATCAACGCGATCAGAAACCCCACCAGCGACCGATGGGTCACCGCCCAGGCGGAAAGATTAAACCCGCGCATAGCCGCCTACTGCGCCAGCACGCGAATATCGGCGATCCGCACTTTCGCCGCCGGATCGAGCTTTTGCACCCCAAGCCCAACCACCATTTCCCCGGCGCGCAACCCGGCCACCAGCGCCCGCTCCTGCCGCAGCGCCGCAACCCGCACCGGGCGCGCCTCCAGCCGGCCCGATGGCTCGACCACCCAGACCATCGGCCCCATGCCACGATCGGTCACTGCGTCGGATGGCAGCAGCGCGAGGTCGGCCGCATCCCCGCGCGTCAGCCGCACCGTCGCCGTCATGCCCAGCGTCAGCCAGGCCGGGCGGCGCGGCAAGGTGTAGCGCGCGGTATAGCTGCGCAGCTTAGCGTCAGCGGTGGGGGACAGCTCGCGCAGCACCGCCGCACTGGCCTCGTTTGGTGCCGCCCAGAACCGCACCTCGGCCCGTTCCTCCGCCAGCCCGGCCACCGCCGCTTCCGGCACCTGCACCTCCACCTCCAGCGCCTCCAGGCTCGCCAGCCGCAGCACCGTCTGCCCCGCCGCCAGCATCGTGCCCGGATCGGCGACCACCGCCGTCACCACCCCCGCATCCGGCGCGCGCAACACCGCGTCCTCCAGATGATTGCGCGCCAACGCCAACGCGGCCTTGGCGGCTTCAACCTTCTGCGTTGCCAGCCGCGCCGCTGCCTGCTTGGCGTCATCGGCGGAAATCGCCGTCCAACCTTGGGCCAGCAACGTCCGGCTGCGCGCCGCATCCGCTCGCGCCTGCACCGCCTGCGCCTGCGCGCCTGCCAGATCGGCCTCGGCACTGCGCACCGCCAGTTGCAGATCCGCCGGGTCCAACTGCCCCAGCACCGTGCCAGCGGCCACCACCGCACCGGCATCCACCGCGCGCGCAATCAGCCGCCCGCCGACACGAAAGCCGATATCCGCCTCATGCCGCGGCCGCACCACCCCGCTCAGGCTGCGGCTCTCGCTCGCCGGCGCCGGGCTCACCCGCACCGCCTGCACCGGCCGCACCGCGTCCTCCACCTTGGCCACTGGCCGGTCGAAGCACCCGCCGAGCAAAATCGGTAAGGCAAGCAAAACGGCAGGCGAAACCCGGCGCGGCATGGCGGCCCCTAACACTGAGATGCACGATGACTACATCGAATAAACTGACGAATGTCAAATTTCGTCAGTTTTATAATCGCGCGCTGGTCTAAGCCCGCAGCGCCCGCAGCACAAACTCCGCCATCTCCGCCGCGAGCCTGGGCAGATCGTCCTCCAGGCATTGCTCCACCACCGTCGGATGCGCAAAGCAGATCATGCACGCATGCACCAGGTGCCCGGCCTGCTCGGCATCCAACGCGGCGAAACTGCCCTGCCGCTGCCCATCGGCGATAATGGCGGCAATCGCCCCATCCACCCGGCGGATATAGGCTTCAATCGCCGGCCAGTTCTCCGCCATCGCCGCACTGATCATGTCGTGCATCCGCCGCTCGGTGAAGCAGATGTCCTGAATGCGCGCCTGCGTCGCCGCGAACAACGCGCGCATCCGCTCCGCCGCCGGCCCGTCGCGCCGCGCCTCCGCCCAGGCGACCTCCTCCAACTCGGCCAGCACCCGCTCGCAGATCGCCTCGTTGATCGCGGCCTTGCTGGGGAAAAACCGATAGATATTGGCCGAAGACATATGCAGCGCGCGGGCGATATCGGCCACCGTGGTCTTCTGGTAGCCCAGGCTGCGGAATAATTGCTCCGCCGTCACCACAATCGACGCCCGGGTCGCCTCAGCGCGTGCGGATAGGGGCGGGGCCGTCATCTGATTCATGGCCTATACCTAAGCCAAATCCGCCAGCCTTGCCAAGCTCAGCCGCAAGCGGCGTTCGCGGCCCGGCATTGCGCGGCATAGCCGTCGGACAGGAAGTCCGGCTGCTTGTATAGCCCCTTCAACCAGCTCGCCAACATGCATAACTCGTCGAGCTTCAGCACCTCATCCAGCACCCCGGCCGGAAAGCGCACGGCAAAGCTGGTGGCGATCGTGCCGACCACCGCCTCCACATCCTCGATCTGCAAGCCGCAATCCGCTTCCAGAACCGCGCTACGCACCAGGCGCGCTTCGTCGATGCCATATTCGTCGCGGATCAATTTCACAATCCAGCGAAACATGTGCATCCAATTGCTGATGCCGTCGGTCGGCGGAATCATCGGCACGTCACTCCATGCTTGCCGGCCAGTTTCGCCGGCAAGCATGGACAAATCGTTACTGAACCTGCGCGGCGAGCTTGCCCAGGTAATACGCCGTGTCGCCGAAGCTATGGTCGAACATCATCGCCCGGCGGAAATAATGCCCGATGACATATTCCTCCGTCATGCCAATGCCGCCATGCAGCTGCACCGCGTTCTGGCTGACGAACTTGCCGGCCTGGCCCACGCCCACCTTGGCCATGGCGATGTTGCGCTCACGCTCCGCCGCATCCGGCTCATCGACCATCATCGCCGCCAGCATGGACATGCTACGCCCCTGCTCCAGCGACATCAGCATGTCCGCGGCTTTATGCTGCAACACCTGGTTTTCGCCGATGGCCTTGCCGAATTGCTGCCGGGTGCGCAGGTATTCCAACGTCACGTCCAGCATCTTATCCATGCCGCCCACCACTTCGGCGGCCAGCGCGGAAATCCCGGCTTCCACCACCCGGCTGATCACCGGATAGGCATCACCGACGCCACCAAGCACCGCGTCCGCCCCCACCTGCACCGCAGACAAGGTCACCTCCGCGGCCCTGGTGCCGTCGCGCAGCTGGTACGACCGTCGGCCAACCCCTTTGGCATCGCCGTCCACCAGAAACAGCGTAATGCCGTCGCGGTCGTTGCGCTCACCAGCGGTGCGGGCGCTGACCACCAGTTTGTCCGCGCTGCCGCCATGCAGCACCACGGACTTCGCGCCCTCCAGCACCCAGCCATCGCCGGACCGGCGCGCAGTGCTCTGCACATCGCTCAGGTCATAGCGCGCGCTTTGCTCGCCATGCGCGAACGCCATTTTCAGCGCCCCGCCAACAATCTCCGGCAGGATGGCGGATTTCTGCGCCTCGCTCCCCGCCAGCCGCAGCGCGGTGCCGGCCAGCACAACGGTCGCCAGATACGGCTCCAGCACCAGCGCCTTGCCAAACTGCTCCATCACCAGCATCACATCCACCGCGCCGCCGCCGAAGCCGCCATAGGCTTCGTCGAACGGCAGGCCCAGCAGCCCCATTTCGGCAAACTGGTTCCACATATCCGCGCTCCAGCCCTCCGGCTGCTTCTGGAAGCCCTTGCGCGCCTCGAACGTGTAGCGGTCCGCCAGCAGCTTGCTTACGCTATCGGTCAGCAGCTTCTGGTCATCGGTCAGATCGAAATCCATTACAGCCTCAACACAGCTTTGTTCAGAATATTCCGCTGGATCTCATTGGTGCCGCCGTAGATCGAGGCCGCACGCAGCATGAGGTAGGGGGCAGCCATATACCCAGCCCATTCCGGCGCAATCGGCTCATTGCCCAGCGCGTTCAGTTCAGACGCCCAGATCGGCATGGCCATCGGCCCGCCAGTGTCCATCACCAACTCGCTGGTTGCCTGTAGCAATTCCGTCCCCTTCACCTTCAGGATCGAGGAGAACGGGTCCGGCTTGCCGTCAGATTTCTTGCTGGCCGCCGCGATCACCCGCATCTGGGTCAACTCCAGCGCCTTGATGTCCACTTGCAACTGCGCCACACGCTGGCGGAAGCCGGGGTCCTCAATCAACGGCGCCCCGCCGGCCCGCACATTGCGCGCCACATCCATGGCGAAGTTCAGATTGGCCCGCGACTTGCCCAGCCGGGCAATGCCGGTCCGCTCGTTGCCGAGCAGATATTTCGCCACGTCCCAACCGCGGTTTTCTTCGTAGATGCGCTGGTGCACCGGCACCTTCACGTCATCGAAGAACACCTCGTTCAAATGGTGGCTGCCATCGATCGAGATAATCGGCCGCACCGTAATGCCCGGTGTTTTCATGTCGATCAGCAGGAACGAAATCCCCTCCTGCTTCTTGCGGGCATTCGGGTCCGTGCGCACCAGGGCGAAAATCCAGTCGGCATGATGCGCGGTGGAGGTCCAGATCTTCTGCCCGTTGACGATATAAAAATCGCCCTCGCGCTTGGCGGCGGTTTTCAACGACGCCAGATCCGACCCAGCCCCCGGCTCCGAGAACCCCTGGCACCACCAATCGTCGAGATTAGCGGCGCGCGGCAGGAAATACGCTTTCTGCTCCGGCGTGCCGAAATGCGCCAATACCGGGCCGAGCATGGTGATGTTGAACCCGTTGAGCTCCGGCGCCGGGGCGGCCTGGTTCTCCTCGGTGAAGATCATGCGCTGGATCGGCGTCCAGGCAGCGCCGCCAAACTCGGCCGGCCAGCCCGGGCAGGCCCAGCCCTTCTTGTTCAGAATCCGCTGCCAGGTGATGGTTTCCTGCTTGGTCGGCGCATAGCCCAGCCGCATCCGTTCGCGGATTTCCGGCGGCAGATTTTCGTTGATGAAGGTGCGAACCTCGTCGCGCCAGGCGATTTCCTCGGGGGTAAAGCGCAGATCCATTGGCATGTCCTCCTGTCTTCGGCCAAGTATGTTGCAGCGCCAGGGGGACGGCAAGGGCACAATACCGGTCATTGACCCCGCGCCGATGGTGGCGGATTTTTCGCCTTGTCATGTCACGATGCAGGAGGGTTGAATGATCGGGGAACGCCTGACCGGCGGCTGTTTATGCGGTGCGCTACGCTACGAGGCCGATGGCGAGCCGCTGTTCGCCGGGCATTGTTATTGCGCCGATTGCCGCAAGGCATCCGGGGCGGGCTTCATCCCGTTTATGGGCTATCCCGCCGGCGCGGTGCGCTTCAGCGGGGCGTCGCAGACCTTTATCTCGAAAGCGGCCAACGGCAATGACGCCGTGCGCAACACCTGCCCGACCTGCCACAGTCTGGTGTTTGGCGGCGTGCGCGGACAATCAAAGTCCTTCACGCTCTATGCCGGCTCGCTGGACGAGCCCGCCCGCTTTTACCCGACCGTCGCGATCTTCACCCGCGGCCGGCCGGACTGGGCGATCATTCCGCCCGATCTTACGGCCCATGAAGGACAGCCAGGTTAACCTCAGGCCGGCAGCAGCTTGATCCGCTTGCCGTCCACCCCGAGCGCAATCCGGCCGGCCTTCAACGCCAGCGCATCGGCGCCGAATACATCGTAGCGCCAGCCATGCATGGCCGCCACATCCGGCGCGTCCTCACCGGCCAGCCGGTCGATATCCTCGCTATTGGCCACCAGCTTGGCCGCCACATGGTGCTGCTCGCACTTCGCCGCCAGCAACACCTTCAGCAACGCCACCAGCGCGGGGGACGGTTTGATCACGTCGCGCTGCCCCTGCACCGCCGGCATGGCGCTATCCGGCAACGCCTTGGCCTCGGCAATCGCCGCCAGCAACCCAGCCCCCATGCGGCCTGAAGCAAACCCCGCCGTCACCCCTCGCGCCCGGGCGAGTTGGTCCACATCCTCCGGCGCGATCGCCGCCAGTTCCAGCAGCGCCTCGTCTTTCAGCATGCGTTGGCGCGGAATGTTGGATTTCTGCGCTTCCCGCTCCCGCCACGCCGCAATTGCCCGCAACACGCCGAGCATGCGCCGGTTATTGGTCCGTGGTCGCAGCCGCTCCCACATGCTCTCCGGGTCACCGCGATACGTCGCCGGATCGGCCAGAAAATTCATCTCCTGCGCCACCCATTCCAACCGGCCTTCCTTTTGCAACCGGTCGCGCAACTTTTCGTAGACCTGACGCAAATGGGTCACGTCAGCCGCCGCATAGGTGATCTGCGCCGCCGACAACGGGCGGGCGGACCAGTCGGAAAAGCGATGCGCTTTGTCGATCTGCCCACCAGTCAGCGCCTGCACCAGGCTGTCATAACCCACCTGGTCGCCAAAACCTGCCACCATCGCCGCCACCTGGGTATCGAACAGCGGCTTGGGTACATCGCCGAAGCGGAGCACGAAAATCTCCACGTCCTGCCGGCAGGCATGGAACACTTTCACCACGTTCTCGTCGGCAAACAGCGCCCCGAGCGGTGCCAGATCAATCCCCGGCGCCTGCGCGTCCACCACCGCCACCTCGGTGTCCGATGCCAGCTGCACCACGCACAGCTCCGGCCAATAGGTGCGTTCGCGCATGAATTCGGTATCCACCGTCACGAACTGCTCCCGGCGCAGCCGGGTGCATAAAGCGTCCAGCGCTTCGGTGGTGGTGATGAAATCAGGGGCGGGAAAGCTGGTGCGGGGCTTGGCGGACATGACACCGTCATACACACAGCCACCGCGAAGTGGAAGGTTGGGCGAAAATGCGGCCTTGCCAAGGGGGTTGGTGCCTGTCTAGGCTCGAAATTAAACCAAGATCGTGCCCCGCGGGCGCCGACAAAAACCCTCCGGATGGCACGGCAAAAGCCGGGAGGTTCATAATGGCCGAAAACGGTCAATCGCCCATGTCCAACGCCGAGCACATGGCTGGCGGCAATCAAATATCCGCACGCATCGACCGCCTGCCCTTGACCCGCGTCCAGTGGGAATTGGCCATCCTGGTCGAAATCGCCTGGGGCTTCATCATCGTCGATACCGATGGGATCGGCGCCCGGCTCTACCCGATTGTGTGGCGGCCGCTCAAAACCATCACCAACAACGAATACGCGATCATCCAGGCACTTCAGGTTGGCCTCGGCGTTTTGCTGGGGTCGTATCTGATGAGTTTCGTGGCCGAGAAATACGGCCGTCGCCCAGCGCTGCTGCTGTCGGTCGCGCTCGCCGGCATCTGCCTGTGGCCGTTCGCCTTCGTCACCACCTTCTGGCCGCTGGTTATATTCTCGGTGTTCAGCACACTGGGGGTGGGCGGCATCGTTGCCACCCATGCGGTCTATCTCTCGGAAATGTCATCGCACGCGGTCCGCAACAAAACCATGCTCACCGCGCAGGCGAGCACAGCGATTGTCGGCGTTGTGATCGCCTTCGCCGCGCGCTGGATGATGCCGGAATACTGGAAGGAGTTCGTCTGGCTCGGTGTGTTGATCCAGGCCTTCCTGCTGCTGCCGCTGCTCTATTTCCGCCTGCCCGAATCGCCGCGTTGGCTGGAAACCCATGGCCGGCACGATGAGGCGGACCGTGTGCTCGCGCGCATCGAAGCCCGGATCGAGCGCATCGTCGGCAGCCTGCCGGCACCAGATTTCCGCCACGGCCAGATCGTCCAGGCCGCCCGCGGCCAGTTGATGGAAATTCTCGTCAGCCCGCTCTATCGCCAGCGCGCCTTGCTCATCCTGGTCTGCTGGCTGCTCGCCTATCCCGGCATTGTCTACGGCCCCGGTGCCTTCACCCTGGTCTACATGGTCGATCACGGCTTCAACGTGCATTTCTTCTTCACGTTGGCGATGATCGCGTCCGTGGTCAGCTTCTTCGCCTTCCTGGCCAACGGGCGGCTGGGGGAGCGGGTGGAACGCAAAGACGTTCTATTCATCATGGCGGCGGTCTTCGCGCTCGGCTGCGCCTTCATGTACCTGTGGCCCACCCCGGTGATGATGACCATCGGCTACATCATGACCCGCGTTGGCACCATTCTGTTCCTGTTCAACCTCTATAACTACACCGCCATCTGCTTCCCCACCCGCATCCGCTCGGTCGCCTTCGCCTGGACCGACGGGTTGGGCCATCTCGGGGCCTGGGCCGGGGTCACCTCGCTCGGGCCGCTCTACGATCTCGGCACCAACCACATTGGCTGGCTGGCCTTCATCGCCATTCCCGGTGCCTTGCTGCCAGGCTTCCTGATCTGGAAGTTCGGCATCAAGCAGTCCGAGCAGGTGCTGGAAGTCGTCGCGAAGTAGCGGTGCCCGCGCCGCCCGGGGATGTTGCTCCGGCGCGGTTCGGTCTAAAACCTTGACTTGCAGGGGCGCGGCGGGTTGTCTGCCGCGCCTTTTCAAGTTTGGGATATCCTCGCCATGCATGCCTACCGCACCCACACCTGCGCCGCCCTTCGCGCGTCCGACGCTGGCACCACCGCCCGGCTGTCCGGCTGGGTGCATTCCAAGCGCGACCATGGCGGTCTGCTCTTCGTCGATCTGCGCGACCATTACGGCCTGACCCAGATCGTCTTCGCCGCCGGCAGCGCCGCCTTCGTCGCCGCCGAAGGTCTGCGGCCGGAAAGCGTGATCACCGTTACCGGCGAGGTTGTCGCGCGCGAAGCGGGTACCACCAACGCCAAACTCCCCACCGGCGAAATTGAATTGCGGGCCGCCGATCTGGTCGTGCAATCCGCGGCGGACGTGCTGCCGATGCAGGTCGCCGGCGATGAAAAATTCCCCGATGAAATCCGCCTGAAATACCGCTTCATCGACCTGCGCCGCGACAAGGTGCATCGCAACATGATGCTGCGTGCCGGCGTCATCGCCTCCATCCGCCAGCGCATGATCGGCCAGGGCTTCACCGAATTCCAAACCCCGATCCTCACCGCCTCCTCGCCAGAAGGCGCGCGGGACTTCCTGGTCCCGGCCCGCTTGCATCCCGGCAAGTTCTACGCCCTGCCGCAGGCGCCGCAGCAGTTCAAGCAGCTCGCCATGGTCGCCGGCTTCGACCGCTACTTCCAGATCGCCCCCTGCTTCCGCGACGAAGCCAGCCGCGCCGACCGCTCGCCTGGCGAATTCTACCAGCTCGACTTTGAGATGAGCTTCGTCACGCAGGAAGACGTCTTCGCCACCATCGAGCCCGTGATCGCCGGCGTGTTCGAGGAATTTGCCGAAGGTCGCACCGTCTCCAAGCCGCCGTTCCGCCGCATCCCCTACGACCAGTCGATGCTGCGCTACGGCTCAGACAAGCCCGACCTGCGCAACCCGCTGCTGATCACCGATGTCACCGAACACTTCGCCGGCTCCAGCTTCGG
>CAITOL010000083.1 GCA_903893975.1 uncultured Rhodospirillales bacterium | reverse complement strand
CAGGTCTCGCTGATAGGTGCGAGGCATCGACTCACACATCAATCGAGCCGGGCAAGCAGATTCAAATGACTCGCAAACCTTCCGGACGGACACTCAGGTGCAGGCGACGCCGTGGTGGCAGGTGCAGCCGGATGTGCAGTATCGCTGGCTGCCCGGCGGTGGGGCGGCGAACCCGGGGCAGCCGGGCAAGCGCCTGGGTAATGAACTGATCATGGGGCTGCGCAGCACCATGACGTTTTGAGCCGGGCGGCGCGTGTACCGCGCCGCCCGGTTTGGCTTAGAAGCGGGCGCGTAGCCCGGCCAGCGCCTGCGGCCCCGGCGTTTGCAGCCCGCTGACCGGTTCGAACTTCGACGTACCGATATTGCGCCCGGTGGCGAACAGGGTGATCTGCGGGGTAACGGCGTAGGTGACGGTCAGGTTCAGGATGGTGCCGGCTTTGGCGATGCCGACGCCGTTCTGGTAGCCGAAATCATCGATCAGGAAATCGTGGAAGGTGCTGGTGTAGACCAGTTCCGGCGTGATGGTCAGGCCGGGTAGCGGGCTGGCCCGCAGGCTGGCGGTGACCTGATCCGTCGGCCGGCGCAGCAGCACCGAGTGATCGGCCAGATTGCGCGCGTCGGTGTTGGTGTAGCTCAGGCTGGCATCCAGCCAGGCGGTGGGGCGAAGGGTCAGCATCGCCTCCACCCCCTTGCTGCGGGCGCGGCTGATGTTCTGGGTGGTGGAGGCGGTGTAGCTGCTGTTGAACACGGTGATGATCATGTCGCGGATGTCGTTGTCGAAATAGGTGACTTCGAGCGTCGCCAGATCTTTGCGGCCGAGGCCCGGCAGGTCCACGGCATAGCCGATTTCCCACCCCTGGCTGTGTTCGGGGCGCAGTTTGGGGTTGCCGACATAGCCGTAGGTGTCGGTGCCGAACATGTCGAACAGCGACGGTGCGCGGAAGGCGGTGCCGTAGGAGGCTTTCAGCCGCGACCAGGCTTCCGGCACCGCGAGGCTGGCGCCGCCGCGCCAGGTGAAGGCGCTGCCACCGTAGCGGCCGGCATCCTCGCGCCCGTCAGCGGTGAGGGTGAGGCGATGTGCCAGCGTGGTCTGCACGCCGATATGCCCGGCATCGGCGGCGGAGTTGGCGTTGATGGCGCTGGTATAGGGGGCGCCGCCAAAATTGGCGTTCTCGGATGAGGACGAGCTGGCGGTGACGTGCTGGTAGCCGAACAGCACGGCGCTGTCATGCGCCGCGCCCCAGTCGGCGTCCCAGTCCGGCAGGTGCAGAGTGTTGTTCCATTGCAGCGTGGTCTGCCGGCCGCGATAGCGGGTGTCGCTGAAGGTGGCGTTGGGGTCGGCGGCTTCCTGAGGTTCTATATAATGCCGGTCGGTGCTGAGTTGGCTGAGGTTGAGCGCGGTTTCCCAGGCGCCGTCGAGCAGGTCTGAGGTGATGCCGATGCGGCCTTGGAGGGTGCTGTCATGGCCGCGGTAGTTTTGCGCGTCGTAGCTGGGATAGCCGAGTTCATCGACGTTGAAGAGTGCGCTACGGGTGTTGAGGGCGACGAAGGCGCGGGTGCCTTCAACCGGCGTGACGCCCAGTTCCAGGCTGGCGGTCTGGTCGCGATAGGGGTTGCGGGCGCCGGTATAGACCGACTCGCGCTGCGGCGTGGTGTCGAACCCGCGCAGCGCCTGGGTGCCGAGGTTCAGCCGGTAGTCGAACCGGCCGGTGCTGCCGGACAGGCCGGCATTGGCGACCAGGGCGCGTGGCGCGCCCACCGCCAGTTCCACCGTGCCGGTGGCAGCGCCGGCGCCGTGGCGGGTGATGAGGTTGATGACGCCGCCAATGGCGCCGGAGCCGTAGAGGGCGGACATCGGGCCGCGCACCACTTCGATCCGCGCCACATCAGCGAGGGTATCGACGCCGAAGTTGAATGCGGCACCTGGGTCTGACGGGTCGGAGATCGGCACCCCGTCGCGCAGCACCAGGACGTGGTTGGAGTTGGTGCCGCGCAGGAACACGCTGGCATTGCCGCCGGGGCCGCCGGATTGCACGACCCGCAGGCCGGGCACGGCGGACAGCGCATCCACCAGGGTGGTGTAGCCGCGTTCGTCGATGGTCTCCCGCGTGATCACCGTGACCCCGGCGGGGATCTGCTCGATCAGGGTTGGGATGCGCGTCGCGGTGACGGCGATGTCGGGCAGGGTGGTCAGGCTGCCTTGGGCGAAAGCGATGGTGGGCGAACACAGGGCACAGGCGAGCAACATGCGGCGCATGCGGATCTCCAACAACACGGGGAGGGCTGATCGCCGATCCCCCTTGCAAGGACGATTGCCGCCTACGGGTCTTTCTCCCGCTGCACCGGTGCACCTCGCCCGTCGCGCGCGCGCAGTCTCGATGCCGGCCGGTCTCCTGGCTCGCGGGTTAGGGAGGAGGCTCCCACGCCGGCCCCGCCTTCTCGGCCCGATCGGGCCAATGGCATTCAGGGGCGGCTTTGCCGCATACAGTTGCGAGGGCAGCCATGCCTGCGCCGGCGTACCGGCGGTGCATGTTCCCGTTTCAGCCCTTGCGGGCCACCGTCATCTGTCCGTAGCGTAAACCGAATTGCCGATTTCGTAACCCCCCGATCAGGACCTTCCATGCCGCTCCACACTGCGCTGCAAAACAACCTGCCGCCTTTCGCCCGCCATCTCGGCTTTGTGATTACCGAGGCGACGCAGGAGCGCATTGTCGCCGAGCTGGTGGTGCGGGAGGATCTGGGCAACGGCAATGGCACCATGCATGGCGGTGCGCTGATGGCGTTTGCCGATACGCTGGGGGCGATTGCGACGATTGCGAATATTCCGCGCAGCGCGAAAACCACCACGCTGGAGAGCAAGACCAATTTCGTCACCGGGGCCGCGATTGGGGTGACGCTGATTGGCGAGGCGACGCCGATCCATCGCGGCCGGACGACCCAGGTCTGGCAGACCCGGATCAGCCGGCAGGATGGTAAGCTGGTGGCGCTGGTGACCCAGACGCAGTTGGTGATGGGCGCCTAGCGGCCTTTCCAGACCGGCTTGCGCTTTTCCATGAAGGCGGTGCGGCCTTCGCGGTAGTCTTCGGTATCGAAGCAGGCGGCGACGGCGGCATCGATCATGGCGCGGTCGCCGTCTGGCTTCATCACCTCGTTCACGCCGCGCTTCATGGTCAGGACCGACATGGGCGCGTTGTTGGCGATGCTGTGGGCGAGCTTGTTGACTTCGGCGTCAAGCTGGTCGGCGGGGATGCATTTGTTGATCAGCCCGATCCGCTCGGCTTCTGCGGCGTCAATGCGTTCGCCGCCGTAGAGCAGCACCCGGGCATGCGCCTGGCCGACGAGGCTGACGAGGCGGGCGACCATGTCGTAGCCATAGGCGATGCCGAGTTTGGCGGCCGGGATGCCGTAGGCCGAGCCGGTGGCGGCGAGACGGATATCGGCCTGCATGGCAATGCCGAGACCGCCGCCGAGGCAGAAGCCGCGGATGGAGGCGATGACCGGTTTGGGGAAGGCGGCCAGGCGGGCCCGGCCGGCGCTGGTCAGCCGGTCATATTCCAGTTGCGCGTTGCCGCTGGCGCGCTGCGATTCGAACTGGCTGATATCGGCGCCGGACACGAATGCCTTGTCGCCGGCGCCAGCCATCACGATCACCCGCACCTCGGCGTCATCGGCGAAGTCGTTGAGGATTTCTTCCAGCCCGTACCACATGCCCACCGACATAGCATTGCGCTTTTCCGGCTGGTTGAAGGTGATGCGGCCAATGCCGTCGGCACGATCGGCCAGCATTTTGCCGTCGGCGTATTCTTTCGTCATCGTTTCGTCCTTACACCACGCCCTTGGCGTGCATCGCGGAAATTTCGCTATCGGAATAGCCGACGCTGCGCAGCACCTCGTCGGTGTGCTGCCCGGCTTCGGCGGTGGCGCTGCGAATGGCGCGGCTAAGCCCGACCTGATTGACCGGCGACGCCACCACCAGTTCCTCCCCCAGGCGCGGATGCGTCACCGGCTGCGCCATGCCGAGATGTTTCACCTGCGGATCGGCAAACACCTTGTCGATGGTGTTGATCGGACCGCAGGGAATGCCGGCTTCCTCGAACAGCTCGATCCAGTGTTCGGAAGGCTTGTGCTTGGTCACCTCGCCGATGGCGGCGTTGATGGCGGCGCGATTCTTGCTGCGGCCGGATTGGGTTTTCCAGTCTGCATGGTCCTTCCATTCCGGATGGCCGATGGTGTCCGCCAGCCGGTTCCACAGCCGCCCGCCGCTGGCGGCGATGTTGATGAAGCCGTCGGACGATGGGAACACCCCGGTCGGGATGCCGGTCGGGTGGTCGTTGCCGGCCTGCGGCGCCACCTCGCCCTTCATCAGCCAGCGCGACGCCTGGAAGTCCAGCATGAACACCTGCACTTCGAGCAAGGACGTGGTGACCCAGCGCCCAACCCCGGTCTTCTCCCGGTCGAACAGCGCCGTCATGATGCCGAAGGCCAGCATGTTGCCGGCGGTGAGGTCGGCGATGGGAATGCCAACCCGCACCGGCCCCTGGCCGGGCAGCCCGGTAATCGACATCAGCCCGCCCATACCCTGGGCGATCTGGTCCACCCCGGCGCGCTTGCCATACGGCCCGTCCTGGCCGAAGCCGGAAATACTGCCATAGACGATGCGCGGGTTGATGGCGCGCACGCTCTCGTAATCCACCTTCAGCCGGTGTTTCACCGCCGATCGCATGTTCTCCACGATGACATCCGCCTTGGCGGCGAGGCGCATGAAGGCTGCGTGGCCCTCCGGCGATTTCAGGTCGAGATTGATGCAGCGCTTGTTGCGGTGCAGGTTCTGGAAGTCGAACCCGTCGCGGTCGCCGGCAATGTCCTCGCCGCCGGTGGCCGGCGGCTCAATCCGGATCACATCGGCGCCCCAATCGGCCAGATGCCGCACGCAGGTTGGCCCGGCGCGGGCCAGGGTGAGGTCGAGCACCAGCAGGCGCGCCAGCGGTAGGGCCGCGTGAGAATCGGGTTGCATCAAGGTCTCCGTTTGAACCTGTTCGGGTGATGATCGTCGCTCTGGCCGGAATGCTCAACCCCAGCGCATGATGTCGCCATGCAAGACGTCGATCTGGCCCTGATTCTCGCGCTCGATTGCTCCGCCAGCGTGACACTGGAGGAGTTCGCCATGATGGCCGCCGGCTGCGCCGCCGGGCTGCGCAACCCGGACGTAGCCGCCGGGCTGACCGGCGGCGCGCATGGCGCCAGCCTGTGCGCGGTGCTGATCTGGTCCGGCCACGGCGCGCAGGACCTGGTGCTGGACTGGACCTTGCTGGACAGCCCGGCCGCCATCGCCGCCTTCGCCGACGACGTCGAAAACACCCCACGCAGCATCATCGCCGGCGCGACGGCGATCGGGGAGGCGCTGGCGGTGTGCGAAAACCTGCTGGCAACCCTGCCGGCCAAGGCGGATCGGGTGGTGATCGACATGGTCGGCGACGGCCGTTCCAACCAGGGCGTGCATCCCGCCATCCCGCGCGACCGGCTGGTGGATGCCGGCGTGACCATCAACGGGCTGTGCGTGCTGCATGAGGAACCGGATCTGGTGGCAAGCTACACCAACGACGTGATCGGCGGCCCCGGTGCGTTCGCGTTGTGGTGCGCCGACTACCCCGAATTCGCGCTGGCCATGCGGCAGAAGCTGGTGCTGGAGATTGCGTGAGGCGGGCAAGGCTTGCGACCGAACCGGCATCATCAAGGCGCTAATTTTCTTGCCAATTCAACACGAGATCGGTATCACGGACGGGCGCAGTCGGCCTGAACGGACGGCGGACGTATTTCAGGCCACGCATTAGGACCACGCCATGATCAATCGATCCAAATGGGGATCTGGCCATGTCAGCGCTGACGATGGCGGAGCGCTGGCGCGATTTGGCGCGGCTGCGTTTTCCGGCTGCCCGCGCGCGTGACCTCGCCCGGCCCCATACCATTCCGGCCGCGTGGATGGAATTTCGACACCTACCATGCGGAATCGTTTGAGACGACCAATCCGGAAAGCTTTCTTGCGAGAATCGGCGGTGCCCGCTTCGTCGGCCCGATGACCAGGCACTACCACGCGCGCTGGGATACGCTGACGGTGGACAGTCTTGGCATCGCCTCCGGTTCTGCGACGATGCCGGTCATTCAGCACGCCAAAATCCCGCCCTTGCGCATCTTCACCTTTACCACCGGACCGGCCGCGCCCCGGCGGTTCGACGGCCGGACCTTGGGGGCGGGCGCGATGTACCTCCATCGCCCCAACGAAGAAGCGCTGTGCACCCCAACCACCAACGATCCCTGGCCCTTCGCGCTGGTGGCGATGCCGGAGGATGATTTTCGCGCGGCGGCAGCAGCGCTGCACCCTGGCGCCGTCCTGGCGGACAATGATGCGCATGTGCTCGCCTGCGATCCCGCGCCCATGGCGCGGCTGGTCAGGCTGGCGGCGGATGCGGCACGGCTGGTGCGCGACCACCCTGAGATCGCCGAGCGGGAGGCGGCAGCGCAGGCGCTGCGCGGCGTGGTGCAATCCGCGCTGCTGGACTGCCTGGCCACCGGGCATGCGGAAACCGTGCGCCGAGCGTTGCACAGGGCGCGGGCGCTTGCGCGGCGGTTGACAGCGCTTGGGTGGGAACAGCCGGAGACGCTGCTGTCGATACCAGACGTCGCGACGCGGCTTGGCGTGCCGGCCAGCACCCTCAATGAGGCCTGCCAGGAGATACTGGGCATGAGCACGCTGCAATATATTCGCGGCGTGCGGATGGCGCGGGTGCGCCAGATGCTGCTGCGGGCCGAGGTGGCCGGCGTCACAGAAGCCGCGACCCAACTCGGCTTCTGGGAACTTGGCCGCTTCGCCGTGGCCTATCAGGCGCGCTACGAGGAAAAACCGTCGGAAACCTTGCGGCGGGCGAGCGGCCGATAGAGCGGTGATGTCCGCTTCGTCGGCGGTCATCGCGCTCGATCGTGAAGCAGACGTCGGCCCGCACGCGCGAACGGATGGCGCAGCCGAGGGCGATCAGACTCACCACGAAAGCGGCGCCGGACGCCGTTTTCCGCGGTTCACACAGAATGCGGCGAATCAGGCCGCGCGACGGCGACGTGCAGCGGCGAGGCCAGCGATGCCTGCGCAAACCAACACTATGCTTGCGGGTTCCGGCACGTCGGTGTTGGGCGCGGTTGCTGCCGTTACAGCGACATTGGTGAGCGGAGTATATATGTTGTCAGGATATAAATACGCATTCCTACCCAAGGGATTAGAGTCACCACCCATGTCTGCTAGGTCTTGTGGACAAACGGGATTCCCGAATCGGCTGAAGGGTGATTCAACGCTTTTCTTTGCGGAGAGCGGCGTTGATCCGAGGCCTTCTGACAGATGACGAGTGGGCGTTTTTCGCGCCGTTTCTGACGGAGAACCGCT
>CAITOL010000082.1 GCA_903893975.1 uncultured Rhodospirillales bacterium | reverse complement strand
TATCATCCAGCCGCCGCCCCGGCACGAACCGCGACAGCTCCGCCGCCACCGACCGGCATTCCAGCCCGGTGACAAACTCGGCGAGGTTGAACGCATGCGTGCCGATATCGCCCACCGCCCCCGCCGCCCCGCTGCGCGCCGGATCGGTGCGCCACGCCGCCTGCTTCTGCCCGCTGGCTTCCAGATCCGTCGCCAGCCAGGCTTGCGGATATTCCGCCTGCACCACCCGGATCGCGCCCAATTCCCCCGCCGCCACCATCGCCCGCGCCTGCCGGATCATCGGGTAGCCGGTATAATTATGCGTCAGCCCAAACAACCGGCCAGACCGCGCCACCGCCGCCGCCACCGCCTGCGCATCCTCCAGCGTATGCGTCAGCGGCTTGTCGCAGATCACATGAATGCCGGCCTCCAGAAACGCGATCGCCGCCGCGGCGTGCATGTGGTTCGGCGTCACAATCGCCACCACATCAATCCCGTCCGGCCGCGCCGCCTCGGCCCGCGCCATCTCGCGGAAATCGCCGTAACTCCGCTCCTCGGCAATATGCAGCCCCGCCGCCGACCGATGCGCCCGCACCGCGTCCGACGACAGCGCCCCGGCGACCAGCTCGTACCGGTCATCAATCCGCGCGGCGATGCGGTGGACGGCGCCGATAAACGCGCCCTCCCCGCCGCCGACCATACCCAGCCGCAGCCGCCGGCTCACAGCCCGAGCATCCGCCGGTTCATCGCCGCATCCACCCCGCTGGCGGCGAAATCGTCAAACGCCCGCTTGGCCACCTGGATAATATGCGCCTCGATAAACGGCGCGCCTTCCTCGGCGCCCTGCTCGCTGTCCTTGATGCAGCATTCCCACTCCATCACCGCCCAACCATCAAAGCCATGCCGGCTGAGGCGCGAGAAAATGCCGCCGAAATCCACCTGCCCATCGCCGAGCGAGCGGAACCGCCCGGCCCGATCCGCCCAGTTCTGATACCCGCCATACACGCCCTGCTTGCCGGTCGGGTTGAACTCCGCATCCTTCACGTGGAAGGCGCGAATGCGCGAATGGTAGAACTCGATGAACTGCAAATAATCCAGTTGCTGCAACAGGAAATGGCTGGGATCGTACAAAATATTGGCCCGCTTGTGGTTGCCCACCTGCTCCAGAAACATCTCGAACGTGCTGCCGTCATGCAGATCCTCGCCTGGATGGATTTCGAACGCCACGTCGACGCCCTGTTCCTCAAACGCATCCAAAATCGGCCGCCAGCGCTTGCCCAGCTCCTCAAACGCGGTTTCCACCAGCCCGGCCGGCCGTTGCGGCCACGGATACATATACGGCCAGGCCAGCGCGCCCGAGAATGTGGCATGCGCTGCCAGCCCGAAATGCTTGCTCGCCTTCGCCGCCAGCTTCAGCTGCTGCACCGCCCATTCCTGCCGCGGCCCCGGCTTGCCGCGCACCGCCTCCGGCGCGAAGCCATCAAACGCCAGATCATACGCCGGATGCACCGCCACCAGCTGGCCCTGCAAATGCGTCGACAATTCGGTCACTTCGATACCGTGCGTCGCCAGCACCCCCATCACGTCCTCGCAATACGCGTAGCTGTCGGCCGCCGTCGCCAGATCGAACAGCCGCGCATCCCAGGTCGGGATCTGCACCCCGGTATACCCATGCCCCGCCGCCCATTCGGCGATCCCGTCCAGCGAATTATACGGCGCCGCGTCGCCGACAAACTGCGCCAGAAAAATGCCCGGACCTTTGATGGTTTTCATGCGTCTGTTCCTGCCCCACAATCGATTGCATTAAACCCCCT
>CAITOL010000081.1 GCA_903893975.1 uncultured Rhodospirillales bacterium | reverse complement strand
GCCTGTCTGGCCGATTACGATACCGCGGCCGGCACCTGGACCATCCGCACCAACACCCAAGGCAGCTGGACCGTCCGCAACGTCATGGCCGGCATGGTCTTCGGCGTCGATCCCTCCGCCATGCGCGTCATCACCCCCGATGTCGGCGGCGGCTTCGGCATGAAGCTCTTCCTCTACCCCGAACATGTGCTGACCACCTACGCCACCCGCAAGCTCGGCAAGCCGGTGCGCTGGATCTCGGAACGCCAGGAAGCCTTCCTCGCCGACAGCCAAGGCCGCGACAACATCACCACCGGCGAAATCGCGGTGGATAAAGACGGCAAGTTCCTCGCCTTGCGCACCCGCACCCTCGCCGGCATGGGCGCCTATCTGTCGAACTTCGCGCCCTATATCCCCACCATGGCCGGCTCCGGGGTGCTCGCCAGCATCTACGGGTTCAAAACCGTCTACGCCAACGTGCTCGGCGTGTTCACCAACACCGTCCCGGTCGATGCCTATCGCGGCGCCGGCCGGCCGGAAGCCAACTACCTCGTCGAACGCCTGATCGACGCCACTGCGCGCGAACTGGGCATCGACCGTATCGAACTGCGCCGCCGCAACATGGTGCAGCCGGACGCCATGCCGCACACCTCGGCGATGGGCCGGGTCTATGACAGCGGCAACTTCCCGCTGGTGATGCAAACCGCCCTGGCCCACACGAACTGGGCCGGCATCGACGCCCGCCGCGCCGAGGCCGCCCGCCGCGGCAAACTGCGTGGCATCGGCATGGCCTATTACCTCGAAGCCACCGGCGGTGACGCGACCGAGCGTGCGGAAATCCGCTTCGCCGATGATGGCTACGTCGATGTCTATGTCGGCACCCAATCCACCGGCCAAGGGCACGAAACCGCCTATATCCAGCTCACCTCCGACCGGCTCGGCATTGATGGCGAGCGCATCCGCGTCCGCCAGGGCGATACCGCGGAAATGCCCACCGGCGGCGGCACCGGCGGCGCCCGCAGCCTGTATTCCGAAGGCCAGGCCATCCTGCTCACTGCCACCTCGGTGATCGAGAAAGGCCGCCGCGCCGCGTCCGAAGCGCTGGAAGCCTCGATGGTCGATATCGTCTTCGAATCCGGCCGCTTCGCCGTGGTCGGCACTGATCGCGGCATGGACATCATCACCCTCGCGCTGCACCAGCGCGGCCGCGCCGCCAAGGGCGAGGACGTCACCACGTTGGATGCCGCCGAGGTCGCCGCCATCGACAACCACACCTTCCCCAATGGCTGCCATATCGCGGAGGTGGAGATCGACCCGGAAACCGGCACCGTGCAGGTGGTCGGCTACAGCGTCACCGATGACGTCGGCAAAGCCGTCAACCCGATGATCGTCGCCGGCCAGGTGCATGGTGGCGTCGCCCAGGGCCTTGGCCAGGCTTTGCTGGAACACACCGCCTACGACCCGGAAACCGGTCAGCTGCTCGCTGGTTCCTTCATGGACTACACCATCCCGCGCGCGGACGACCTGCCGAATATCGACGTCGAACTGGTCGAAGTGCCCTGCGCAACCAACCCGATGGGCGTCAAAGGCGCCGGGGAAGCCGGCGCCGTCGGCAGCCCGCCAGCCCTGATCAACGCCATTATCGACGCGCTCAGCGGCCTCGGTATCACCCAGATCGACATGCCCGCCACCCCGGAACGGGTCTGGCGCGCCGTGGCTGCGGCGGCCTGAACCGCACCCGCGCCGGTCGCGGGCCGCTCAGGCCCGATACCGGCGCGGGATCAGCAGGTTGCTGCACGCCGTCAGCACCAGCGTCGTGCTCATCAAAATCAGCGCCAGGGCCGAAGCGAACGGCCAGTTATTATTGGTACTGAACTCCCAATACAGCAGCGGCGCCATCATCTGGAACCGCGGCCCGCCGAGCAGATACGGCGTCGCATACGCGTTCATCGCCAGGATGAAGCACAAAATCCCCGCAATCGCCGTGCCCGGCAGCGCCAACGGCCACACCACCAGCCAGAACTGCCGCCCCGGCGGCGCACCCAGGCTTTGCGCCGCTTCCTCGATGCGAATGTCGATGGTCTCAATCGCACTTTGGATCGTCAGCACCACATATGGCAGGTTGATCGACACAATCCCGGCCACCACGGCGAACGGGGTATACATCACCTCCAGCCCCACCCCGTTCACCCAGCGCACCGCGCTATCCAGCATACCGCCATGCGCGAACAGGATCATCCAGCCCACCATACGCACCGTGCTGCCGACAAACAGCGGCAGCACGATGGCCAGCATGCACAGCGACTTCCACCGGCTCTGCGACCGCGCCAGCCGATAGGCCAGCGGCAAGCCGAACAGCAGGCACAACACCGTGGACGTCACCGCCACCAGCACCGTGGTGCGCAGCACGCCGAGGTAGAACGGGTCGGTGAAGAAGCGCAGATAATTTTCCGCCGTCACCGTTTCGATCATCAATTCCTTGATGTCGAACCGGTTCAGGCTGAACCGCAACAGCAGCAACAGGGGGGCGGCCAGCATCACCGTCACCACCAACGTGGCCGGCCCCAGAAACCCCGTCGCTGCCGTGCGTTTGCTCACCGATTTCAGCCGTGCTGGATGTTCTTCTTCCACCACTCGGAAACCGAACTCTGCAACGGCCCGGTAATGCCATAATCCGGGGTAAAGAATTTCGACACCCCGGCCGGCAGCGATAGCTGCTCGGCCACCTTGCCCTCCAGCGGCGAATTATCCACCGTCGGCTGGTAGCCCATACGCTCGGCAAAGCGCGACTGCGACCCACGCTCCAGCATCGCATTCAGATAGCGATAGGCCCCGGCCTTATTGGGCGCATTCTTCGGCACCACCATGCCGGAAATATACAGCACCGTGCCTTCTTCCTGGAACGACGCCGCCACCGGAATCCCGGCATTCTGCCACATCACCACCCGGGCCTTCCACATCAGGCCAACGTCGATTTCGCCCGACTTCAGCCCGGCCCCGATCGAGTCCGTAGACGGATAAAGCCGCAGCCCATTGGCGTTCAGCTTCATCGCCAGTTCGCGCGTTGCCGGTGCCTCCACCTTGTTCACATCGCCGGTCGCCGCCAGCGCACAGGCCATCATCACGTACATATAATTGATGTCGCCCACGCCGACCTTGCCCTTGTATTTCGGGTCCAGCAGATCGGTCAGCCGCTTCGGCGGGTTTTTCACCGTGTTCGGGTTGTACACCAGCACTTGCTGGCTGAAGATATGCGGCGCGTAGAACGTGTTGCGCAAATCCGGCAGCACATGCGCCAGGTTGGGCACCTTGGTCGCATCCAACGGCTCCAGCAGCCCGGCATCGCCCAACTCATGCGCCCGCACCGCTTGCAGGCACAGCACATCATCCGTACCACGCGGCAGGCGCCGCTGCGCCAGCGCCTTGGCAACGCGCGGATCTTCGTCGCCGATATCCTGCACCACCTTGATGCCTTGCGGCGTCAGCACTGGCACCTCAACATTGTCGCGCAGCAGATTGGCATAATCGCCGCCCCAGGTGGCGATCACCACCTGCTGCTCCTCCGCCCGCGCCAATCCAGGGGCGAACGGCAGCGCAGACGCACCGGCCAGCATGGCACGGCGGGAAATGGAACGCAGGTCGGTCATATCGTTCACCCCAGTTCTGATCGTTTCAGGAAAGTTCAGCCTGTGGCGCGCCAGCCTGATCGAACACCCGTTCGGCCGCCACGTCCCAGGTTACTGTCACCGTATCGCCGGCATCATGCAACCGCCCCGCCGCCGCCGTTGGCTCACGCACCAGCAAATGCCGCTCCGGGGCAATCCGTACCAGATGGTCGCGCACCGGTCCCAGATAGCTCGCCAGTTCCACCACCCCGTCCACCCGGCCCGCACCCGCGCCGTTCAGGCGCAGCCGCTCCGGCCGCAGCGCCAACGTGCACGCGCCCGTCCCAGCATAGCGTCCCGCCAAAGCCAGCCGTGCCGACTCCACGCCCACCGTACCGTCGGCCAACGTGCCCTCCAGCATCGTGCTGCGGCCGATAAAGCTGGCGACAAACGGCGTCGCCGGTCGCTCGTACAAATCCTCCTGCGTGCCGCTCTGCTCAACCCGGCCATCGCGCAGCACCACCAGGCGGTCGGCCATCGCCATCGCCTCATCCTGGTCATGCGTCACCATAATGGTAGTCAGCCCCGCCGCCCGCTGCATCAGCCGAATATCACGCCCGACCTCGGCCCGCAGGGACGCATCCAGGTTGGACAGCGGCTCGTCCAACAACAACACCCGCGGATGGATCGCCAGCGCCCGCGCCAACGCCACACGCTGCTGCTGCCCCCCGGATAGCTGGCGCGGAAACCGATCCGCCAGTCTCTCCAACCGGGTCAGCCGCAGCATCTCCTGCACCCGCTGGCTCGCCGCCGCCCGCGGCGTGTTGCGCATCTCCAGCCCGAAGGCGATGTTGCGCGCCACCGTCATATGCGGAAACAACGCGTAGCTCTGGAACACCAGCCCCATCTCCCGCCGATACGGCGGCAGATCGAGAATGCTTTGCCCGTCCAGCAACACATCACCACCGCTGGCCTCGATAAAGCCGGCGATCATCCGCAACGTCGTGGTCTTGCCGCAGCCGGACGGGCCGAGCAGCACCACCATTTCCCCCGACGGAATATCCAGGCTGATCTGGTCCACCGCCAGCATGGCGCCATAGCGTTTTTCCAGCCGGTCCAGCGTCAGCCGCGTCATGCCACCACCTGCGCCAGCTTCACATGCCGGTCCAACAGCATCAGCGCCCCACCGACGAACACCACCTGCGCCACCGCAATCGCCGCCACCAGCGGGTCGATGTGATATTGCAGATATTGCAGCACCGCGATTGGCAGCGTGGTCATTCCCGGCGCGGTGAGAAACAAGGTCATCTCCAGATTTTCGAATGAGACAATAAACGCGAACAGCCCCCCGGCGACGATGCCGCTCCGCATCGCCGGCAGGGTCACCCGCCATAGCACTGCCAGCGGCCGCGCCCCCAGGCTGGCCGCCGCCTCCTCCGCCGCCGCATCATGGTTGGCCAGCGACGCCAGGCACAACCGCACCACCCACGGCGTGGTGATCAACACATGCGCCGCCACCATCAAGGCCAGCGACCCGCTGATCGCCCACTCCGTATGTTCCTCGATCAGCACCGCCAGCACGAAAATCCCCAGGCCAATGGCAATCCCCGGCACCGTCAGCGGCGCCAGCAACATCGTCGCCACCGCATCCCGGCCGCGAAACCGATAGCGCGCCAGGCCAATCCCCGCCGGTACCCCGATCAGCAGGCTCACCGCCACCGCCGCCAGGGCGGCAAAAAAACTCGTGCGCAGGGCCGCGCCAAACTCCGGCCAGATCCGCGCATACCATCGCAGGGTATAGCCATGCGGCGGAAACACGATCAGCGTTTCATCGAACACGCTGAGGTAGAATGTCAGCAACAACGGCAGAAAAATCATCGCCACCGCGCACAACGCCAACACCCCCGCAAGGTTCCGTCGCACGTTCAATCCTGCTCCTTCACACTTAAAGCTTTCGCAGCCTGCCACGTCATCGCGCACCTGACCACCATAATCAGGCATCTGGCGCCGCCCCGCCCAATCGCCTAGCGTTCGCACTCTGGCAGACGAAGGAACGGTCGTATGGTCATCGGAGTAGGTGGTTCGAATTTCGCCGCGGAACTGGCCCGCATGGCGCCGATGACCGATGCGGTGGTGCCGATCTCGGTCGCCGAATTGCAGCAGCGCATCGCCCGCGCCCAGGCGCTGATGCGCGCGCAGGGGGTGCAGGCGCTCTATCTCGATACCTCCACCGGCCTGCGCTATTTCACCGGCGTCACGCTCAACCTCACCGAACGCCTGCACGGCGCCATCATCCCGGTGGAGGGGGAAATCGCCTATCTCAGCCCCGCCTTCGAGGAACCAAAAACCCGCACCCTGCTCAGCTTCGGCGAGGACATCCGGGTGTGGGAGGAGCACGAGGACCCGACCGCCCTGGTCATCGAAACCGTGCGCAGCAAAGGCTATGACAGCGGCACAATCGCCATCGACCCCGCCACCCCGTTCTACACCGTCGATGGCCTGCGCAAGGCCGGCAATAGCTTCACCTTCGCCAATGCCAGTTCTATCACCGCCGCCTGCCGGCAGGTGAAATCGCCCGCCGAAATCGCCCTGATGCAAACGGCGATGAACATCACCCTCGAAGTGCACAAAGCCGTCGCCCGCTGCCTCGCCCCGGGCATGACCACGACGGAGGTGCAAGGCTTTATCGACGCCGCCCACCGCAAACTCGGCGGCGTTCCCGCCTCCCGCGCGGTGCAGTTCGGGGAAGCCACGGCCTACCCCCACGGCGTGCCCTATCCGCAAACCCTGGTCGAGGGCGACATGGTGCTGGTCGATATCGGCTGCTTCGTCCAAGGCTACCGCTCCGACATCACCCGCACCTATGTCTTTGGCGACCCCACCCCGCGGCAACGCGAAATCTGGGACCTGGAAAAGCGCGCCCAACAAGCCGCCTTCGATGCCGCCGTGCTCGGCGCCCCGTGCGAAAATGTCGATGCCGCCGCCCGCGCCGTCATTGTCGCCGCCGGCTTCGGCCCCGGCTACGCCGTCCCCGGCCTGCCCCATCGCACCGGCCACGGCATCGGCATGGACGTGCACGAGGAAGCCTTCATGGTGAAGGGCAACAAAACCCCGCTCCAGGTCGGCATGTGCTTCTCCGACGAACCGATGATCTGCATCTATGGCGAATTCGGCGTCCGGTTGGAGGATATCATCTACATGACCGAGGCCGGCCCGCGCTGGTTCACCCAGCCCTGCCACTCGGTCGACGATCCGTTCGGCTATCAGGCCGGCTAACCACCGGCGATCGCCACCGTTGCAGATCCGTTGCTGTCGGGCCATGATCGCGCCAGCCAGCAGCGGGCCGCCAACAACCGAATGACCCCGATCGACTATCCTGCCACCGCCTGCATCGCCCGGTTCCAGGTTCCGGGGTTCAGCACCCCCATGCCCACCGTGATCGACACCGCCCTCACCCCGCCCGAGGTGCTGGCGCAACTCGCCCCGTCCTGGCTGCAAGCCCAACAGCCCGGGCAGGATGTCGCGCTCTACCGCCTGCACCAGCCGATCATCGGCGCCGATGGCGCGCTGCGCGATGCTGCGGGCCAGCTTTACCGCCCCAGTCTGGCCGGCCGCGCCGCCGAAACGCTGGCCGACCTCGCCGGCCTGCCCGACCTCCCGCACCTCAACGCCACCGGCCTGCTCTGCAAACCCCCACTGCAACGCGACCTCAGCACCTGGCTGCTCAACGCCCTGCCCACCGCCTGGCTCACCCGCCACCGCCTGCCGCCCACGGTCGATGCCAGCAACGCCATCTTCATCATCGACGACGCCGCCGACCCGCTGCGCCAGGCCATGGTCGATAGCCTGCAATGCCTCCCGCCGCCGATGCCGGTGGCGACCTTCCTGCCCTCCATGCATCTGCAAGTCTCCGACCTCATCGTCAGCGACGGGCTGCACCGTCCGTCGCCCCTGGCCATCGACGCTCTGCACGCGCTCACCAGCGCCATCCCGGTCGGCCCACCCCAGGCGCTGTTCTTCTCCACCACCCACAGCGACGCCCCACATTTCTGCGCCGCCGAGGCCGACGCCATCGCCCGCGCCGCCGGCTGGACCGTCATCCACCCCGCCCGCCGCAATTTTCGCGAGATCGTCGCCCTCTGCAAAGGCGCCCTCATTATCGCCGGCATCGCCGGGCCAGACCTGACCTACGCCGCCTTCGCCCGGCGCGGCACGCCCCTGCTGGCCTTCGCCCCCGCCGCCTCGGCCGGCACCTCGCTCTGGCACCTCGCCGCCCTGCGTCAGCATCGCTACACCGAAATCCGCTGCGCCCAACACGCCGATCAACCCGACCGCCCCGCCGCCACCCGCGACCTCACCATGCCCCCCGCCACGCTCAACGCCCATCTCCGCCAGGCCCTCGCCGATGCCGGACACTGATCCCCCCTCTGAGTCCCTCGACCTCGTTGCCCTCACCGCGGCCATCGCCGCCAACCCCACAAATGCGCTGGCCTATAACGACCGCGGCAACGCCTACCGCACCCTCAAACGCCCGGCCGAAGCGCTGGAGGATTACCGCCGCTGCATCCACCTCGCCCCCGGCGACCTCAAACTCCGCTTCAACCTCGCCCTCGCCTTGCTCGACCTGAACCGCCCGGCCGAAGCCCTGCCCTGGGCCCAGCAAGCCGCCTCGGTCGATCCGCCGTACTGGCCCGCCTGGATCTGCGTCGGCGAAGCCCTCGTCCGCCTCGGCGAAGCCCAGCAGGCCATTGCCTGGTTCGACCAGGTGCTCGCCGCCAACCCCGACGATGTGCAAGCCCGCCTGGGCCGCGCCGTCGCCCAACTCAGCCTCGGCCAGTTCCGCGAAGGCTGGATTGGCTTCGAAGTCCGCCTGCAAGACCAACGCGTCGGCCAATGGCGGCCCGACACCCAACACCCCCCCTGGCGCGGCGAGGTCGATCCGCGCGGCCTCACTTTGCTGCTCACCGCCGAGCAAGGTCTGGGCGATACCATCATGATGGCCCGCTACCTCGCCCCGCTCCGCGCCCGTGGCGCCCATGTCATCCTGCAAGTCCAGGCTCCGCTGCTCGACCTCTGTCTCGATCTCGCCGACGACGTTCAGGTGCTCGGCGACCCGCCGCCGGATTACGACATGCACACCCCGCTGATGAGCCTGCCGCGCGCCTTCCGCACCGAACTCGACAGCATTCCCGCCACCGTCCCCTATCTGCACGTCGATGCGACCCATCGCGCCCGCTGGCAACACCACCTCGGCCCCGCCTCCCGTCCGCGCATCGGCCTCGCCTGGTCCGGCAACCCGCTGCACCCGCTCGACGGTCTGCGCTCCACCTCCCTCGCCACCCTCGCCCCGCTGCTGCACCGCCTCGACGCCGATTTCCACATCCTGCACGACCCGGTCCGCCCCACCGAACAGCCGGACCTCGCCCACTACCCCAACCTGCACCATCACCCCGGCCGCAGCTTTACCGACACCGCCGCCCTGGTGCGGGCGATGGATCTGGTGATCAGCGTCGACACCTCGCTCGCTCATCTCGCCGGCGCCCTCGCCCGCCCGGTCTGGCTCCTGCTCCCAGCCGCCACCACGGACTTCCGCTGGCTGCACGGCCGCACTGACAGCCCGTGGTACCCGACCATGCGGATTTTCCGCCAACCCCGGCTTGGCGATTGGGCCGGCATGGTGGAGGATGTGATCACCGCCTGGCAACAAGGCCCCCCCGGAGAACGCCCAACATGACCCGCTTTCGCACCCCCCGCCGTGCGGCCCTGCTTGGCGCCGCCACCACCCTGTTCACCCCCGCCATCCTGCGCGCCCAATCCGCGCTCATCCTGCGTTGGGGCGACGTGCAGGCCCCCAACCACCCCTCGGTCATGGCCAGCGTCCAAGCCGCGGCGGCGGTCAAAGCCAAAACCGCCGGCCGGGTGGAAATCCAAAGCTTCCCCTCCGGCCAGCTCGGCGGCAGCCGAGACATGGTGGAAGCCGTCGGCTCCGGCGCGCTCAGCATGGTCACCGAAGGCGGTGCGCTGATCGGCCAGTTCCTGCCGCAGATCTCGATCATCGAGGCCCCGTATATCTGGCGCGACGCCGCCCACATGGCCCGCGCTTTGTCCTCCTCCCTGCTCGATGAACTCAACGCCACCCTGGTCGCCAAGCGCGGCATGCGCATCGTCGCCGTCACCTATTACGGCAAGCGCCACGTCACCACCGGCAGCAAAGCCGTGCACAGCGCCGCCGACATGGTCGGGCTCAAACTCCGGGTGCCCGAGGTGGATACCTTCGTCGCCATGGCCAATGCCTGGGGCGCCAAACCCACCCCGATGAACTTCTCCGAACTCTATCTCGCGCTGTCGCAAGGCGCGGTCGATGGCCAGGAAAACCCGCTGCCCACCATCCAGTCCGGCAAATTGTATGAGGTGCAGAAATTCCTCATCCTCACCGGTCACGTCATCACCCCCCGCCTGGTGCTGGTGCACGATGCCACCTGGCAGAAAATGTCCGCCCCGGATCGGGAGGCCGTGACCGCCGCCATCCGCGACGCCGCCGCCTGGAACGATGCCGAAATCGCCCGCCAGGAAGCCACCCTGGCCGATACCTTCGCCAAAGCCGGCATGACCGTGATCACGCCGGATATGGACAGTTTCCGCAAACCCGTGCTGGCCAAACTGCCGCCGATGTTCGAAGCCAAATGGGGCAAGGGGCTGTGGGACCGCCTGCAAGCCTTCTGATGCTGAACGCCATCGACCGCGCTCTGGCCCTCGCCGCCATGGCGCTGCTGCTCGCATTGCTGGCCAGCGTCACCGCCGGCGTCGTCACCCGCGCCGCCGGCGATCCGCTGATCTGGACCGACGAACTCTCTCGCTTCCTGATGATCTGGCTCGCCGCCATCGGCTGGATGCTGGCCAGCCGCCGGCGCGGCCATATCCGCATCCGCTACTTCGTCGATCAACTGCCCGCCCTGCCGCGCCAGCTCCTCGAACGCCTGCTGCTGCTCGCCGTCGCCAGCTTCGGCGCCGGCCTCGCCGCGTACGGCTTCGACCTCGTCACCCGCAACCTGGATATCGACGCCACCACCCTGCCGGTCTCCATGTCCGTCATGTACGCCCCCATCGTCCTGGTCGGCTTCGGCACCATGGCCCAGGCGATCTCGGAACTATTCACCGCCTTGGCCGCCAAATGACCCAGACCATGTGGCAGATCGGCGGCGTCTGGCTGCTGGCCGTGCTCGCCGGCCTGCCGCTCTACGCCGCCATGGGCCTGGCCGCCTTCGCCTTCGTGCTGATCGGGGACATGACGGTCTCCATCGTGCCGCAGAAAATGGCGCAGGCGATGAACTCCTTCCCGCTGATCGCCGCCCCGCTGTTCATCCTGATGGGCAACCTGCTCGGCGCCGCGAAACTGACCGACCGCATCGTCGCCTTCGCCTCCGCCCTCATCGGCTGGGTGCGCGGCGGCTACGCCCATGCCTCCATCCTCGCCAGCATGATCTTCGCCGGCATGGTCGGCTCGGCAGTGGCCGACGCCGCCGGCACCGGCGCCATTGAAGTCCGCGCCATGCGCGCCGCCGGCTACCGGGCAGAAACCGCGGCCGCCATCAACGCCGCCGCCGCCACCATCGGCCCGATCATCCCGCCGAGCCTGCCAATGGTGATCTACGGCGTCACCGCCGATGTCTCCATCGGCCGCCTGTTCCTCGCCGGCGTCATCCCCGGCCTGCTGATGGGCCTGTCGCTGATGGCCATGGTCGCCGTCATCGCCCGCCGCGAAGGCATGGCCGGCGGCCGCTTCGGCGGCGCCCGAGCGGTCTGGCTCGCCTTCCGCGACGGATTCTGGGCGCTGATGGCCCCGGTGGTGCTGCTCGGCGGCATGTTCAGCGGCTTCTTCACCCCCACCGAAGCCGCCGCGGTCGCCACCCTCTACGCCCTCTTCCTCGGCTTCGTCGTCTACCGCACGCTGAATTGGCGCGACCTGCCGGCCATCCTGGTCGAGAGCGTGGAAACCTCCGGCCTGGTTATGGCCCTGGTCATGGCCGCCGGCGCGCTCGGCTGGTGCATGTCCATCGCCCGCCTGCCGCAATCCATCACCCCCTTCCTGGTCGGCAACATCCACTCCCCGCTGCTGTTCCTGCTGATGTGCAACCTGGTGCTGCTGCTCGTCGGCTGCTTCATGGAAACCCTGGCCGCCCTGCTGCTGCTCATCCCCATCCTGGTCCCCGCCGCCCACAGCTTCGGCATCGACCCGGTGCAGTTCGGCCTGATCATGATCTTCAACCTCATCCTCGGCACCATCCACCCCCCGGTCGGTGTCGTGCTGTTCGTCACCTCCCGCATCGCCGGCATCAGCTACGAAGCCATGTCCCGCGCCATCCTGCCCTGGCTAATCCCCCTCCTCCTCGTCCTTGCCGCCATCACCCTCTTCACCCCCCTCACCCTCTGGCTCCCCTACGCCATCATGCCAAAATAACCCATTGATAAAATATACTTTCCGTCATTGCGAGCAAAGTGAAGCAATCCAGAGCCACCCCTCATATTATTTCGATAACGCAACAATATACCCACAAAAACACCCCTCCCTCTCACCCCCGTTTTAACGGCCACCAAGCATCCGGAATCACCCCCGGCGACCAAGCCTTCACCCGAACCTTCCTTACCCGAGGCTTCGGCACACGCGCCTTCCGCACCCGCACCACCACCGGCCCCACGGTCACCCCAAGCATCCGCCCGAGAGGCCGCAACACCCGCACCACACCGGGTACCGCCGCGAGCAAAGCCACCATCTCCGGCTCCTGCATCAGCGCCTGCAACTGCGACCCATACCCCGCCGCCTCCCAGCCCAACGCCTTCACCAGCCAGGCCTTGC
>CAITOL010000080.1 GCA_903893975.1 uncultured Rhodospirillales bacterium | reverse complement strand
ATCTCCGAGCGCCATCTCCGCCCCAGCGTGATCTTCCGCAAGGTGACCAATGGCTTCCGCTGCGAGTGGGGCGCCGAGACCTACGCCGCCTTCCGCTCCGTCGTCAGCACCGCGAAAGTCAATCGCGCTTCGGTATTGGACACCATTCGCTTCGTGCTCGCGGCCAAGCTACCCGCCGGGCCGATCGCAGGAGTGGGGTGAGCAATTACCGATATTTTGACACACTTGGTACCGAACGTGACACATTAAGTTAGTCTAAACCATTGCCTGCGTTGCCTGTATTGCGCCTGGGCTGATTGAGCCATGCTGGCGTGCGATGGATGTGTTTAAGCTGCCACATCGGTGGCAAGCTGATTTTGATAAGACGATTGGCCGGTGTTGCATGACGAACAGTGAAGCAAGTTCCGCGTTGGTGCTGTTGTTGGCGAATGCTGGTGCCGGATTGGCTTTGTTCGATGCGCAGCGGCTTCTGGTCGTGGCCAACGCGCAGGCGGCGGCGCTGGCGGGGGCCGCGGCTTGGTCGGCGGGGCAGGACTTGGCGCAGCTGCTGCCGGGGTTGCTGGATGGCGCGACGGGCGATGCGCCGCCGGCGGTGCTGAGGTATCGGACGGCGGAGGCGCGGTGGCTGGAGGTGCGGCTGACGCCGTTGGCCGAAGGCGGATTTACCCTGAACCTCCAGGAGGCCTCGGCACGGGTGGCGCAGGAAGAACAGGGGCTCCAGCGGGAGGCGGCGCTGGCGCAGGCAATGCAACATGCGCCGGTGGGGATTTTGCTGTTCGACCGTGAGCATCGCTTGGTCGGACATAATGACCAGTCCGAGGTTTGGGCGTTATCGGACACGTTGAAACTGGCGGCGGGCGATCCACTCGACCGGGTGCTGGCGACCGTGATGGCGAAGCTGTTTGGCGACGCGGAAACGCCGGCGCGGGCCGAAGCGATCCGGGTTGGTTTGGCGATGGATCGGGGCCAGCGGCAGCATCGGCGGTTGGTGGCGGAAGGCCGGGCTTTGGAGGTGTATTCCGACCCGACGGCGGATGGCGTGTTCATGCTGACGGTGTGCGATGTCTCCGAATTGGCAGCGGCGGAGGCGGCGGCCCGGCAAGCAGCGGCGCGGATGGATGGATTGCTGAAGGCCCTGCCGCATCGGGTGACGCTATGGGACGCCGAGGAGCGGCTGGTGGCGACAAACCAGGTCATGCCGGAGATTTTCGTCCTGCCGGAACGGCAGGAGGTCTGGCGTTACGACGACCTTATCGCCGCGCAAGTCATCGCCGAACTCAGCGAGGGGCCGGAGGCGGACCGGCAGATCGCGCATTTCCGCGGGTTGGATCGGTCTGTGCCGATCGAGGCGGAATGGACGCATGTGAACGGGCGGGTATTCCTGTCGCGGTCCACGCCGATGGAAGATGGCGGGTTTGTCATTACCAACACCGATATTTCCGAGTTGGTTAAGGCGCGGCAGGCGGCGGAGCGGAATGCGGCGTCGCTGGACGGGCTGCTGCAAGCCTTGTCGTACCGAATTATGCTGTGGGGCGCGGATCGGCGGCTGTTGCTGGCCAATGCGGCGATGCCCGAGTGTTTTGTATCGGTGGACGGACGGACCGGCGCTTTTTACGACGACATGATCGCCGAGCAGATCCTGGCCGAGCACGGGCCGGGGCCGCGCGCGGAGGCGGTGATTGCCGGACTGCGGGCGCAGGACCGGAGCGTGCGGTTTGAGGCTGAGTGGACGCATCAGAACGGGCGCGCGTTCCTGACCCGGTCGATGCCGATGCGCGATGGCGGGTTTGTGATTACCAGTACCGAGATTACCGATTTGGTGCAGGCACGCGAGGCGGCGCAGCGCAATGCGACGATCCTTGAAGGGTTGTTGCAGGCCTTGCCGCACCGGGTGAGCCTATGGAATGCCGACCACCGGTTGCTGGCGGCCAATCACACTTTGGAGGAGGTGTTCCCCGACGGCCGCGGTGGCATGCAGTATGAGGATCTGGCGCGCTGGCAGATTGGCAAGGTGTTCGGCGATGGGCCGGAGGCGCAGGCGCTGATCACGCAGGAATGCGAGGCCGACCGCAAAGTTCCGTATGAGGTTGAGTGGACGCACCCGAACGGGCGCAGCTTCCTGGCACGGTCAACCCCGCTGCGGGATGGCGGTTTTGTGGTGAGCAACACCGAAATTACCGAGACTATGCGGCAGCGGCGGGCGGCGGAGGACAGCGCGGCGTTGCTAGACCGGGTGTTGCAGGCACTGCCGCACCGGGTGGCGGTGTGGGGGCCGGACCAACGCTTGCTGGCGAGTAACCTCGCTTTCCCGGATAGTTTCAGCATGATCGAGGGCGACGGCCCGGTTTACTACGACGATCTGCTGGTGGCGCAGGCGCGGGGCATGCATGGCAACAGCGCGGCGGCGGAGGCGATGATTGCGCGCCACCGCGGGTTGGACCGGACGCAGCGGGATAATTTCGAGTGGAGGCATCAGAACGGGCGCAGCTTCCTGGGGCGCACGACGCCGACGCCGGATGGTGGGTTTATCGTCACCAATACGGAAATTACCGAGTTGGTACAGGTGCGGGAAGCAGCGCGGCAAAACGCAGCGATGCTGAACAGCCTGGTGCAGGCGCTGCCGAACCGGGTGACGTTGTGGGGCGCGGATAGACGGTTGCTGGCGCATAATGACCGGTTTGCCGACGCATTCCCGCTGCTGGCAGGCGACGGGCCGATTTATCACGACCAATTGATCGAGGTGCAAGCGAGGGCCCAGTGTAACACCGAGGCCGAGGCGCAGACGCTGATCGATTATTACCGCCAGACGGATCGGACCCAGCGGAGCGAGCGGGAGTGGACGCATGCCAATGGGATGGCGTTCCTGTCGATTTCGGCACCGACGGCGGATGGCGGGTTTGTCGTCTCAAACACCGATATCACGGCGCGGGTGACGGCGGAGCGGGAGATGCTGCGGCGCGGGGATATTCTGGAGGCGTTTCTGGAAGCCTTGCCGCATCGGGTAAGCTTGTGGAACACCGATGGCGAATTGCTGGTGAATAACGCGGTTTACGGCGAAATCTTCGCGACCAATGAAACGGAGCGGCCGATCCGGTTCGCAAGCCGTACGCGGCATCAAATCGAAGCCATCTTTGGACCCGGCGCGGCGGCAGATGCCATGTTGGCAAAGCTGCTGAGCATGGATTTTCAGCACGGCTTCAAACTCGAGTGGCAGCACCCGAACGGCGCGGTTTACATGAACCAATGCTGCCCGGTGGCAAGTGGCGGTTTTGTGATTTCCAACACCGACATTACCGAGTTGGCGCAGGCGCGGCAGGCGGTGCAGGAGAACGCGGATATGCTGAGCAATCTGCTGCGGGCGCTGCCGCAGCGGGTGAGCTTGTGGGGACCGGACCGGCGGCTGGTGGCATCGAACGACGCGTTCCACAACGAGTTGGGGGCGCTGCGGCAAGATGACGGACCGGCGGTGCTGTTCGACGATGATATGCGGGCGATGGCGAAGCGGTTTTATGGCGACGGGGCGGAGGCGGCGAAGATGGCGGCCGATGTGCTCAGCACCGATCGGTCCAAGCCATCGAGCCGCGAATGGACCCTGCCCGGCGGGCGGGTGGTGTCGTCGCTGTCGGTGCCGATGCCGGATGGTGGGTTCGTGATTTCCTCCAGCGATATTAGCGATCTGGTGCAATCGCGGCAGGCGGCGCAGCGCAATGCGGAAACGCTAAGTGCTTTGCTGAAGGGTCTGCCGCATCGCGTCTCGATGTGGGATCGGGAAAATCGGCTGGTCGCGTTCAATACGATGTTTGCTGAGTTTTTCCGGCAAAGCGTCCCAATCATTGGGATGACGGCACAGGAGGCATCACAACAGACGCAGCAGGTGATCGATCCCAGCGACCCGAGTGCCGGACAAAATATTAAGAATCTGAGTGGGTTTGTTGGAGCGACGGTTTGGCGACACACAGATGGGGCGTATTTCGCCACTCAGGTCGTGCCGTCCGACGATGGCGGCTTCATCCTGACGCATACCGATGTGACCGAGCAGGAAACCACCCGGCGTCGGCTCATGGCGGCGGAGGCGGAGCAGCGGGCGTTGATCAGCGCCATTCCCGGCGCGGTGCTGCGGATTGGCAAGACGGCCGATGGCGCGTGGGAAATCCGCTATGCGTCCGCGCAGATTACCGGCTTGACGGGGTATGAGCCCGACGAGGTCATCCAACCGGGATGGGTTAAAACGACGATGACCGAGGCAGATTATATCACGCTCGACGCCGAGGGGCAGCGGGCCTGGGATGGTGAAGATGTTTCGCTTGAAACCGAACTGACTCGGAAGGATGGACGCCGGGTTTGGTTGCAGGGGCATATGCGGCGGGATCAGCATCCGAACGGCGAGCAGGAGGTGATCGCCACCTGGTTCGACGTGACGGGTTTGCGGCGGGCGACGCAAGAGGTGGCGGCGACGCGAAAACTGGCGGCGCTGGGGGCGTTGGCGACCGGCATGGCGCATGAGCTGAACCAGCCATTGGCGGGGATTATGCTGGCGGCGGAGAACGGGCTGCGGAACCTGACCAAGGCTCCGGAGCGGGTGGAACAGAAGCTGGAGACGATTATCCAGCAGGCGCGGCGGGCCTCGGACCTGATCGACCAGATGCGGGTGTTCCGGCGCCGGGGCCAAGGGCCGGCGCCGGCGGTGTTGCTGGCGGATGCGGTGGGGCCGGCGTTGAAAAAATGCCAGGAACGGCTCAGCCACGCCAAGGTGCGGGTGGTGGTTGAGATTGCGCCGGATTTGCCGCCGCTGCCGGCAGAAAGGGTGTTACTGGAAGCGGCGCTGGTGAATGTGATCACCAATGCCTGCGAGGCGTATGAGCGCCTAGGGGGCGAGGGCGAGCGGGCGCTGGAGATTAGTGGCCAGCGGCAGGATGATGACGTGCTGATTACGGTGCGGGATGCGGCGGGCGGGATTGCGCCAGAGAATTTGCCGTATGTGTTCGATCCGTTCTTCACCACCAAGCCGGTGGGGGGCGGACCGGGGCTGGGGCTGGCGGTGGCGTTTGGCATTCTGGCGGATTTGCGCGGCAACATTCGGGCGGAGAGCGCAGATGGGGTGACGGAGATTGTGATGACGTTGCCGGTGGCGGGGTAGGTAAGGAAGGACTGCTTTTTTGGAAAAAAGCAGCAAAAAACGTTTGATCCTTGATTGGGTGGGCCGGCGGTGTACGGCGAAGCCGAGGAATTGATGAAGTTTTTTTTGGTTCTTTTTGTTCACAAAAAGAACAACCTTACTGGAATAAGCACCCTCATCCCGGCCTTCCCCCGCAAGCGCGGGAGACGGAGAAGAAAGGGTTGCAGCGGTGCGGGTGTGTTTCTAGCGTAGTGGCGTTCCACCCCCCCCCTGCCCCGGAGTTCCCATGGCGACGCATCGTTTTCGGCCGACGCAGTATTTCAATGTGATCGGCACCGCCGTGCCGTGTTTGCGGGTGGCGGACGGGGATACGGTGATTACCGACACGATCGATGCTTCCGGCCTGGATGCGCGGGAGATGACGGTGGCGGCGCGGCCGAACCCGATGACCGGGCCGTTTCACATCGAAGGCGCCGAGCCGGGCGACGGGGTGGACGTATTCCCCGCTGGCCTTCACGGTGCTGGACCCGGCGGCGATTGTGGAGCGGCCGGCGAGCGAGCGGGCGGTGTGGCAGATTGATCAGGCGGCCGGGGTGGTGCGGCTGCAAGATCCGCCGCCGGCTTTGGCCGGGTTCGCGCCGGCAATTGCGCCGATGATCGGCTGTTTCGGCGTGGCGCCGGCGGGTGGCCAGGCGCTCTCGACCGCGACCAGCGCGCAGAATGGCGGCAATATGGATTACCGGCTGTTCGCGCCGGGCACGACGGCGTGGTTTCCGGTGGCGGTGCCGGGCGCCCTGTTTTACCTCGGCGACGGGCATGCCTGCCAGGGCGATGGCGAGATTGTCGGCACTGGGATTGAAACCTCGTTCGAGATGGAGGTGACGTTCCGGGTGCTGAAGCGGCAGATCACCTGGCCGCGGGGCGAGACGGCGGAGGATATTTTCACCGTCGGCAATGCGCGGCCGCTGGATCAGGCGTTGCAGCACGCGACGACGGAGATGGTGCGGTGGCTGGCGGAGGATTACGGGCTGGACGCGCGGGCGGCGAGCCACCTGATGGGCCAGGTGGTGCGCTATGACGTGGGCAATGTGTTCAATCCGGCCTACACGGTGGCATGCCGGATTGCGAAAAAATGGCTGACTAAGCGCTGAGGCCGTGGGTGCGCGGATAGGCGTTCACGGCGGGGGATTGCCAATCGGTGAGGCTGCCGGGCGCCGGGCGGAAGATTTCCACTTTTAGCGGGAAGCAGGCGGCGGTGTCGGACGAATGTTCGGCGCTGCAATCCCCGCCAGGGCAGGCGGATAGCGCGCCGAGCAGGTCGATTTCAGCGAAGAACTCGATGTAATCGCCGGGGCGGACCGGGCTTGCCTTCATGAAATACTGGTGCGTGTCGTGGGTGAAGCCGGTGCACATGAAGACGTTGAGCACGTCGTGCACTTGCGCTTCGGCTTCCGCCAGCGGCAGGTTGCGGGCGGCGGCCAAAGCGCGGGTAAGGTTGGAGTGGCAGCAATGATGGTAGTCTCCGCCGGATAGCAGGCGGTTGGTGTAGGGGTCGCAGCGTGTGCCGATCACGTCGTGCACGCCGCCGCCATCGGCATCCCAGCCGTACCAGGCCAGCGTGTCCTGGGTGATGGTGGCCAGCGGGCGCAGGGTGGGCAGGTTGCTCCACAGCCGGTGGCCGACGGTGACATGGGTCGCGTGCAGTGCGCGGGTTTTGCCGCTGAAAAACCGTTCCGACAGATCGGCGGCATTCCAAAGGTTGAGGTCGCCGACCTGGGCGCCGTCGATGCTGGTGATGCGGAAGAAATGGCCGGCCGGAACCTCGAACGCGCGTGCGTCGCGCGGGGGGACGATAAGCTCGGCTACGCGGGTGGCGCCGCGGGCGGCGGCTTGCAGGCGCGGCAGGTCGGGAGACGGGAGGCTGCCGACGGGGTAGACGGTGACCGGCGGGCGGGCGCGGCGGAAAGCGGCGTCGGCGGGTTCCTGCATGGGGCGGCCTTGAGCTGGGGGGCGTGGAGTAGGATCGCCTGAGTGTAGCGCGACGTAGAACGGGCGGCGCGGAAAAATTGTTGGCTGGTTGCTGGAAATGCAGGCGCGCGCAGTGCATACGGATTGGGGACGATCACGTGTGCCGGGTGGCTTTGTGGCTGGCCTCGGCGACCAAAGGGGAGATCAGTATGCGCAGACGGCAATTTTCGCAGTTGCTCGGCGGCGGGGCAGCGTTGGCGGCGGCACCGGGATTGATCGGGCAGGCCCAGGCGGCCGACCCGTTGAAGGTTGGGTTCATCTATATCGGCCCGGTGGGCGATTTCGGCTGGAGCTACCAGCACGATGTGGGCCGGCAGGCGGCGGCGGCGCAGTTTGGCGACAAGATCAAGACCACCTTCGTGGAAAACGTGCCGGAAGGCCCGGATGCGGAAAAGGTGATGAACGACCTGGCCAATTCCGGCCATAAGCTGATCTTCGCGACCTCGTTCGGCTACATGAACTACACGCTGAATGCGGCGAAGAAGCATCCGGGCGTGTTCTTCGAACATGCCACCGGCTACAAGCAGGCGCCGAATGTGGCGACGTATGACATTCGGTTCTACCAGGCGCGGTTCGTGCAGGGCGTGATCGCCGGGCGGCTGAGCAAAGCGGGGCTGGCCGGGTATGTCGGGTCGCTGCCGGTGCCGGAAGTGGTGCAGGGAATGAACGCGTTCCTGCTGGGCATGCGGTCGGTGAACCCGAAGGCGCGGCTGAAATTCGTGATGGTCAATTCCTGGTACGATCCGCCGAAGGAAGGCGATGCGGCGAAGGCGCTGATCGATCAGGGCTGCGACATCATCACCCAGCACACCGACTCGCCGGCGCCGTTGCAGGCCGCCGCCGGGCGTGGGGTGAAGGGGTTCGGGCAATCGACCGACATGGTGAAGTTCGCCAAGGACTTCCAACTGTCGGCGAGCGTCGACATGTGGACGCCCTACTACATCAAGCGCATTCAGGATGTGCTGGCCGGGACCTGGAAAAGCGGCAATGTGTGGGGTGGGTTCGATAGCGGCATGCTGACCATGGCACCATTCGCCAACATGCCCGACGATGTGGCGGCCCAGGCGAAGGCGACGGTGGCGGACATTGCGGCGGGCAAGAACAAGGTGTTCGTCGGGCCGCTGAAGGACCAGTCTGGCGCGGTGAAGGTCGCGGCGGGCGCAACCATGGGCGACGGCGAACTGGCCGGGATGCAATGGTTGGTCGAAGGGGTGGAAGGCAAGTTGGGCTGAGCTTGCGGTTTGGCCGGCCCGGCAGACCATCGCCGGGCCGCAGACGCGGCATGCCCGGAGGTTGCCCATGACCCATCCCCTGCCCGGCCCGTTGTTGCAGATGACCGGCATGACCAAGCAGTATCCGGGCTGCCTGGCCAATGACGCGGTGAACCTGACGGTTGAGCGCAACCAGATCCATGCGCTGCTGGGCGAGAATGGCGCCGGCAAAAGCACGCTGGTGAAGATGATTTACGGCGTGACCAGGCCCGATGCCGGCACGGTGATCTGGGATGGCGCGAAAGTGACGATCGCCAATCCGCATCAGGCGCAGCGCCTGGGCATTGGCATGGTGTTTCAGCACTTCTCGCTGTTTGAAACCTTGACGGTGGCCGAGAATATCGCGCTCGGCCTGGGCAGTGCGGCGGAGCGGGTGGGGTTGCGCGAGCGGATTTTGCGCATCTCCACCGAATACGGCCTGCCGCTGGAGCCGGACCGGGTGGTGCATGACCTGTCGGTGGGGGAGCGGCAGCGGATCGAGATTGTGCGCTGCCTGCTGCAAAACCCGAAGCTGTTGATTATGGACGAGCCCACTTCGGTGCTGACGCCGAACGAAGCGCAGGCGCTGTTCGGCACGCTGCGGCGCCTGGCGGCCGAGGGGTGTTCGATCCTCTATATCAGCCACAAGCTGGAGGAAGTGCGGGCGCTGTGTTCGGTGGCGACCATTATGCGCCAGGGGCGCAATGTGGCGTCATGCCGGCCGGCGGAGAAAACCGTGCGGGAACTGGCGGAGATTATGATTGCCGCCGATCTGTCCACGCCGACGCCACGACCGGCGCGGGTGGGCACGGCGCGGCCAAGGCTGGTGCTGGACCGGCTGACCGTGCGGTCGCCGCACCAGTTCGGCACCGATCTGAAAGATATCTCCTTGTCGGTCGCCGGGGGGGAAATCCTCGGCATCGCCGGGATTGCCGGCAATGGGCAGAACGAGTTGATGGATGCGCTGTCCGGGGAGATTCTGGCCGGACGGCCGGAGACGATCTGGCTCGATGGGCAGCCGGCCGGGCATCTCGGCCCGCGCGAACGGCGGCTGGCGGGGGGGTGCTTTATCCCGGAAGAACGCAACGGGCACGGCGCGGTGACGACGATGACGCTGGCGGAGAACGCGCTGCTGTCAGGCTTCGGCCAAGGCGGGCTGGTGCGGTTTGGCTTGATCGATGTCGGGCGCACGGTGGCGTTTGCCGAGCGGATTATCAGCCGTTTCGATGTGCGGACCTCTGGCGCGCAGGCGGAAGCGCGGTCGCTGTCGGGCGGGAATTTGCAGAAGTTTCTGGTCGGGCGGGAGGTGTTGCAAGACCCGGGGGTGCTGATCATCAACCAGCCGACCTGGGGGGTGGATGCCGGGGCGGCGCTGGCGATCCATGAGGCGATTATGGCCCTGGCGCGACAGGGGGCGGCGGTGCTGGTGATTTCGCAGGATCTGGACGAGGTGTTCGTGCTGGCCGATCAGGTGGCGGTGATCGCCGGCGGCCGGCTGTCGGCGCCGGTGCCGACGGGTTCGGTGACGGTTGAGGATATGGGTCGGCTGATGGGTGGGGCGGCGCATGCTGAAGTTTGAGCCTCGCGGGGCAGAGTCCCCCTTCTGGCGCTATGCCGCCCCGGTGTTGGCGCTGCTGCTGACCGGGGTGACGGCGGGGCTGATCTTCGCGGTGATGGGACGGCCGCCGGGGCGCACGGTCTATACGCTGCTGGTGGCGCCGCTGTTGCAGCAGGACGGGCTGGAGGCGTTGGTGGTGAAGGCCGCGCCGCTGATCCTGATGGGGGTGGGTCTGTCGCTGGCCTATCGCGCCAATGTCTGGAACATCGGCACTGACGGCCAGTTCACCCTGGGGGCGATTTGCGGCGGCGGGGTGGGGTTGGCGTTTCCCGATGCGCCGGCCTGGGCGCTGTATCCGCTGATGCTGCTGGCCGGGGCGGCGGGCGGCATGGCCAGTGGCGGGGTGGTGGCGTGGCTGCGGGTGCGGTTCAACGCCAACGAAATTCTGACCAGCCTGATGTTCGCCTATATCACCCAGTATCTGCTGGTCTGGCTGGTCACCGGGCCGTGGCGCGACCCGATGGGGTTTGGCTTTCCGCAGACCGCCTTGTTCTCCGACGCCGCGCAGGCGCCACGGCTGATCGCGGAGACCAATGTGCATCTGGGCATTGCCCTGGCGCCGTTGGCGGCGCTGGCGCTGTGGGTGATGCTGGAGAAAACGCTGCTGGGCTTTCAGTTTCGCGTGCTCGGTCAGGCGGCGCGGGCGGCGCGGTTTGCCGGGTTTCGTGAGACGCGGCTGATCTGGGTGGCGATGCTGATCAGCGGCGGGCTGGCGGGACTGGCCGGGTTGCTGGAAGTGACCGGCACGCTGGGGCAACTGACGACGACTTTGTCGCCGGGCTATGGGTTTACCGCCATTATCGTGGCCTTTCTCGGCCGGTTGAGCCCGCTCGGCGTGGTGCCGGCCGGCCTATTGCTGGCGCTGACCTATCTCGGCGGCGATGCGGCGCAGATCAATCTGGGGCTGCCCAATGCGATCACCGGGATCTTTCAGGGTATTTTGCTGTTCTACCTGCTGGGTTGCGACATTTTGCTGAACAACCGCCTGCGCTGGCGCCGGCGCGGGCCGGTGCCGACATGAGCTTTTTTCTGGTTGCCTTCCTGGTCAGCACCATCGCCGCCGCAACGCCGCTGCTGCTGGCGGCGGTGGGCGAGCTGGTGGTGGAAAAGGTGGGGGTGCTGAACCTGGGGGTGGAGGGCATGATGCTCTCCGGCGCCATTGCCGGCTTTGCCACCGCGCATGAAACCGGCAGCGTTGGCCTGGGCGTGCTGGCGGCGATCGCGGCGGGGATGGCGATGGCGTTGCTGTTCGGGGTCATCTCCCTCAGTTTGCAGGCCAATCAGACCGCCACCGGGCTGGCGTTGACGATTTTCGGCCGCGGGTTCAGCGCCCTGGTTGGGGCGCGCTATGTGGGCATTCCCGCGCCGACTTTGCCGAAGCTGCATCTGGGGGCGCTGTCCGATCTGCCGGTGGTCGGGCCGGTGCTGTTTGCGCAGGACCCGCTGGTCTATCTGGCGCTGGTGCTGCTCGGGCTGGTGGCCTGGGGGCTGCGATCGACGCATCTCGGCCTGATATTGCGGGCGGTGGGCGACCAGCATAACGCAGCGCATGCCTTGGGTTATCCGGTGCTGGGCATTCGCTACGCCGCCGTGGTGTTTGGCGGGGCGCTGGCCGGGCTGGCGGGGGGCTATATGTCGTTGGCCTATACGCCGATGTGGGCGCAGGACATGACGGCGGGGCGCGGCTGGGTGGCGGTGGCGCTGGTGACGTTCGCGGCGTGGCGGCCGTTCTGGCTGCTGGTGGGCGCCTGGTGCTTTGGCGCGCTGATGTATCTGTCGCTGTATGTGCAGGCGCTCGGGCTGCCGGTGCCGTCCGCGTTGCTCTCCGCCCTGCCCTATATCGGCACCGTTGTCGTGCTGGTGCTGATCTCCCGCGATGCGCGGCGCATTCGGCTGCATCGGCCGGCGATGCTGGGCCAACCGTTTCAGACGCGGGGTTAGCGATGACCGAGCCGGCATTATGGCTGCGCAATCCGCTGGCGGTGCTGGCGGACAATGCCGGCGGCGGCGTGGTGGTGCGCGGCGGCCAGATTGTGGAACTGGTGCCAGGCGGCGGGCAGCCAAGCGATGCCACGGCCGTGTTCGATGCCAGCGCGCATGTGGTGATCCCCGGGCTGATCAACACGCATCACCATTTCTATCAGACGCTGACGCGGGCCAATGCGGCGGCGATGAACCAGGAATTATTCGGCTGGCTGACGGCGTTGTATCCGGTCTGGGCGCGGCTGACCCCGAAGGCGCTGGAACTGGCGGTGACGGTGGCGCTGGCGGAGTTGCTGCTGTCGGGCTGCACCACCACCACGGACCATCATTACGTGTTCCCGCCGGGGCTGGAGGACGCAATTGATATCGAGATTGCCGCCGCACAGCGCCTGGGCATGCGGATCACCGTCACGCGCGGGTCGATGGATCGGTCGCAGAAAGACGGCGGGTTGCCGCCCGATTCCGTGGTGCAGGATGCGGAGACCATCCTGGCCGATAGCCTGCGGCTGATCCGCCGCTACCATCAGCCGGATGCGGCGGCGATGGTGCAGGTGGCGTTGGCGCCGTGCTCACCGTTCAGTGTTTCCACCGGGCTGATGCGGGCCAGCGCCGAACTGGCGGCGCGCGAGGGGGTGCGGTTGCATACGCATCTGGCGGAAACCGAGGATGAAAACCGGTTCTGCCAGGACCTGCACGGCTGCCGGCCGCTGGATTATCTGGAAGCGTGCGGCTGGCTGCATCAGGGCACCTGGCTGGCGCATGGGGTGCACTTCACCCCAGGTGAAATGGCCCGGCTGGCGCGGGCCGGCACCGGGGTGACGCATTGCGCCTGTAGCAACCAGATCCTGGCCTCCGGCCATTGCCCGGTATGCGAGATGGAAGCGGCGGGCGTGGCGGTCGGGCTGGGGGTGGATGGATCGGCGTCCAACAACGGGTCCAACATGATGCAGGAAGTGCGGGCGGCGTATCTGTTGCAACGCGGCCGCTACGGGGTGGCACAGGTGAGCCATCTGGACGCGTTGCGCTGGGGCACCACCGGGTCTGCCGCCTGCATCGGCCGGCCGGAACTGGGCCGCATTGCGGTGGGCGCGGCGGCGGATCTGGCGTTGTTCCGGCTGGACGAACTGCGCTTTTCCGGCGCGCTGGACCCGCTGGCGGCGCTGGTGGTGTGCGGCGCCCATCGGGCGGACCGGGTGATGGTGGCCGGGCGTTGGGTGGTGGAGGACGGGCAGATTCCCGGGCTGGATCTGGGCGGGTTGATGCGGGCCCACGGCGCGGCGGCGCGGGCGCTGGCCGCCTAAGCCGGCAGGTCGTCGCGCAGACAGGCTTTCCAGTGGCCGGGGGCGATTTCGCGCAGGCTCGGCACGTTTGCTGCACATTCTGGCTGCGCGTTCGGGCAGCGGGTGCGGAAGACGCAGCCCGATGGCGGCGCGGCGGCGGAGGGAATATCGCCCGCGAGCAGGTGGCGATGGCCACGCCGGGCGGGGTCTGGCTGCGGCACCGCGGCGAGCAAAGCGCGGGTATAGGGATGCGCCGGCTGGCTATAAAGCCGGTCCGACGGGGCGAGTTCCATGATACGGCCGAGATAGAGCACCATCACCCGGTCACACAGATATTCCACCACCGCGAGGTCGTGCGAAATGAACAGCATCGCCAGGCCGAGGCGCTGTTGCAGGCCGCGCAGCAGGTTGATGACCTGGGCCTGGATGGACACGTCGAGCGCGGAGACCGGTTCATCGGCCACCAGCACCTCCGGCTGTAAGGCCAAAGCACGGGCGATGCCGATGCGCTGACGTTGCCCGCCGGAAAACTCGTGCGCGTAGCGGTTGATCGCGTCGTCCGGCAGTTCGACATCGGCCAGGGCCTGTCGCGCCCGGGCGAGGCGGGCGGCCTGCGGGCCGATGCCCTGGATGCGCAGCCCCTCGGTGAGGATTTCCCCCACCGTCATGCGCGGTGACAGGCTGGAATACGGGTCCTGAAACACATACTGCAACCGGGCGCGTAACGGGCGCAGCGCCCGGGCCGGCAGGGTGGCGAGGTTCTGGCCAGCAAACTGCACCGACCCGGCGCTGGGTTCGATCAGGCGCAGCAGGGCGCGGGCGATGGTGGTTTTGCCGCTGCCGGATTCGCCGACAATGCCGAGCACTTCGCCGCGATGCAGGTCGAAGGAAATGTTCTCCACGATGGTGATCGGGCCATAGCGCTTGGCGAGGCCGCGCACCTGGAGCAATGCGTCGGTCATGGCAGATCGGCCCAGCGAAGGCAGCGGCTGGTGCGATGCGGGGCGACCGGCAGCACCGGGGGTGGGGCGGCGCGGCACGCGTCGGTCGCCAGCGCGCAGCGGGGCGCGAAGCCGCAGCCGCGCGGCCGGTCGGCAATGCTGGGCACGGTGCCGGCGATGGTGGGCAGCGGCAGATTGGCGCGGCGCAGCGCCGAAGCGGCGCCAAGGCGCGGCATGGCCGCCAGCAGACCGGCGGTATAGGGATGGCGCGGGGCGTGGAACACATCGGCGACCGGGCCGGTTTCCACCACCCGCCCGGCATAGAGCACCGCGACCTGATCGGCGATTTCCGCCACCACGCCGAGATTATGGGTGACGAACAGCATCGCCATGCCGCGCTCCTGTTGCAGGCGTTGCAGCAGCGCGAGGATCTGCGCCTGGATGGTGACATCGAGCGCGGTGGTGGGTTCATCGGCAATCAGCAGCGCCGGGCTGCACGCCAGCGCCATGGCGATGGTGACGCGCTGGCGCAGCCCGCCGGAGAGTTCGTGCGGGTATTGGCTGGCCCGGCGGCCGGGTTCGGGGATGCCGACCTGATCGAGCAGGCCAATGGCCGCTTGCAGCGCCGCCTGCGGGTTCAGCCCGCGATGCACGCGCAAGGGTTCGGCCACCTGATCGCCCACGGTGAAGACCGGGTTCAGGCTGGTCATCGGCTCCTGAAACACCATACCGATCTCTGCCCCGCGCACGTGGCGGCGCGCTTCCGGGTTCAACTGCGCCAGGTCGCGCGCCGGCTGGCCGGGCGGGGCGAACAGCACCCGGCCATGCGTCATGCGGCCGATGCCGTGCGGCAGCAGGCCCATCACCGACAGGCTGGCCACCGATTTGCCCGATCCGCTTTCCCCCACCAGCGCCAAAGTGCGCCCGGCGGGGACGGTGAGGTCGATCTCCTCAATGGCCACGGTTTCGCCGTCGCGGGTGCGGAAGACGGTCCGCATTCCCTGCACGTCGAGCACCGGGGCATTGGGGATGGCCGGGTCCATGCTCAGGCGAGCAGGCCGGTCGCGCGCAGGATGGTGTCGATGCGGGCGGCTTCCTCGTCATTCAGCGACCGTTGCGGGCGGGCCATCAGGTTGGTCTGGATGATGCCGAGGCGGCGCATCGCGGTTTTGAAGCCGCCGACGCCGGATGCGCCGGCCGAGGTGCGGGGCACGCCTTGCCAGACGATTTCAAACAGGCGGCAGAGCCGTTCCTGCTCGGCCTTCGCCGCCGCCCAATCACCGCGCTGGGCCGCGTTCCACAACCGGACATAGCCCACCGGGTCCACATTGCCGAGGCCGGGGACGACGCCGTGGGCGCCCATGGCGAGCACGGAATCGACCACGATTTCCGACCCGGTCATCAGGAACACATCCGGCCGGTCGGCCAGGTCGTGCAGCACGTAGCGGAAGTTGCCGTCGTCGCCGCTGCTGTCTTTCAGCCCGGCGATCACCCCTTCCCGCGCCAGCCTTACCACCATCGCGCGGTCGAGCTTGGAATGGACGCAGACCGGAATGTCGTAGGCCACCAGCGGCAGATCGACGGCATCGCGGACATAGCGGAAATGGTCTTCGATCTCCGGCGCCGAGGTGCGGGTGTAGAACGGCGCGGTCACCACGATGGCGGCCGCACCGGCGTCACGCGCCGCGCGGGCATGGCCGATCATCCGGTCGGTTGCCGGATCGATCACCCCGGCGAGCACCGGGATGCGGCCGGCGGCGATTTTGACCGAATGTTCGATGATGCGGCGGCGGGTGGCTTCGTCGTGAAACACCACTTCGCTGGTGGAGCCGAGCACGAACAGCCCGTGCACGCCGCCGGCGATCAGGTGTTCCAGCACCCTGGTGTAGCTGGGCCAATCCACCTCGTAGCCCGGGGTCAGCGGTACGACGACGGGGGGGATAACACCATGGAATTTCGACATCAGCGGGATACCTCAGTTAAGACCAGAACGGGGATCAAAGGCGTCGCGCAGACCGTCGCCAATGAAGTTGATCGCGAGCACCGTCAGCACCAGCGTGGCGCCGGGGGACATCCATTGCCAGACATACTGCTCCAGCACGACGGTGGATTGGGCGGCGTTCATCATGTTGCCCCAGCTTGCCGCGGGTGGCGGAATGCCGAGGCCGAGGAAGGACAGGCCGGCTTCCAGCAGAATGGCGTTGGCGATTTGCAAGGTGGCGTAGACCACCATGATGTCGATCGCATTGGGCAGGCCGTGACGGAACAGCAAATGCAGCGTGCCGGCCCCCATGCCGCGGGCAGCGATGACGAAATCGCGCTCCCGCACCTCCAGCAAACGGGCGCGGACCATGCGGGCCAGCACCGGCCAGGACAGCAGCGCGATGACCCAGACGGTCGGCCCAATGCCGGTGCCGATGATGGAGGCGAGTACCAGCAGCAGGATCACCGGCGGCAGGGTCATCGCCAGATCGACGCAGCGCATGGCGATGCTGTCCGCCCAGCGGTCGCCAAAGGCTGCCAGCGCGCCCACCACAAAGCCGATGGCGAGCGACAGCGATACCGACAGCACCGCAACCAGCAGCGAGGTGCGGCCGCCTTGCATCAGCCGGGCCAGCACGTCGCGGCCGACGCCATCGGTGCCGAGCCAATGTGCCGCACCGGGCGGGGCGTTGCGCGCCATCAGGTCCACATCATTCGGGCCGAAATGCAGCCAGAGCGGATAGGCGATCACCGCCAGCAGCAGCGGCAGCAGAATGGCGAGTCCGGCCAAAGCGGCGGGGTTGCTGGCGAAGCGGCCCAGCGCGCGGCGCATCGGGCCCTGGCTGCGTGCGGCCATGTCAGCCCACCTTGATGCGCGGATCGACGGCGGCATAGGCCAGGTCGGTCAGCAAATTCAGCAGCAGCACGAAGGCGCCGATCACCAGCGCGGCGCCCATGATGACCGGATAGTCGCGGGCGCGGACGGCGGTGACCATCAGCAAGCCCATGCCGGGCCAGTTGAACACACTTTCGATGAAAACCGCGCCACCGATGGCGAGGCCAATGGTGGAGCCGATCAGGGTGACCACCGGCAGCAGCGCGTTGCGCAGCGCGTGGCGGGCGACGACGCTGAATTCCCGCACGCCCTTGGCGCGGGCGGTGCGGACGTAATCCGCGTTCAGCACTTCCAGCATCGAGGCGCGGGTGTAGCGCATGATCAGCGCCGTGTGGCCGATGGAGAGCAGCACGGCGGGCAGCACGAGATGGGCGAGCAGATCCCCAAGCGCAAACGGCGCCCCGGGGGTGAGCATCGCACCGGACGGCACCAGCCGCAGGCGAACCGCGAACAGGTACAGCCCGACGAGCGCGGTGAGAAACGCCGGGCTGGAAATGCCGAGAAAGGCGAGCACCGAGAGCAACAGATCCACCGCCCCATTGCGGCGCACCGCACCGAGCACGCCGCCGGCAATGCCGAACACCACGGCCAGCGTGATGCCGGCGCCCATCAGCAGCATGGTCGGCCCGATATGCGACAGCACCAGCGGCAGCACCGCGTCCCCCGTGCCTTGCAGCGAGTAGCCGAGATCGCCGGTGATGGCCGCGCGCAGCCAGGCCAGATACTGCACCGGCAAGGGTTGATCGAGGCCGAACCGAGTCCGCAGCGCCGCGAGGTCCTGGGGGGACATCGCGGCGGACGGGTTGATATAGGCATCGACCGGGTCCCCCGGTGCCGCGCGCAGCAGCAGGAAGACCAGCACGCTGAGGCCAAGCAGCATCGCCACGCCGGCAAGCAGGCGTTTGATGATATATTTGACCTGCGGCGGCATTGGCGGCTTAGGTCGCCAGCGCCCAGCGTTCCGGATGGGCATCATACGGGCCACCCGCCGGCGCCGGCACCCAGGTGAAGTCCTTCAGCTTGTTGGACACGACGCCGTAGCGCGAGGTGACCCAGAGCGTGCCCCAGGGCAGGTCCTCGTTCATCGCCTTGCACACCGCCTGATAGCGCGCCGGGCGTTTGCCGGCATCGGTTTCCGCCAAGGCGGCATCGAACGCGCTGGTGACGGTGGGCATGCGGACGCGCATGATATTGGCGCCGGCCGGCGGGATCTGCTTTTCGTTCAGGCCGATATTGATGCCCGACGGGTCCGGGCCATTCTGCAGCCCGGCATAGACCAGCGGGAAGGCGTTGAAGTCTGGCTTGGCGGCGTAGACGGTGGCGTTATAGGTCGGCACGTCGACAATGCGCGGCACGACGTTGATGCCAACCTGCGCCAGCATCGCCTGGATCGCCGCCATGACGTTCGACGCCTGCGGGGTGTTGTAATAGGTGATCAGGGTGATCGGCTTATCGCCGTTGATTTTGGCCCAGCCAGCGTCTTCAAGCAGTTTGCGCGCGGCGGCGGGGTCGTAGGCATACGGGTCCAGCCCGGCGGGGACGAAGGCCGGGGCGACATAGCCGCAATTGGCCGGCAAGGCCGCGCCGCCATAGATGGTTTTGATGATCGAGGCCCGGTCGATCGCGTGCATCACCGCGCGGCGGACGCGGACATCCTTCCACAGCGGCACTTCCTGATTGAAGCCGAGATAGTTCACCACATAGGAATTGCCTTCGATAACACGGAAATTCTTATCGGCGCGGAAGTTCGGCACATCGTCGGATTCGACGTAGGAGAACTGGATTTCCCCCGACCGCAGGGCGGCAACGGCGCCGGCGGTGTTTTCAAAGTAGCGGTTGACCACCCGGTCCACCTTCGGCGCGCCCAGGCGGTAGTCTGGGTTGGCGACCAGGGCGACATACTGGCCGTTGACGTAGCGGTTGAACTTGAACGGGCCGGTGCCGATCGGGGCGGTGGACCACCAGGCGTTGCGGGCCACATCGGCCACCGGGATGGCGGCCATGGCGTGCGCCGGCAGCATCATCACTTTGGTGATGGTATCGAGGAAGCCGGCATTGGGGGCGCTGAGCTTGACGACGGCGGTATGGGCATCCGGCGCGGTGACGCCGGTGATGCCGGACAGGCGGGCGGCGAAGTTGGAGCCGCTGGCGGCATTGCGCGCGAGGTCGAAGGTGAAGCGCACATCATCGGCGGTGAAGGGCTTGCCGTCGTGCCACTTCGCGTCCGCCAGATGGAAGGTGTAGCTGGTTTGGTCCGCGCTCATCTCAAAGCTTTTGGCGAGCAGGCCGACGAATTTGTCCAACTCGGCGCTGTAGGTGATCAACGGCTCGAAATACAGGCTCAGCCAGGTGAAGCCGGCCGTCGCCGTCATCGGGTTGAAGTTGCCGGGCATGCCGCCGGGGCCGACATCGAAGCCGCCGGTAATGGTGCGCAGATCCTGCGCCTGCGCGGGGAGGGTGAGGCCGGTTGCGCTGAGCAACAACGACGACAAGCCAAGTTTGGCGACAGTTCTGCGACGCATCAGGCCGTTTCCTTCTGTTGTGTTGGGTCCGGGCATGGCGCCCGGTTATGCGCAAGCAGACGGGTGATCCCGTCATAGTGTTGTTCGAGGCGCGCCCGCGCCCCAGCCGCATCGCGCGCGGCCAGCGCATCGACAATGCCGTGATGATCGCGCCAGGTGGCAACCGGGTTCGGGTTATCCAGCGTGAGATCGGCGGCAACTTTGAAAAACGCCAGCCAGAACACATCCATCAGATGCAGCAGCGTGGCGTTGCCGAGGCTGGCGAACAAAGCCTGATGAAAGGCCTGATCTTCCTCGGCGAAGGATTCGCCGCGCAGGGCGCGCGCCTGCATCCGGTCGGTGATGCGGCGCAGCGCGGCGATATCGGCGTCACTCACCTCGGCGACGACCTCACCGATGAGCGCGACTTCTAACGTGCGGCGGATTTGCAGCATTTCAGCGATTTCGCGCAGCGCGTCGCGCAGGCCGAAAGCGAGGTTGTCCAGCAAAGGCGCGAAGGAAAAGCGGGCGACAAACACGCCAATGCCGCGCCGGCTTTCGACGATGCCGAGCGATTCCAGGGCGCGAATGGCTTCCCGCACCGAGCCGCGGCTGACGCCAAGCTGGGCCGCGAGTTCGCCCTCCGGCGGCAGCGGGGTGCCGGATGCCAGCCGGTTATCCGCGATATAGGCCTTCAGGCTCTCCTGCACCGAGACGTGCAGCAGCTTGGGCCGGTGCAGGCGGACAATGGAGGAACGGGGGAAGGTTTCGGACATTGGGCGGCAGCCTGCTCACTTGTAGGATATCTGTCAATATGAGAGGCTTTCGGCCGCGAGCAAAAGGAGAGCGGCGGATGCGGGTGGGGCTTGCTGGGGTTGGACATTGGCATGCCGGGATGCATCTGGACGCGATCCGCCATGCCGGCGCCAGCGTCGCGGCGGTGTGGGACCCGGAGCCGGCGGTTGCCACCGCCTTCGCCGATGCGGCAGGGGTAACGGCGGCGGTGAGCCTGGAGGCGCTGCTGGCGTTGCGGCCGGATTTGCTGGTGGTGATGGGCCATCCGCTGGCAGTGCCGGCGATGGCGCGGGCGACGCTGGCGGCCGGCGTGCCGATGGTGCTGGAAAAGCCCGCAGCGCCGACGACGGCGGATTTATGCGCCATCGCGCCGGGGGCGAACGCGTTTGTCGCCGTGCCGCTGGCCAACCGGTGCAGCCCGCTTTGGGCGGCGTTGGAGCGGCTGCGCGCGGAGGGCTCGGCCGGCGCGGTCACGCATGCGCAGTTTCGTATCATCAACGGCCCGCCGGACCGCTATCGCAGCGATGGGGTGGGCTGGATGCTCGACCCCGCCATCGCCGGCGGCGGGGCGTTGCGCAATCTGGGGCTGCACGCGCTGGATGCGGCGCTGATGCTGTTCGGCGGGGTGCTGCCGGACATTGCCTCCGCCCAGGTGGGGGCGATGATGTATGACGAGGCGGTGGATGACTACGCGCTGGCGACGCTGCATCGGCCGGGCGGGCCGGTGGTGACGATTGAAACCGGCTACACCTATGCCTCCCGCGCGCCGGGGGGTGACTTCGAGTGGCGGGTGGGCGCGGCGGGGGCGTATCTGGTGGACCGTGGCGACACGTTCGAGGTGGCGACGCTGCACGACGCGGCAGTGCGCAGCCTGGCGCCGCTGCCGGCGGCGGCGCGCTACCGGGCGTTCATGGCCGATACGTTGCAGCGCTTGCGGGATGGACGGGCGCCTTTGGTCGGGTTCGCCGATTATGTGCGGGTGATGCAATTGGCGGATCATATCTACGCCCGGGCAGAGGTTCGGGCATGATCGGGGTTGGGATTGCCGGGGCCGGGCATTTCGCCGCCGTGCATGCGCAGGCGTTGCGGGCGGTGCCGCAGTTTCGGCTGGTGGCGGCCGCGGCCAGCGACCTGACGGCGGCGGGCGCATTCACGGCGACCTATGGCGGGCGGCCATATGCCGATTGGCGCGCATTGTTGGACGACCCGGCGGTGGCGGTGGTGTTGATCACCCTGCCGCATCATTTGCACGCGCAGGCGGCCATCGCCGCCGCCGAGGCCGGCAAGCATGTGCTGGTGGAAAAGCCGATGGCGCCGAGCCTGGCGGAATGCCGCGCCATGGCGGCGGCGGCGAGGCAGGCGGGTACGCAGATTTTGGTCGGGCAGTTGATGCGCTTTGTGCTTCCGTGCCTGGCCGCCCGCGCCTATCTGGCGACCGGGGCGTTGGGGCCGGTGCGGTTTGGCCGCAGCGCGATGACGAAGTTGTGGATGGAGGGCAACCGGCGGCCGTGGCATCTGACCGCCGAGACCGGGGGCGGCATGTTGCTGACCGCCGGCATCCACGCGCTGGATCGGCTGGTATGGCTAATGGGGCAGGATGTCGCCGCCGTGGCGGCGATGTCCGCGAATTTGTTTCATCCGCAGGCGGTGCCGGATACCGACCTGCTGTTGCTGCGCTTTGCCGAGGGCGCGTTGGGCGAGGTGACCAGCATCGGCTACCGCGATACGACCATGGTCAACGTGACCGAGATCGTGTGCGAGGCTGGCAGTGTGCGGCTGGATCTGAGCGGCGCGGTGCAGATTATGCGTGACGGTCAGGCCGAAACCCTGGCGGACGCCGTTGAGCCGGATTGGATGCTGCGCGGGGTGGAGCGCGAATGGCAGGCGCTGGCGGCGATGATTGGCGGGGCGAAACCGGCCGTTTCCGCGCAAGCCGCCGGGCATCTGATCGCCTGTATCGAGGCCGCGCGGCAGGCCGCGACCTTGCGGCGGGAAGTGGCGGTGCAGGCTTGGGATTAGGCCCCTGCCCCAGCCGCCGCGCGGCGGCTGGGGCGGTGCGGTTACACCAGGGCTGAGGCTTGCAGGCCAAATTCTTCCAGGAACGGGCCGGCATGGTCCACCCGCCCGGTCATTTCCTTCGGGTCGCGGGAGACGATCTGATAAACCGCCTCGGCAATGTTTTCGACCGGGGAGACGCGGTGCTTGTTGGCGTCGTTGATCAGCCCGTGCAGCGCCACGCCGGGGGTGGCGACCAGGCCGGGGGAGATGGCGTTGACCGAGATATTATCGGCATAAACCTCCGCCGCCAGGCCGGTGGAAAACCGCTCCAGCGCCGCTTTGCACATGCCGTAGACCGTGCCGCCGGGCCGGGCGCCGGCATAGGGCTTGGCCGGGTGGATCGCCGCGCCGGAGGAGATGGTGACGATGGCGCCGGATTTGCGGTCGCGCATGGCCGGCAGCACGAGTTGCGCCAGATGCAGCGCGGCCCAGACCTGGATTTCGATCATCAGGTCGAAGCGCTTGCGGGCGAAGCTCTCGATCGGGCTGTAGAAGGTGACGGCGGCGTTGTTCACGAGAATGTCGATCGGGCCATAGGCGGCGGTGGCGTCGGCGACCAGACGTTCCCGATCTTCCGCCTTGGACAGGTCGGCTTTGATGAAGGTGGCATCGCCGCCGGCGGCGCGGATGCGGTTGATGGTATCCAGCAGCGTGCCGGGCAGACGGCTTTCCCCGGCTTCCGCCGTGCGGGCGGTGCAGACCACTTTGGCCCCGGCCATGGCGAGGCGGACGGCGATTGCCTCCCCAATTCCGCGGCTGGCGCCGGTGACGAGCGCGATTTTACCCTTCAGATTGCCATTGGGATTCACGGTGGGGGCGGTCATGCGGGCGTTTCCTTGTTGGGTGGTGTTCTTGCCCGTCATGCTACGGCGGCGGCGAAAAACTGGCAATTTCCCATTGTCGTGATGCGCGCGCCATGCTGCGATGCCCGGCGCGACAAAACGTTGCGCGATTATCTGGAGGCTGCGGAATGCGATTTTCGAAATGGCTCGCCGTGGGGATGGTCACTGCCTGGGCGGGAGGGCTGGCCGCGCCGGGGCTGGCCGCCGATAAGCCGTTGAACGTCGCCTTGGAGTTTGATCCGCAACCGCTGGATACCGCAACCGACGGCAGTTACACCAACCGGGTTGTGACCTCGGTGATGTGTGACAGCCTGATCGACCTGACGCCGGATTTGCAGTTTGTGCCGGAACTGGCCACCGCCTGGGAATGGGCGGCGGATCGGCTGTCGCTGACGGTGCATTTGCGGCCCGGCGTGGTGTTCCACGATGGCGCGGCGTTCGATGCGGCGGCGATGGCGGCCAATATTCAGCGGTATAAGACGGCGGCCTATTCCATTCGCAAGGCCGAGATGGCCGCGATTGTCAGCGCCGAGGTGGTCGATCCGTTGACGTTGCGGATTAACCTGTCGCGCCCGTATGCGCCGTTGATTGCGCTGCTGGCGAACCGGCCGGGCACGCCGTATTCGCCGAAAATTCTGGATTTGCCGCGCGAGCAGATTGCTGCCCATCCGGTTTGCGCCGGGCCGTTCGCCTTTAAGGAGCGCGTGGCGCAGGACCATATTACGCTGGAGCGCTTCCCCGGTTACTGGAACGCGGCGGCGATTAAGCTGCCGGCGGTGGTGTTCCGCACCATTCCGGATTCCAATATCCGCAAGGTGAATCTGGCGGCCGGGGCGCTGGATATCGCCCAGCATCTGGCGCCGACAGATGTCGCCGGGGTGACCGCGAACCCGAAACTGCGGGTGTTCAAGCGGCCATCGTTGGGCTTCGTGCCGATTGAATTCAACGTGGGCAACGGCAAGGCTGCCGACACACCGCTCGGGCGCGACCCACGCGTGCGGCAGGCGTTTTCTATGGCGATTGACCGCGCGGCGCTGAACCAGGTGGCGTTTGATGGGCAGTATGTGCCGTCGAACCAGATGGAGGCGCCGGGCAATCCGTATTTCAACGCCGGCCATCCGGTGCCGCCGCGTGACATTGAGGGGGCGAAGAAATTGCTGGCGGCAGCCGGGGTGAGCCATGTGGCCTTCACGCTGCGCATCGGCACCGACCCGCTGGATGGGCAGGTGGCGCAGATTATCCAGGCCATGGTGAAGGATGCCGGCTTTGACATGACCATTGTCAGCGAGGATTCGGCGGCGCTCGTCGCGGAAACCCAGGCCGGGAATTTCGATGCGACCATGCTGATCTGGTCCGGGCGGCCCGATCCGGACGGCAATGCGCCGATCTGGCTGACCTGCAAGGGGTTCACCAACTGGGGCCGCTACTGCAACCCGAAATATGATGACCTGATCCAGCAAGGGGCGTCGTTCCAGACCGCCGCCGAGCGGTTGCCGTTTTATCAGCAGGCCGCTGACATTTATTTCGCCGATCTGCCGGATGTGGTGATTTATCATTTCTCGCTGCTCTGGGGCATGTCGGCCAAGGTGGGCGGCTTTCAGGGCCGGCCGGATGGGCTATGGCGGCCGGAGGGCATGAGCCTGGCGCCCTGATGCAATCGGCGCAGATTTTCGCGCTCGGCAACGCGTCGATCGACGTGACGCTGCAGGTTCCCCGCCTGCCAGTGGCGGGGGAGACGCTAATGGCGCACGGCATCCGGCGGGCACCGGGCGGCAAGGGGTTGAACCAGGCGGTGGTGGCGGCGCGCGCCGGGGCGGCGGTGCGGTTTTGCGCGCCGGTGGGGCCGGAGGCGGAGGCGGCGATGTTGCATCGGGCCTTGGCGGCGGAGCCGTTTTCCCGGCTGGAGTTGGTCGAGGCAGATTATCCCACCGATCTCTCGACGCTGATCGTCGGCGCGGATGGGGAGAATATGATCGTCAGCACCGGCGATTGTGCCGACGGGATAACCGCCGCGCGGGCGGCGGCGTTTGTTGCCGACATGCGGGCGGCGGACTGGTTGCTGGTGCAGGGCAATCTGGGCGAGGCCGCGACCTGGGCGGCTGCGGCGCAGGCGCGGCAGATGGTGTTCAACACCGCGCCGATCCGCTGGCACTCCCCCCGCATTCAGGCGGCGGCGACGGTGGTGGTGGCCAATCAAGGCGAGGCGGAGGCGCTGACCGGGCTGCGCGATCCGGCGCAGGCCGCGGCGAAACTGGGCGGACGGAGCGGGATTGTCACCCTCGGCGCCGCTGGCTGCGTGCTGGCGCAGGGCGGGCAGACGCGGCATTTCCCCGCGCCGGCGGTGCAGGCGGTGGACAGCACCGGGGCGGGCGACGTGTTCTGCGGCGTGCTAAGCGCATGTCTGGCGGCGGGCACGCACATCGCCGCCGCCATTGGCTATGCGCAGGCGGCGGCGGCGCTGGCGGTGTCTCGCGCCGGCTGCTTTGCGGCGTTTCCCGATGTGGCGGAGCTGCGCGCGATCCTCGGTTGAGCCGCCTTGGTCAGCGCATACGCAGCGGGACGATGCGATCCGTGCTTGGCTCTGTGCGTTTCCGGATCGCCGCAACCTCGTCCGCCGTGACCGCCGGGGCCTGATTGCCCCAGCTGGCGCGCATGAAGGTGACGATTTCGGCGACCTGGCGATTGGTGAGTTGGGCGCGGAATTGCGGCATGCGGTAGGCATCCGGCCGGCCTTTGGCAACCAGCGGCGCGGTGCCGTTGAGTACGACGTTGATCAGCGAGGCCGGGTCCGCGTCCAGCACGGTCGGGTTGCCGGCCAGCGGCGGCACATAGGGCGGGGCAGCCGCACCGGTTTCCCGGTGGCAGGCCTGGCAACTGCCGGCATAGAGCCGGGCGCCCGGTGCGTCTGCGTGGCCGGATTGCAGTGCGGTGGCGGTGGCCGGGTCATAGCGCCACGGTGTTTCGGCTTGCGTGGCCGGCAGGCTGACCAGATAGGCGGCGATCGCGGCAAGATCGTCATCCGTCAGGTAAGAGGTGCTGTTGGCGATGACCTCGGACATCGAGCCATAGGCGGAGGCGTGTGTGTTATGGCCGGTTTTGAGGAAGGCGATGATGTCGGCTTCTGACCAGGTGCCAAGCCCGGTGGCGACGTTGCGCCGCAGGTTGGAGGCGGACCAGTCGTCGAGATTGGCCCCGGCGAGGAAGGCGGGATCGCCGGCGCCGAAGGATTTTTCCTGCCAGGCCCAGCCGCGCGGCGTGTGGCAGGCGCCGCAATGGCCGAGGCCTTCGACCAGATAGGCGCCCCGGTTCCAGCGTGCGTCATGGCCCGGGTTGGGGGTGAAGCCGGGGGATGGGGCGAACAGCGCGTTCCACACCGCCAGCGGCCAGCGCGGGCTGAGATGGCTGGGAATGTCGCTGGGCAGGTTGGCCTGGCGCACTGGCGGCACGGCGTGCATGAAATAGTCGTACAGCGCCCGCACGTCGTCATCGGCCATCACCGCATAAGACGGGTAGGGCATCGCGGGGTAGAGGTGATGGCCGTCGCGGGCGACGCCGCGACGCAACGCGCGGTCGAAATCATCGAGCGTGTAGCGGCCGATGCCGGTTTCAGGGTCCGGGGTGATGTTGGTGGTGGCGATGGTGCCGACCGGGGTTGCCATTTTCAGGCCGCCGGCGAAGGCCTTGCCGCCGGGGACGGAATGGCAGGCCACGCAGTCTCCGGCGCGGGCGAGGTATTCGCCGCGCGCCGTGGCGTCTTCGGCCCGTGCGGCAGCCACACTCAGCAGGCTCGCCAACACCGTGGCGACCAGGGACAGGCGGATCATGGGCGTTTCCTCTGGTCGTTCAGGCGGTCGCTGACAGGTCTTGGTCCTTCAGCGGCAGGCTGCGGATGCGCTTGCCGGTGGCGGCGAAGATGGCGTTGGCCAGGGCTGGCAAGGCGGGCGGCAAAGCGGGTTCGCCGAGCCCGGTTGGCGGGAATTCGGTCACCCGGAAATGCACCTCCACCGGCGGGGACTGGCGCATGCGCAGCGGCAGCACGGTGTCGAAATTGCCCTGCACGATTTTGCCATCGCGCACATGCAGCCCCTGGCCGAGCGCGGTGCCGATGCCGTCGAGCGCCGCACCCTGGGCCTGATGTTCGGCGTTCAGCGGGTTGATGATCTGGCTGCCGATATCGCCGGCGACCCAGACTTTATCGACCACGATGGCGCCTTCAGCATCAACCGTCGCCTGCACCACCTCGGCGAAGTAGCCGAGATGGCTGAAGTAATAAGCGAGCCCCATGCCGGTGCCTTTGGGCAGCTTGGTTTTGCCCCAGCCGGATTTTTCCGCCACCAGTTCGATCACGCCACGCATTCGCCCGGTGTGGAAGCCGGGGCCAACGCGCGGGCCGGGCGGGTCTGGCAGCAGGCGGGGCGGGCCGAGAATGTCGAGCGCGAACTGCACCGGGTCTCGCCCGGCGGTGTGGGCCAACTCGTCGAGGAAGGACTGGAAGGCAAAGCCGAGCCCGTTGGAGCGCGGCGCCCGCAGCGGGCCGGTGGGGGCGCGCAGCGGGATCATCGAGACGCCGTAGTCGAGATGGTCGATCATACGGGCCGGGAATTCGGTCGGCCCCATATCGGCCGAGGCGGCAATGGCGCCATCCTGGCTGAAGGTGACGAAATGGTCGGAGAGCGCGATCAACCGGCCATTGGCATCCACGCCGCCCTTGAAGAAATGGTAGCCGGCGGGGCGGTAGAAATCGTGCCGCATATCGTCTTCGCGGGTCCAGACCAGCTTGACCGGGGCACCGACGACTTTGGCGATCCAGGCGGCTTCAACCATGTAATCGTTGCTTAGCCGACGGCCGAAGCCGCCGCCGACGCGGGTCATGTGCACTTTGATCGCCGATTCCGGGATGCCGAGCGTGGCAGCGACCAGCTTGGACCCGGGGGCGGGGTTTTGCGTCGGCGCCCAGATTTCCATCCGGCCATCGGCGTAATGCGCGGTGCAGTTCTGCGGTTCGAGGTTGATATGCGACAGGAACGGGTAGTGATACGCGGCCTCGATCACATGCGCGGCCTTGGCGAAGCCGGCGGCGACATCGCCGTCGCGGCGGATGCTGCTTTCCGGCTTGCCTTTGGCCAGCCTTGCGGCGGTGGCGGCGAAACTTTCACTGCTCTGGCCGGTGATGTCGCCTTCATCCCAGATGATATCCAGTTGCTGGCGCGCGCGGTTGGCTTCCCACCAGCTATCGGCGACGACGGCAACGCCATCGAGCAGGCCGCGCAGATCGGCGCCGCCCTTGACCTCAAACGCCGCGCGCACCCCGGGCAGGCCGCGGATGGCGGCGACGTTGGAGCTGACGAGTTTGCCGCCATGGACATCGCATTTCTGGAACACGGCATAGAGCATGCCGGGCACGCTAACATCGATGCCGAACATCGGCTGGCCGGTGACGATGCGCGGCACGTCGATATTGCGGGTCGGCTGGCCGATGATGCGGAAGGATTTCGGGTCTTTCAGCGGCAGCTTGGCGAGGTCTGGCACCGGGATGGCGGCGGCCTGGCTGGCCAGCGCGCCATAGGTGAGGCTGCGGCCGCTGGCGGGGTGGACGACCTTGCCGGGCTCCGTCGCGCAGTCATGCGCCGGCACGCCCCATTGCGCGGCGGCGGCGGCGATCAGCATCTGCCGCCCGGCCGCGCCAACCTGGCGCATCGGCAGCCAGTTGAGCGGCGTGGCGGTGCTGCCGCCGGCGACCTGGCCGGGATAGCGGGCATCGAGATCCGCCTGTTCGATCTGCACATCGGCCCAGGCAACATCCAGTTCCTCGGCGATCAGCATCGGCAGCATCATCTTCACGCCCTGGCCGATTTCCGGGTTCTTGGCGGTGATGGTGACCTGCCCGCTGGGGGCGATGCGGACATAGGCGTTCAGCGCCACCGCATCCGGGCCGGCCGTGCCCAGGGTGGCAGCCCCGGCCGGGCCGCGCAGGGTGGCGGTGAGCAGCAGACCGCCGCCGGCGGCGAGGCTGGCTTTGAGGAAGTTGCGGCGCCGGAGCATGATTATGTCCTCCCCAGGTCGGCGGCGCGTTTGATGGCGGCGCGGATGCGGGTGTAGGTGGCGCAACGACAGAGATTGCCGCTCATCGCATCGTTAATGTCGTGATCGGTCGGTGCGGGGGTGTGGGTGAGCAAGGCGGTGGCGGACATGATCTGGCCGGCCTGGCAGTAGCCACATTGCGGCACGTCGAGCTCGATCCAGGCCGCCTGCACGTGCTGGCCGACCGGGGTTTGGCCAATTGCTTCAATGGTGGTGATGCGGGCGGTGCCGACCGAGGCGATGGGGGTCTGGCAGGCGCGGATCGGCTGGCCGTCCATGTGCACGGTGCAGGCGCCGCATTGCGCCGCGCCGCAGCCGAATTTGGTGCCCTTGAGGTCCAGCTTGTCGCGCAGCACCCAGAGCAGCGGGGTTTCCCCGTCGACATCGACCCGTCTTGCGGTGCCGTTCACCTCGATGACGTATTGCATGTCCGGACAACTCCTCGTTTGCCATTCATAATGGGGGTGCGCTGGCGGAGGTCAAGTGGGGCTGGACCGGCCTTGCCACATATTGGCGGCCATCCTATGGGCTGGGGCTGGAAAAGATGGATGGAGGGGAGCAGCGCATGACGGTTCTGGTGGCGGGCGGCGGCATTGCCGGGCTGACGCTGGCGCTCAGCCTGCATCAGATCGGGCTGCCGGTGCAGGTGTTCGAGAGCGTGGAGGTGCCGCGCCCGTTGGGGGTTGGCATCAATCTGCTGCCGCATGCGGTGCGCGAGTTGTGCGAGTTGGGGCTGGAGGCTGACCTCGCGGCGATTGCGATCCCGACCAAGGAGCTGGCGTATTTCTCCCGCCACGGCAAGCCGATCTGGCAGGAGCCGCGCGGGCGGGAGGCGGGGTATCACTGGCCGCAGTTTTCTATCCATCGCGGCGAGTTGCAGATGCTGCTGTTGCAGGCGGCGCAGGCGCGGCTGGGTGCGGGCGCGGTGCATTTCGGCCACCATCTGGCGGATTATCAGGAAACCGCCGAGGGCGTGGTGGCCAATTTCACCCGGCGCGACGGCAGCCGCCATCTGGCCGCAGGCGCGGTGCTGATCGGCGCCGATGGCATCCATTCGGCCTTGCGGGCCAAGTTTCAGCCCAATGAGGGGGCGCCGATCTGGAATGGCGCGATTTTGTGGCGTGGGGTGACGGAGGCGGCACCGTTCCTCAGCGGGCGGTCGATGATCATGGCCGGGCATGAGTTTCAGAAATTCGTCGCCTACCCGATTTCGCGCCCGGCCTATGACCAGGGCCGGGCGGTGATCAACTGGATCGCCGAGTTGAAATTCGCCCCCGACCATGTCTGGCAGCGCGAGGATTGGAACCGGCCGGGGCGGTTGGAGGATTTTCTGCCGCAATTCGCCGATTGGCGGTTCGACTGGCTGGATGTGCCGGCGGTGATCCGCGGCGCCAGGTACGTGTTCGAGTTTCCGATGGTGGACCGCGATCCGCTGGCACGCTGGACGCATGGGCGGGCGACGCTGCTGGGGGATGCGGCGCATCCGATGTATCCGATTGGCTCCAACGGGGCATCGCAGTCGATTATTGATGCGCGGGTGCTGGCGCGGGAGTTGCGGGCGCATGGGCTGGGGGGCGCGGCGTTGGCGAGCTACGAGGCCGAGCGCAATCCGGCGACGGCGCGCATTGTGCTGGCGAACCGGCAGAACGGGCCGGAAAAGGTGATGCAGATGGTGCAGGAGCGGGCGCCGAACGGCTATGGCCAGATCGAGGAGGTGCTGAGCGCCGCCGAGCTGGAGGAAGCGGCGGCGGGGTATAAGCGGCTGGCGGGGTTCGATAAAGACGCGCTGAACACCCGGCCGCCGTTGCTCGACGCACCGGTTCCGCGATGAGCGGCGCCACCAGCGCCCAACGGCACCTGGCGCTGGCCGAGGGTGTGGTGGAGGTGGTGGAGACCGGCAGCGGCGCGGATGCGGTGGTGCTGGTGCACGGTGCGGCGAGTTCGCCGCAGGCCATGGGGCGGCTGGCGACGCGGCTGGCGACCCCTGGCTGGCGGGTGGTGGCGCCGGCGCTGGATGGCTATGGCGGCACTGTGATGCAGGGTGGCGGCGACACGCTGACGCGGAATGCGCGGATGCTGGCGGGGCTATGCGCGACGCTGGCGGCGCGGCGGGTGCTGCTGGTTGGCCATTCCATGGGGGGGTTGGTGGCGTTGACCGCGCTGCGCCACGGGCTTGCGGTGGATGCGGCGGTGCTGTGCGAGCCGGTGGCCTTCGGCGCGCTGGATGCGCAGGACCCGGAGCAACGCGCGGCGCGCGACTGGGACCGGGCGATGGCCGCCGGCATGGCCGAGCACATGGCGCACGGGCATATTGAGGACGCGGTGGCCGGGTTTATCGGCGCCTGGAGCGGGCAGGTCTGGGCCGACATGCCAGCGGCGGTGCGGGCCGGGCTGGTGGCGATGGGGCGGCGGCTGGCGATGGATGTGGGCACGGTGAGCCTGGATATGACGCCGGCCGACGCCTATGCCGGCATCACCGCGCCGGTGCTGCTGCTGTGCGGCGATGCGTCCCCCCCGGCCGCGCGGTTGATCTGCGCAAGGCTGGCCGGGGCGCTGCCACGGGCGCGGGTGGCGGCGGTGGCAGCGGCTGGGCATATGGCGCCGGTGGCGCAGCCCGGGCTGATCGCGCCACTGATCCAGGCGTTCCGGGACGCGATGCTGCCGGACGGCGCTTAGCGCGGGCGCAGGGTAGCGACCGCCGCGGCAATGCGGTCGGCGCCGTCCATCAGAATGTCCAGCGACGTGGCGATGGACAGCCGGAAATACGGCGACAGGCCATAGGCGGTGCCGGCGACCACCGCGACCCCGGCATCATCCAGCAGGAACAGCACCACATCGACGTCGGTTTCCAGCACCGCGCCGGACGGGCGGCGCTGGCCGATCAGGCCGGCGCAGTTGACGTAGAGGTAGAACGCCCCGTCCGGCAGGGCGCAGCTGAGGCCGGGAATGGCGTTGATGCGCGCGGCCATGCGGTCTCGCCGGTCGTGGTAAATCGCCACGCTCTGGCGCACGAAGCTCTGGTCCCCGTTCAGTGCCACGGTGGCCGCGGCCTGGCTGACGGCGCAGCAATTGCCGGCGGATTGCGACAGCCAGGTATCCACCGCGCGGATCAGGTCGCGCGGCCCGGCGATCCAGCCGATGCGCCAGCCGGTCATGGCATAGGTTTTGGAGACCCCGTTGATCGCGAGCGTGCGGTCGCGCAATTGCGGCGCGACGGCGAGCAGATGCGGGGTTGTCTGACCGTCGAAGCGGATGTGTTCGTAGATATCATCGGTCATCACCATCACGTGCGGATGGCGGTCGAGCACACCAGCGAGGGCGCGATATTCGGCCTCGGTGTAGCTGGCGCCGGTTGGGTTCGACGGGGCGTTGAGCAGCAGCCAGCGTGTGCGCTCGGTAATCGCGGCATCGAGTTGTGCGGCGGTGAGCTTGAAGCCCTGGCTTTCCGGGCAGGCAAGCGCCACCGGAACGCCGTCGGAGGCGATGACCATATCCGGGTATGACACCCAGTAGGGCGCGGGAATGATTACCTCGTCCCCCGGTTCCAACGTGGCGGCGAGGGCGGCGTAGATCGCGCTTTTGGCGCCGTTGGTGGCGATGATTTCATCGGCGGCGTAGGTCAGGCCGTTTTCGCGCGCCAGTTTGCCGATGATGGCCTGGCGCAGTTCCGGCGTGCCGGCCATGGGGGTGTAGCGGGTGGCACCGGCCTCAATCGCCGCAGCGGCGGCCTGGCGGATATGCGGCGGGGTGTCGAAATCCGGCTCGCCCACCACGAGGTTGACGATGGAGCGCCCGGCGCGGCGCAATTCGTTGGCGCGATCGGCCGCCGCGGTGCTGGGGGATGGTTTGATGCGGCGGACGCGGGCGGCGATGCGGGAGCTGTTCACTGGGGCCTGACCTGATGCAATTTTGCCGAAGCTACGGTTCCGGTGCCATCCTGGCCAAGATAAGTTCGCTCTGCCTGTATATGGTTCTCTTATGGATGAACCCAGCGATAGGGCGCGGGGCCTGATGACATGAACCTCAAGCGGTTGCAGTATTTTGTGAAGATTGTCGATATCGGCAGCCTGACGCAGGCGGCGGATATTCTGCACGTGGCGCAGCCGGCGCTGTCGCAGCAACTGGCGACGCTGGAGGGTGAGGTGCGGCAGCAATTGCTGGTGCGCACCAAGCGCGGGGTGACGCCGACCGAGGCCGGGCGGGTGCTGTATCGCCATGCCCAGCAAATTCTGCGGCAATGCGAGCAGGCGCGGGTGGATATGCTGGCGGCGAGCCAGGGGCTGTCGGGCGCGGTGTCGGTCGGGCTGGCGCCGGGCACGGCGGCGGCCGGGCTGGCGTTGCCGTTGCTGCGGGCGGTGCGGACGCGCCATCCGGATATCGTGCTGTATCTGAACGAGACCTACGGCAACACGCTGTCGGAACTGGTGATGAACGGGCGGATGGACCTAGCGGTGCTGTATGGCGGCAAGACCAGCGTGCACGGGCTGACGTTTCAGCCGCTGTTGAGCGAGCATTTATTCGTGGTCGGGCCGGACCGCATGTTGGCTCCGCCGGATCTGGTGCCGCTGGCGATGCTGGCGGAGGTCGATCTCTATCTGGCCCGGCCCTACAACGTGGTGCGGCGCATGGTGGATGAGGCGTTTGCCGGCATCGGCATGGCAGCGCGGGTGGTGGCGGAAATTGAATCGGCCAGCACCCTGACCGCCGCGATTGCCGATGGGCTGGGGGCGACGATCCTGCCGGAATCCATGGCGCGGCAGATCGTCGCATCTTGCAACGCCTGGATGTGCCGGATTGTCGCGCCGGATATCGTGGCACCGCTGGCGCTGTGCCAGTCCGACCATTTGCCGCTGCTGGAACCGGCGCGGGCGGTGCGGGATATTTTGCTGGAACTGGTGACCGCCCTGCCCGGCAATCTGCTCGGTGCCGAGGATGCCGGGCTGGTGCCACGGTCATAAGTCGGCCTTATCGGGACACAGTCATTCAGTCTTGGCGCCGGCGAACGCGCCCCGATAGCGTAGCCGCTCGATGGATCGCCACCGGCTGACGGGGCGCCATTCCGAGAGGGCATGCATGGAACTCGCCGATATCAAGGTGCTGATGGAGACCGCCCAGCGCCTTGGCTTGTCCGGGCTGGAGGCGCGCAAGGGCGGGGTGACATTGCGGCTGGAACGCGGGCAATTGGCGGCCAGTGGCCCGGCGCCAGTGGTAATGCGGGAGGCGGCGGCAGAGAGCCAGCCGCAGACCGAGCTTGCGGCGCCGCTGTCCGGGATTTTGCATCTCAGCCCGGCACCGGGGGCGCCGGCGTTTGTGGCGGTTGGCCAGGCGGTGCGGCGGGGCGAGACGGTGTGCATCATCGAGGCGATGAAGGTGTTCAACCCCATTCAGGCCGAACGCGATGGCACCGTGGAGAGCATCGCGCTGGCGAGCGGGGTTGAGGTTGAGGCGGGGCAGATTGTGATGCGCATCGTATGACCGGGCTCGGTTTCAAGACCGTATTGATCGCCAATCGGGGCGAGATTGCGCTGCGGGTGCAGCGCGCCTGCCGCACGCTGGGCCTGCGCACGGTGGTGGTGCATTCCGAGGCGGATGCGGATGCGCTGGCGGTGCGGCAGGCGGATATGGCGCTGTGTATCGGCCCGGCCAACGCGGCGGCGAGCTATCTGAACCAGGAGGCCATTCTGCTGGCGGCCGAGTTGAGCGGCGCGGAGGCGGTTCATCCCGGCTATGGCTTCCTGTCCGAAAATGCCGCGTTCGCGGCGCGGGTGGAGGCGGCGGGGCTGGTGTTCATTGGCCCGCCCGCAGCGGCGATCCGCATGATGGGCGATAAGGTGGCGGCCAAGCAGGCGATGCGCGCGGCTGGCGTGCCGTGCGTGCCGGGGCCGGATACCGCCTTGCCGGAGGACCCGGCAGCGTTGCAGGCTTTGGCGGCCGCCATCGGCTACCCGGTGATTGTGAAGGCGGCTGGTGGTGGCGGCGGGCGCGGCATGCGGGTGGTGCGCGCGGCGGCCGAGTTGCTGGAGGCGCTGGCGGTAACGCGGGAGGAAGCGCGGCGCGCCTTCGGCAATCCGGAGGTTTATCTGGAAAAGTTCCTGACCGCGCCACGGCATGTGGAAATTCAGGTGCTGGCCGATCACTACGGTCAGGCGGTCTGGCTCGGCAGCCGGGATTGTTCGTTGCAGCGGCGGCATCAGAAAATCCTGGAGGAGGCCCCTGCCCCCGGCATCGACCCGCAGCTGCTGGCGGAGATCGGCGCGGCCTGCACCGCCGCCTGCCGGGCGATTGGTTATCGCGGGTTGGGCACGTTCGAGTTTCTGGTCGAAGATGGTGCGTTCTACTTCATCGAAATGAATACGCGGGTACAGGTGGAGCATTGCGTGACGGAAATGACCACCGGGATTGACCTGGTGCAGCAGCAAATTCGCGTGGCCGGGGGGGCAAGGCTGGCCTGGACGCAGGCGGAGGTGCCGGGCTTCGGGCATGCGTTTGAATGCCGGATCAATGCGGAAAACCCAAAGACATTTGCCCCCTCCCCCGGCGTGATCACGCAATGGGATTTGCCCGGCGGGCCTGGGGTGCGGGTGGACAGCCATGCCCGGGCCGGGTTTGTGGTGGCACCGCACTATGACTCGATGATCGCCAAGCTGATCGTGCATGGCGACAGCCGCGCGGAAGCGCTGGCGCGGTTGCGGATTGCGCTGGACGAGATGCAGGTGAGCGGGATCGAAACGAATTTGCCGTTGCATCGGCAACTGGCGGCTGATGCGGGGTTTGCCGCTGGTGGGGTGGATATCCATTACCTCGAACGCTGGTTGCAGCAGGATGGCCGGGCATGAGCGAGGCAGTGCCGCTGGTGAGTTTGCTGGGCGATACCGCGTTGCTGCTGGAGGCGCCGGGCGCGACCAGCCTGGAGGCGCAGCGGCGGATTTGGGCGCTGGCGCGGGAGGCGCAGACCTGGCCGGAAATCGCCGAGGCGGTGCCGGGGATGAACAACCTGATGCTGACGGTGCATCAGCCGCTGCCATCCCCCGCAGGCGTGATCCGCCGCTTGCAGGAGGCGTGGCCGGCGGTGGTGCCGCTGGCGCTTGCCGGCCGGGTGGTGGAGTTGCCGGTGACCTATGGCGGCGAAGGCGGGCCGCATATGGCCGATGTGCTGGCCCATACCGGGTTAGACGTGGATGAGGTGGTCGCGCGCCATGCTGCCCCGGATTATCCGGTGTACGCGATCGGCAGTCATCCAGGCTATTGTTACCTGGGCGGCATGGACCCGCGCATCGCCACCCCGCGCCGGCATTCCCCGGTGCTGCGGCTGCCCGGCGGGTCGGTGTCGATCGGCGGGCAGCAGACCGGGGTTTCCGCGTCTGACGGGCCGAGCGGATGGAATACGATCGGCAGCACGACGATGTGCTTTTTCGACCCCAGCCTGCCGCAGCCTTGCCTGTTGAGCCCGGGCGATACGATCCGCTTCCGCGTAGCACGGGTGATCCGATGATCGAGATTTTGTCGCAGACCGCGTTGGCGACGGTGCAGGACCTTGGCCGGGTTGGGGCGTTGGGCTTTGGCGTCGGCACGTCCGGCGCGATGGACAATCTGGCGCTGGCGGCAGGCAATCTGCTGCTGGGCAACGCGGAAGGCGATGCCGGGGTTGAGGTGCAGGTGTTTCCGTTCGACGTGCGGTTTCAGGCCGCCTGCACCTTTGCGGTAACCGGCGCGGATTGCGGCGCGACCTTGGACGGGGTGCCGGTTTTGCCGTGGTGGGTTTGCGCGGCGCGGGCGGGACAGGTGTTGCAGTTGCGCCCGCCGCGCGTGGCGGCGTGGCGCGGCAGCCGGGCGTATCTTTGCCTCGCCGGCGGGGTGGATGTGCCGGTGGCGCTTGGCTCACGCAGCACCCAACTGCGCGGCGCCTTTGGCGGGCATGCCGGCCGGGCGTTGCGCCAGGGCGATGTGCTGCCGGTGGGCGCGGCGGGTGCGGCGCCACGGGCGGTGGGGTTCGGCGTGCAGCCGGCGGGGTTGGTGGAGCCGTTGTTGCAGGACGGGCTGCCGGCGATCCGGGTGATGCCAGCGGCGGAGCATGATTGCTACACGCCGGACTCGCGCGCCGCATTCTGGCAGCAGCCATGGAAGATCACGCCGCAAAGCGACCGTTACGGGTTTCGCCTGGCCGGGCCGAGCCTGACGCCGACGGTCCCGCTGGAGTTGCGGTCGCACGGGATTGTGCCGGGGGTGATCCAGGTGCCGCATGGCGGGCAGCCGATTGTGCAGATGCGCGATGCGCAGCCGACGGGCGGGTATCCGAAAATCGGCACGGTGATCGATGCGGATTTATGGCGGCTGGGTCAGGCGCCGATTGGCAGCCAGATCCGGTTTGTCGCCTGCGACTGGGCGGGGGCGCAGCAGGCCTCCGCCTGGAACCGGCGCTACCTCGACGATATCCGGCGCCTGACCGCGCTCTATCGCGGCTTGCGGGACAGGGGTTGAACATGCCGTTCCAGCACGTGGCTGAAATTTCCGCCTGGCTTGCGGGCAGCGATATCACCCGGCTCGAACTAAGCGGGCCGGAGGGGGTGGTGCGGCTGGGGCAGGAGGTTGCGCCGGCCACACCCGCCAGTGTGGCGGTGCGAAGCGCGGGGGTGGGGGTGTTTCTGCACCGGCATCCGCTGTCCACCGCCGCGTTCGTGGCCCCCGGGGCGCGTGTGGCGGCCGGGCAGATGGTTGGGCTGTTGCAGGTTGGCGTGCTGCTGATGCCGGTGCTGGCCCCCAGTGCCGGGTTGGCGGTGGGGTATCTGGTACCGCATGGGCAGATTGTTGGTTTTGGCGTGGCGGTGCTGACGCTCGAAAGCCTGCCGCAGGAGGCGTGCGCATGATCATCGACCTGAATGCTGACCTCGCTGAAGGCTTTGGCGCGTGGCGGATCGGCGACGATACGGCGCTGCTGGATCTGGTGTCCTCGGCCAATATCGCCTGCGGGTTTCATGCCGGCGATCCGCTGATTATGGACCAGACCGTGCGACAGGCGCTGGCGCGCGGGGTGGATGTGGGCGCGCATGTGGGCTTCCCGGATGTGCAGGGCTTTGGCCGGCGGGTGATGCAGATCGACCTGCCGGAGCTTGCGGCGATGGTGGTCTATCAGTTGGGCGCGCTGGCTGGGATTGCGCGGCGTGCCGGGCACCTGATGACGCATATGAGTTTTCATGGCGCGCTGGGCAACATGGTCGCCGCGGATGCGGCGATGGCGGACGGGCTGGTGGCGGCGGTGGCGGCGTTTGATCCGCGGTTGATCATCGTCTCCTCCACCAGCCCGGCGATTGAGCAGGCGGCGGCGCGCTGCGGCCTGAAGGTGGTGACCACGTTTCTGGCCGATCGGGCCTGCGGCGATGATGGGCTGCTGGTGCCGCGCAAACAGGCTGGGGCGGTGATCCACGACCCGGCGGCAGTGGTGCAGCGGGTGCGGCAGGTGCTGACCACGGGCACGGTGACCAGCATCTCCGGCAAGGCGTTGCCGATGCGGGCGGGCAGCATTCTGCTGCATGGCGACACGGACGGCGCGGTGGCGCTGGGCCGGTTGATCCGCGATGAGATTATCGCCGCCGGCGGGCGCATCGTGCCAGTGTCGCAGCAGCGGCCACAGGCATAAGCGCGGCTTATCCCACCACAGCCATTACGTCTTGGCGCCCACCTTGCCGGCCCGATAGCGTATCACCCTCGCCACACTGCCCGCTGACAAAGGATCTTCATGCCGTTTTCCGATTATAAAACTGCCCTGGTCACCGGCGCTTCGTCCGGCATCGGCGCAGCGGTGGTGGAGCGGTTCTGCCGCGAGGGGCTGGAGGTGCATGCGCTGGCCCGCAACGGCGCGGCGCTGGACGCGCTGGCGGCGCGCACCGGCTGTATTCCCCATGCGCTCGACGTGACCGACCTGGCCGGGGTGACCAAGCTGACCGAGGCGGTGGGGTTTGACGTGCTGGTGAACAATGCCGGGGTGGATCGGCCCAAGGGGCTGCTGAAGGGCGATGCCGAGGATATCGACCTGCTGGTGGATGTGAACCTGCGCGCGGTGCTGCATTTGTGCCGGCTGGTGGTGCCCGGGATGGTGGCGCGAGACCGGGGCCACGTGGTCAACATCAGTTCCATCGCGGCCGCTTATAACTTCGGCGGCAATTCGATTTATCACGCCACCAAAGCCGCGATCAGCATGCTGTCGCGCCAATTGCGGATCGACGCCTATGGCCGGCGGGTGCGGGTGACGGAGATTTGCCCGGGCCGGGTAGAGACCGATATTTTCGCCCATGTGCATGGCGACAGTCCGGAGATCCGCGCCCGGTTTATCGAGGGGTTTGAACTGCCGCAGGCGACCGACATCGCCGATGCGATCGCGTTCGCCATTGCCGCGCCGATTGCGGTCAATGTCGGGCATATGGAGATTATGCCGACCTTGCAGGTGCCGGGGGGGTTATCGACCACCCGCCCGGCCGACGCGACGTGATGGCCTAGGCCGCGCATGCAAGGGTTTGACCTCGCCGCCCTGCTGTTGAACCCGCAATTCGCGGCCATGCTCGGGCATGGTCTGGTGATGACGTTCGTCGTCGCCGCCGGGTCTTGGGCGTTGGCGATGGCGCTGGCCTTTGTGCTGCTGGCGGTGCGGCTGACCGGCAGCCGGATCGCGGAGGCGGCGGTGGGGCTCTATATTTCCTACCATCGCAACGTGCCGACTTTGGTGCAGCTGATGCTGTGGTATTTCGGGATTGCCAGCCTGTTGCCGGACGGGTTGCAGGAGTGGCTGAGCGACCATAATGCGGAGGCAATTTTCGCGGTGGTCGCGCTCGGCCTGTGTCAGGCGGCGTATTTCAGCGAGGATTTGCGGTCCGGTCTGCGGTCGGTCGGCCCTGGGCAGACGGAGGCGGCGCGGGCGCTGGGCCATAGCTATCTGGGCATGATGCGGTTTGTGCTGATGCCGCAGGCGCTGCGCCATGCCATGCCGGCTTTGGTGAACCACACCGTGTCGCTGTTCAAGAACAGCAGCCTGGCGATGGCGATTGGCGTGGTGGAGCTGACCCATGCGGTGCGGGAGGTGGAGAATGAGAGCTTCCGCACCTTCGAGGTCTATCTGGTGGCCACGGCGCTGTATCTGCTGTGCTCGCTGGCGATTATGGCCGGCGGCGCCATGCTTGGTGCACGCGATGCGCAAGTGGGCGTGCGGTGAGCCTGTTCAGCAATGCGCTGGAGATTGTGCGCGATAACTGGCTGCTGCTGCTGGTCGGGCAATATCCGAACGGGCCGCTGGGCGGGATTGCGGCGACGCTGATCCTGTCCGTGCTCGGCATCGGGCTGGCGTTTCCGTTGAGCGTGCTGGTGGCGCTGGCGCGGCTGTCGCATCGGGCCTGGCTGCGGTTGCCGGCGCTGGCGTTGGTATATGCGGTGCGCGGCGTGCCGCTGCTGATGATTATCTTCTGGGTATATTTCATGTTCCCGCTGCTGCTCGGCGTGAGCGTGCCGGGCTATGCGACCATGCTGTGCACGTTGGTGCTGTATGAAGGCGCGTTTCTGAGCGAGGTGGTGCGGGCCGGGATTGAGGCGCTACCGCGCGGGCAGATGGATGCGGCGCGCGCGCTGGGGCATGGCTATGGCGGGGCGATGCGGTTCGTGATTTTGCCCCAGGCGCTCTACAACATGTTGCCCAGCATTCTCAGCCAGTTTGTCTCCACGATTAAGGACACGACGCTGGGCTACGTGATCAACGTGCCGGAGCTGACCTTTGCGGCCAACCAGATCAACAACCGGCTGCTGACCAAACCGTTTGAGGTGTTTCTGATTCTGGCGCTGACCTATTACGCCGTCTGCTTCAGCCTGACGCGGCTGGCGGGATGGTTGGAAAGCAGCATTGCCGCGCGGCGGGCGGGCCCCGCGCCGGTGCAACTGGTGGCGGCACAATGATCCGTTTCGAGGACGTGAATAAATATTACGGGCCGTTTCTGGCGCTGGCGGACATCAACGCCCAGGTCGCCCGGGGCGAGGTGGTGGTGGTGTGCGGGCCGTCTGGCTCTGGCAAATCCACCTTGATCCGCACCGTGAACCGGCTGGAGGAAATCCAGTCTGGTGCTGTACGGTTCGACGGGCAGAATGTGCATGCGCCCATGCGGGCCGCGGCGTTGAACCGGTTGCGCAGCCAGATCGGCTTTGTGTTCCAGAGCTTCAATCTGTTTCCGCATCTTTCCGCACTTGAAAACGTGGTGCTGTCCCCCTGGCGGGTGAAGGCGGTCGGGCGGGCGGAAGCGCGGGCGCGGGCGATGGCGTTGCTGGAGCGGGTGGGCCTGGCCGAGCGCGCCCATGCCTATCCGGCGCAGCTTTCCGGCGGGCAGCAGCAGCGCGTGGCCATTGCCCGGGCGCTGGCGATGGAGCCGCCGGCGATGCTGTTCGACGAGCCGACCAGCGCGCTGGACCCGGAAATGGTCGGCGAAGTGCTGGCGGTGATGCGCAGCCTGGCCAAAGACGGCATGACCATGATGTGCGTGACCCACGAAATGGGCTTCGCGCGCGATGTTGCCGATCGGGTCTGGTTCATGGATGCCGGGCGCATTCTGGAGACGGCGACGCCCACCGCGTTTTTCGGTGCGCCGCAGCATCCGCGGGCGCAACGTTTCCTGTCCGACCTGCGATCCCATTAAACATTAACCCCAAGGAGAACGACCATGGCCTTGAAGACCCTTGCCCTGCCTACAGCGGCTGCAGCCTTGCTGCTGTCGGGCGTTTCTGCCCCGGCGAAGGCCGATCAGTTGCAGGACATCATGCAGCACAAAGAGCTGAAATGCGGCACTTTCGCCGATGTGCCGCCGTTCGCGGCGCCGGACCCGAAAACGCGTGAGATGGTCGGTTTCGACGTCGATCTGTGCAAGGCGATTGCCAAGCGCCTGGGGGTTGAGGCGAAAATCACCCCGCTTTCGGTGGAAGGCCGGGTGCCGGAGGTGAAGCTCGGGCGGGTGGATGTGACCATTGCCAATCTGGCTTATACGCTCGGCCGCGCGGAGCAGATCCAGTTCAGCGATCCGTATTACCTGGCCAAGGAAATGCTGGCGGTGAAAGCGACCGACCCCGGCACCGGCAAAGACACCTACAAAGGCAAGCGCATCGCGGCGGCGAAGGGCTCGACGTCCGAACTGGCGGTGAAGCTGAACGAATCTGAACCGCTGACGTTCCAGGATACCGGGTCGGTGTTCATGGCGGTGCAGCAGAACAAGGCGGTTGGCATGGTCGCCAACACGATGACGATCACCAAGCTGGTCAATGACTCGCATGTCTCTGGCGTGCCGATGAAGATGATCCAGGAGCCGCTGCTGCTGGAGCCGATTGGCGTCGGCATGAAGAAGGACGAGCCGGCGTTGCTGGCCAAGATCAACGCGACCTTGCTGGCGATGGATCAGGCTGGCGAGATCAACCAGCTTTGGGACAAGTGGCTGGGGCCGAACACCGAATACAAGATGACCCGCACCGATAAGGTGGTGCCGCTGAAGGAGCTGAAGTTCACCCCGATTCCGTAAGCCTTACCGACGACGAGGACCATTTGGCGCGATGGGTGGCCGATGCGATGTGGCCAGCGATGGCGCTGAATGGTCCGGCGTGGAACAGCGCGGCTATGTCGCCATCGGGTGATGCGTCTGGGACGCGTTCCCGGTAAAGCCTGCGGTTTGGGCAAGGCGGCAAGTGAGGAGAGACGTGGTGAATATGTTCAGTCTGGCGGGGCGGCGCGCGTTGGTGACCGGGTCTGGCCAGGGAATCGGCCTGGCGCTGGCGCAGGCGCTGGGGGCAGCCGGGGCCACCGTGGTGCTGAACGGGCGCGATGCGGCCAAGTTGGAACAGGCGGCGGGCGCCTTGCGGGCCGAGGGCATCGCAGTTGAATGCGCGACCTTCGACGTGACCGATCAGGCAGCGGTGATTGCCGGGGTGGCACGGATTGAGGCCGAAGGCGGGCCGATTGATATTCTGGTGAACAATGCCGGCATTCAGCGCCGGGCGCCGCTGGAGGATTTTGCCGCCGAGACCTGGCGCGAGGTGATGCGCACCAATCTGGACAGCGTGTTTTTCGTCGCCCAGGCAGTGGCGCGGCACATGATCCCGCGCAAGCAGGGCAAGATTATCAATATCTGTTCCGTGCAAAGCCAGTTGGGCCGGCCGTCCATCGCACCCTATGCCGCCAGCAAGGGGGCGGTGAAGATGCTGACCCAGGGCATGTGCGCCGACTGGGCCAAGCACGGGTTGCAGACCAATGGCATCGCCCCTGGCTATTTCGCCACGCCGATGAACCAGGCGCTGGTGGACGATCCGGCGTTTTCCGACTGGCTGTGCAAGCGCACGCCCGCGGGGCGCTGGGGCCGGGTGGAGGAGTTGGGCGGAGCGGCGGTGTTTCTGGCCTCGGCCGCATCGAGCTTTGTCAACGGCCAGATCATTTATGTCGATGGCGGCATGACGAGCGTGGTCTGAGCGCCGGCGTATCCCGAAGGAACCTACTGTGACGACGATTTTGCAACTTTGCCCGATTTACCCTGCCGCGCAGGCGCGGCTCGATGCTGGCTATGACGTGATTGCCGCGACGTTGGAGGTGATTGATGCGGCGTGGCTGGCCGAACATGCCGCGACGATTGAGGGTGTGGTGACCGGCGGGCATCTCGGCGTGCCGGCCGCGCTGATGACGGCGCTGCCGCAGCTGAAGGTGATCGGCATCAACGGCGTGGGCTATGACAAGGTGGATCTGGACCTGGCGCGTAGCCGGGGCGTTCGGGTGGCCAATACGCCGGATGTGCTGACCGATGATGTGGCGGATCTGGCAATCGGGCTCACCCTGTCGCTGCTGCGCCAGTTGCCGCAGGGCGATGCGCATGTGCGGGCGGGCAAATGGCCGGCCGGCGAGGTGGCGCTGGCGCGCAAGTTGACCGGCAAGCGCATCGGGATTTTCGGGTTGGGCCGGATCGGCCGTGCGGTGGCCAAGCGGTTCAGCGGCTTTACCGATGTCATCGCCTATACCGATGTGGCGCCGCAGGATGGGCCGTATACGTATTACCCCAATCCGGTCGCCTTGGCGGCGGCGTGTGACGTGCTGGTGGTGTGCGCGGCGTCGTCCGCCAGCACGCGCAAGGTGATCGGTGCGGAGGTGTTCGCCGCCTTGGGCCCCAATGGCGTGGTGGTCAACGTTGCGCGCGGGGCGATTGTGGATGAGGCGGCGCTGATTGTGGCGCTGCAAAGCGGGGGCCTTGGCGGGGCGGCGCTGGATGTGTTCGAGGACGAACCACGCGTGCCCGACAGCTTGCGCGCGATGGCGAACGTGGTACTGACCCCGCATATCGCCAGTGCGACGCATGAGACGCGGCAGGCCATGGGGGATTTGATGTTGGATAACATCGATGCCTACTTTGCCGGCAAGCCGATGCCGACCACGGTGGCGTGACCTGCGGCGCCCCGCAGCGGCATCACCGCAGCGGGGCGCCGGCCAAGGCTGAGGGGACGGACTAAGCATGAGCCGAATTCTGCGCGTTGCCGCCGCCCAGATGGGCCCCACCCAGCGTGCCGATGACCGCGCGCAGACGCTCGGCCGGATGATCCGCTTGCTGGAGCAGGCCGCGGCGCGCGGGGCCCAACTGGTCGTGTTCCCCGAACTCGCCTTCACCACCTTCTTTCCGCGCTGGCTGCTAGAGCCAGATGCGCTGGCGGGATATTTCGAGCCGGCAATGCCCAACCCGGCGGTGCAGGCGTTGTTCGACCGGGCGCGGGCGCTGGGGGTTGGCTTTAGTGTCGGCTATGCCGAGCAGACGCCGGATGGCCGGCGGTTCAACAGCGCCATTCTGGTGCAGCCCGATGGCAGTGTGCTCGGGCATTACCGCAAGGTGCATTTGCCCGGATCGGTCGAGCCGCGCGCCGGGGAGCGGTTTCAGCAGTTGGAAAAACGCTATTTCGCCTATGGCGATCTGGGATTTCCCGCCTTTCGGGCCGGGCCGGACTGGCATGGCGGCATCCTGGGCATGATGATCTGCAACGACCGCCGCTGGCCGGAATCCTGGCGGATGCTCGGGCTACAAGGGGTGGAGTTGGTGTGCGTCGGCTATAACTCCGCCGCCTATGACCCCAATGGTGGCAATACCGAGGATGCCGCACTGCGGCAGTTCCATTCCCGGCTGGTGGCGCAGGCCAATGCGTATATGAACGCGACCTGGGCGGTTGCGGTGGCCAAAGCGGGGGACGAGGATGGGTCTGGGTTGATCGGCGGGTCTTGCATCGTCGATCCCAACGGGGTGATCGTGGCGGAGGCGACGACGTTGGCCGACGAGGTGCTGGTGGCCGATTGCGATCTGGATTTGTGCCGCCAGGGCAAGGATAAGATGTTCAACTTCGCAGCGCATCGGCGCCCGGAGCAGTATCGCGCGATGACGGAACGGGCCGGGGTGATCGAACCGGAGTGAGCTTGCATGAACGGGGCCAGATGAGCATGGGCGCGATGGGCACGACAGCGATTTTCGGCAGCTACGTGCTGAGCCGGCACGACGGGGAGCAAACGGTGCTGCGCGACCGCTGGGTGCTGCTGGAGGGACGTCGTATCGCGGCCATCACCGCCAGCCGTCCGCAGGCCGATCAGGTGTTCGATCGGCCCGGTCGGTTTGTGCTGCCGGGGTTGATGAACCTGCACAATCACTGCTTTAGCGAGGCGGTGGCACGCAGCCATACCGAGGACGGCAACGGGCGTAAGAACAACCCGAGCATTGTCTATACGGTCCTGCTGCCGCTGACACGGCGGGGCATCGAAATTTTGTCCCCAGCGGAACGGCTTGATGTGGCACGGCTGGGGATTTTGCAACTGCTGCGGGGTGGGGCGACCACGGTGATGGAGCCGTTCCGCAACGGCATTCCGGAAATGTTCCAGGCGGCCGAGGAGATGGGGCTGCGGTTCTACGGGGCGCCGTATCTGTTTTCCACGGCCGACGCGCAGGCGGGCGCCGATGGCGTGGTGCGCTATGCCGGCGATGATGGGCAGGCCGACCTGGCTATCTGGGATGGCTTGTACGCCCGCTGGCACGGCCAGGCCGAGGGGCGGATCAGCGTGACCATGAGCCCACATGCCACCGACACCTGCGGCCCGGACCTGCTGCGCGCCTGTGCCGAGCGCGCCCGGGCGCTGGGCGTGCCGATTACCACCCATCTGGCGCAGGATGCTGACGAGGTGGCGACGATCGGGGCGCGATATAACGGCCGTACCCCGGCGGAGTATTTGGACTGGCTCGGGATGTTGGGGCCGGACCTGCTGGGGGCGCATGCGATTGCGAGTTCGGATGACGATTTGCGGCTGATGGCAGCCCGTGGCGCGACGGTGTTGAACTGCCCGCGCGTGTTCGCGCGCACCGGGGTTGCCGCCGCGTTTGGCCGCTTTGCCAGCCATGGGGTGCGCACGGCAATCGGCACTGACGGCTATAACATGGACCTGCTGGGGGAAATGAACGCGGCGTCGATGATTTCCAAGATCGCGGCGGGTCGGGCCGATATCGCCACGGCGCCGGACTTGATTGATGCGGTAACCGCCACTCCAGCCGCCGTGTTGCAGCGGCCGGATTTGGGCGTGATCGCCGCTGGAGCGACGGCGGATTTGACGGTGGTGGATTTAACCCGGCCGCTGTTGCAGCCGCTCTCCGACCCGCGACGCGGGCTGATCGCGCTGGCGAACGCGGCGGATATCGATCTGGTGATCGTCGATGGGCGGGTGCTGGTTGCCGGCGGGCACTATACCGGCGGCGATGAGGCCGCACTTGTCGCGGCGGGGGCGGCGGCGATTGAGAAGATCTGGGCGCTGCCGGAAGCGGTGGCGGCGTTTCAGGGATAGTTGCGTGGTGCGATGAATGTTCGGCCGTCTGGTCACAAAAAAACTCCCGCGAACTGTTGTGTTCATGGGAGTTTGAATTGGTT
>CAITOL010000079.1 GCA_903893975.1 uncultured Rhodospirillales bacterium | reverse complement strand
GCGGTTCTGTTGGTGCTGACCGGCCAGTCCACCGATCCGATGCTGGTGGCGATCGTGCAACAATTGCGCTTGCCGATTGCCCTGATGGCGGTCGTTGTCGGTGCGACATTGGGGATTACCGGCATGGTGATGCAAACCATCCTGAACAATCCGCTGGCCAGCAGCTACACCCTGGGCATTTCCGCCGGGGCGGGCTTTGGCGCCGCGCTGGCAATTGTGCTTGGCGCCAGCTTCGGCCTGAGCGACGACACCGCCGTGCCATTGGCCGCCTTCGCTTTCGCCGCCCTGGCCTGTGGGATAGTTGGTGGCGTCGGCCGGTTGCGGGGGGCCACGCCGGAACTGCTGGTGCTTGCCGGCATCGCCTGTTTGTTTCTGTTCCAGGCGCTGCTGTCGCTACTGCAATTCGTCGCTTCCCCGGAGGCGTTGCAACAAATCGTCTTCTGGCTGTTCGGCAGCCTGCAGCGGTCCACGCTGAGCAAGACCGCCGTGGTGGCTGCGGTTCTGGCCCTGGCGCTGCCGGTGCTGTTCGCCGACGCCTGGGCGTTGACGGCGCTGCAACTGGGCGATGAACGTGCCCGCTCGCTCGGGGTGCGGGTGGATCGGCTGCGATTGCGCGCCTTCGTGGTGGTGTCCCTGCTGACCGGGGCGGCGGTCGCCTTCGTCGGCACCATCGGCTTTGTCGGGCTGGTGGCGCCACATATCGCGCGAATGGTGGTGGGAGAGGATCAACGCCACGCCATGCCCGCGTCCGCCCTGATCGGCGCGCTGCTGCTGTCGGCGGCGTCCGTCGCCAGCAAGGCGATCGTGCCGGGCACGGTTTTCCCCATTGGCATTGTCACCGCACTGATCGGGGTGCCGTTCTTCGCCTGGCTGGTGCTGCGCCGCGGAGGGGCGACATGAGGCTCGAGGCCAGCAACGTCAGCGTTCGGTATGGGACGCAACATGCCGTTGTGGACGTCAATCTCATGGCCGAGCCCGGCGAGATTCTGGCGATTCTTGGGCCCAACGGGTCTGGCAAATCGACTCTTTTGCGCACGTTGGCCGGCGTGCAGCGCCATGCCGGCAGGATATCCTGGGCCGGTCGGCAAACCGACATCGGCTACATGCCGCAGGACACTGCATCGCGCGCGGTGCTGACGGCGTTCGAAGTCGTGCTGCTTGGTCGCATGCGCTCGCTTGGCCTGCGGGTGGCGGCGGGGGATCTGGCCGCGGCGGAGGCGGCGATGACGGAAATCGGGATCGCCGCGCTCGCGCATCGGCGCATCGGCACATTGAGCGGCGGCCAGCGGCAGTTGGTGTTCATCGCCCAGGTGCTGGCCGGCAACCCGCGCGCCTTGCTGCTCGACGAACCCACCTCCGCGCTCGACATTGCCCATCAGCTCGGCGTGCTGGCATTGCTGCGCGACATCTCCCGCAAGCGCGGCCTGACGACCATCGCGGTGTTGCACGACCTGAACGCCGCCGCCCGCTTCGCCGACCGGCTGGCGCTGTTGCGCGATGGCAGACTGGTTGGCCTCGGCCGGCCGGCCGACATGCTGACCGCACAGTATCTGGCGGAGGTGTTCGACGTCGACGTGGCGATCGACGCCGGGTCCGATGGCCATCCGGTGGTGCTGCCGTTGCGCGCGGTGGGTTCAGACCGGTTCCACAGCGCCGGACTGCATTGACCGGACCATCGCCTCCAGCACCCGCATCGCCTGGGCGCCGGCGGCGATGCGGGGAGCATCGTTCGGCTCACCGCGTACGGCTTTGAGGAATTCACCGATCAGGGCGTGGTAGCCTTTATGATCTTCGTTGGCCGCGGCGGTCAGATTAGGCTCCCACCCCAGAGTATCGGTGGCGGGGTCGAGGGTGGCGGCGGGGTCTGAGACTTTGAACGGCGGGGCGCGGTAGTGCCGGACCTCATGCACGTTGCGCATTTCGACCCGCTGGTGGTCGCCCATGACCTGCCACCATTCCATCGGGGTGCCGCGCGATTGATGCGTGCCCATGACGACGGTGGCGAGCGCGCCGGAGGCAAAGCCGAAGCCGGTGTGCAGCAGCAGCTTGCCGGGTTCGAGCGTGTGGACGCGGGCATGGACGGTGGTGACGGGCTGGCCCATGAGCCAGGGCACCAGATCCATCGCGTGGACGCAATGATGCAGCAGGAAGCCGGTGTAGTCTGGATTGCCGACGAAATAGCCGGGGGCGGTCATGTATTCGCCGAGCAGGCTGGCGCTGGAGCCGAACGCCGGGGTGCGCAGGATGTTGCCGGCGATGCGGTTGGCGGTGGAATAGCGCTTCATGAAGCCGACGACGCAGACCTGTTTGGTTGAATCAGCGATCTGCGCCAGGACATCGGCCTCTGCCGCCGTGGCGGCCGGGGGCTTTTCGATGAAGACCGCGAGGCCTTTGCGCATGGCGGCGGCGGCGAATTCGGCGTGCTGCTTGGGGCCGACGGCCATGCCGATGGCGTGCAGGCCGGGGGTATCGAGCAGGGCCAGGGCATCGGTGGTGCGGGTGGCGACGCCGTAACGATTGCCGATGAGGGCGAGGCGCTGCGGGTCGAGATCGGCGATGGCGCTGAAGCGGATATCGTGGCGCACGAGTTGCGGCAGCAGCATCTCACTGGCGTGATTGCCGCAGCCGATCCAGCCGATATTGAGGGTCATTGCCCACCTGCCGCGTGCAGCAAAGCGTGTAGGAAGCCGGCGGCGCAGGCCATGTCGGAATCCTCATCCGTGGTCGGGGCGCGCCATTGCGCCAGGGGAACGGACAGGCGGTGGTCGGTGCGGCGGAAGGGTTCCAGGGTGATAACGCCGGCGTAGCGGATGGCGGCGAGGGCACGGCAGATGGCGGACCAGTCGAGATGGCCGGTGCCGAGGAAGCCGCGATGGTTTTCGTTGGCCTGGAAATGCACCAGGTGGCGGCCGGTCTGGTGGATGGCCTGGACGAGGTCGTCTTCTTCCATATTCATGTGGAACGTGTCGAGCATGACGCCGACGCTAGGCAGGCCGACCATGGCGGCGAGTTCGGTGGCCTGGCGGGCGGTATTACAGAAATCGGTCTCGAAGCGGTTGAGCGGCTCGATCGCCAGGATCACGCCGTGCTGGGCGGCGTAGGTGCCGGCTTCCTGCAAGCCTTCCACCACGCGGACGACGCGGGCGAGGCGGTGGTCTTCGCTGATCGGGGTCGGGGCGCGGCCGGCGAACACCAAGGGCGCGCCGTAAAGCGGGCCGCCGACCATGGTGGCGCCGCAGGCGACGGCGACATCGACGCAGAATTTCAGATAGTCGATGCCGGCGCGGTGGCAGGTGGTGTCGTCCGATGCCAGGTCGCGGGTGAGGTTGACGCGGGCGGCGAGCACGACATCGAGCCCGGCGGCACGGGCGGCTTCGCCGGCGGCGACCGGGTTTAGCTCATCGCCTTCGGGCACCAGGAGTTCGATAAAGTCCAGCCCGGCATTGGCGATGCGCTCCAGGACGGGGAACTCGGCGGCGGTGAACGGCCGGGCGTAGGACATGGAGATGACGCCGATCGGCGGCATCGGCCAGGGAGATGGGGTGGGGGCAGACATAGGCTATCCTTTCACGGCGCCGCCGGTCAGCCCGGCGGCGAGATGTTTTTGGGCGATGAGGAACAAGGCGGTGGCGGGCAAGGCAACCAGGGTGCCGGCGGCGGTGAGCAGGCCCCAATGGATTTCGTTCTCGCCGATGAACATTTGTAGCGCCACGGTGACGGTGCGGACATTGCGGCCGGCGAGCATGAGGGCGAACAGGTATTCGTTCCAGGAGGCGATGAAGAGGTAGATGCCGACCGCGACCATACCGGGCGTGGCGAGCGGCAGCAGCACGCGGACGAAAAGTTGCAGCCGGGTGGCGCCGTCGATCATTGCGGCTTCGTCAAGCTCTGGCGGGATGGCGGCGACATAGCCGCTCATCAGCCAGATGGCGAAAGGCAGGGTGAAGGTGGCGTGGCCCATGATGAGGGCGAAATAGGTATCGAGCAGGCCGAGGCTTTTCATCAGCACGAAGAGCGGCAGGATGAGCAGCACGACCGGGAACATGTTGACCATCAGGAAGCCGGTTTTGAGCGCGCCGTGGCCGCGAAAGCGCAGGCGGGCGAAGGCGTAGGCGGCGGGCAAGGACAGCAGCAGGCCGAGGCTGACCGCGCCGAGGGCGACGATGAGGCTGTCACGCAAATTCTCGGCGAAGGAGGTGCGGCGGAGCAATTCGATGTGGTTGGCGAGCGAGATGACATCGGGGAACAGATGCACCGGCGCGCGGGTCAGCTCGGCTTCGGGGCGCAGCGAGGTGAGCAGCATCCACACCCAGGGCACCAGGGCGAAGACCAGGATGGCGGCGACGGGCAGGTCGGTGGCGAGGATGCGCCGGGCGGTTTTCATCGGTTGGCCCGCGCGGCGTAGGTGGAGACGACGCCGAGCAGCAGGATGGCGAGCACGACGGCCAGCGCGGAGCCGTGGCCGTAATCGGCGCCGGACCAGGCTTTGAGGAAGGCGTAGAGCGGCAGGGTTTGGGTGGCGGTGCCCGGGCCGCCGCCGGTCATGACCAGGATGAGATCGAGCGAGTTGGCGACCCAGATCATGCGCAGCAGCAGCGCGGTGGCGATGACCGGGGCGAGCGAGGGCAAGGTGACGTTGCGGAAGCTGTTGAAGGTGCTGGCGCCGTCAATCTCCGCCGCCTCATACAACTCCTTCGGGATGCCTTGCAGACCGGCGAGCAGGGTGATGGCGAAAAACGGGAAGCCTTGCCAGACAACGGCGAGGATAACGGCGAGCATGGCGGTGCCGGGCTGGGCGAGCCAGGCGACCGGGGCATCGAGCAGGCCCCAGCGCAGGCCGAGCGTGTTGATCAGGCCGAGGTTGAAATCCAGCATCCAGGTCCAGACCAGGCCGATGATGACGCTGGGCAGCGCCCAGGGCACGATCACCAGCGCCCGGGCGAGGCCGCGCCAGGGAAAGGCCCGGTTCAGCAACAAAGCAGCGGTGAAGCCAAGGCTGAATTGCAGCCCGACCGCGACCACGACCCAGACGAGGGAGTGGCCGAGGCTCTCCCAGAAATCCGCATCGTCGAGCAGGGCAATATAGTTGCCCAGCCCGACGAAGGGTTGGCTGCGGGGCCGGTAGAGGATCACATCATGCAGCGAAAGCCACAACGTGTCCGCCACCGGCAGCAGCACCAGGAAGCCGGTTGCCAGCAAGGCCGGAGCCAGCAGCAACCAGGGGAGACTACGTGCGTGCATCAGCCGAAATAGAGCTTTTCGAACGTTTGCATCATCGCATCCGGGGTGATCTGGCCGAGCAGCGCCTTTTGCGTGGTTTGCGGCCAGACAGTGCGGGTGAAATCCGCCGTCTGCGCGGTGGGTGGCAGCACCTGGGCCATTTTCAGGCTCGCGGTGGTGGCGGCGAGGAAGCGAGCGGGTTGCACGTTCCAGTCGCGTGCGCCGGAGGTGGTGACGGTGACCTGGCCGGAGAGTTTGTTGAAGGCAACGTTGGCTGCGCCGGTGGAGAGGTAGGAAATCCACTTCCAGGCGGCATCGCGGCTTTTCGATTGTGCCAGCACGGCGTTGGAGCCATCGCCGAAGCTGGACCAGCCGCCGGTGCTGCCAATCGGCACCGGCACGGCGGTGATGGCATCGCCCAAGGCGGCCTGCATGTCGTTAGCCGAGCCGATATGGTGGATGGTCATCGCGGTGCGGCCGGACTTCATGTTGTTGATGGTTTGCACGAAGCCGTCATTGGGCGCGCTGGGCGGGAACACTTTGCGCTGGGTGAACAATTCGATGAACCATTTATTCGCCGCCAGCGCCGCCGGGCTGGTGAGGCCGCCTTTGCTGAGTTTGGCGCCGTTGCCGAGCACCAGGCTGGCCCAATGGTCGTGTCCGCCGGCGCCGCCGCGCAGGCCGAAGCCCCAACGATCCGCGCCGGTCAGTGCCTGGGCGGCGGCGGTGAAATCCTCGAAGTTGGTGGGTAGTTTCAGGCCGGCTTTGGCGAACCAGTCTTGCCGGCAATAGAGGTAGAGCACCACATATTGCACCGGCAGGTAGTAGCGATGGCCATCGGGCGCGCGATGCAGGCGCCAGAAATCCTCGGCGATGTCGGCCTTGCCGGACCAGCCGTCGATATAGCTATCGAGCGGGGCGAGGGCTTCCATTTCGATCAGGCGCGGCTGGTTGTTGAACTTGACCATCGCCGCATCTGGCGCGTTGCCGGCGATGATGGCGGCGTAGAGCCGGTTGTCGTAATCGGCGCCGCCGCCCCAGGGGATGCTTTCCGCCTGCACGGTGATATCCGGATTGGCCTTTTCAAAATCGGCCACCAGGGCTGCGGGGTTCGATGCGGGATCGTCGAAATGATACCACCAGCGGATGGTGGTTTTCTTCTGGGCATGGGCCAAAGCGAGCGGTGCGGCGGCCAAAGCGGCGGCGGTGGTGAGCAGGTGGCGGCGTTTCATGGGAATCCTCCGATTTATGGTTTGGCGTCAGGCGGCCCGCACGCGCCGGTCGTTGCCGGCACGTTCAACGATGGTATCGAGATGCGCGCCGAGTGTGCGCGCCAGGGTGGTGGCATCGCCGTCACGCAACGCATCCAGGATAGGGCGATGGCGGGCGGCGGTTTCAGTGAGGTCGCGCTGATGCCAGGGGGCCCAGAGGCGGAAGCGGTGGGTGTGCAGCATGCAGCGGGCGAGGATCGGTGCCATGGCGTGCAGGCCGGAGAGGCGGAAGATGGCGAGGTGCAGATCCATATCGCGCTCCAGCACCGCCCAGGCATTGCCGTCGGCGGCGGCGCTTTGCATGGCGAATTGGATGCGCTCCAACTCCAGCAGTTCACCGGCCGTGGCGCGGCGGATGGCGCGGCGGGCGCCACGCAGTTCGATGCGGCGGCGCAGATCGAGAATTTCCGCCGCCGTGTCGCTGTCCAGATCGGTGACGGTGGTGCCGTGCCGGCCGGCGCGGACCACCAGCCCCTCCCCTGCCAGCACCAGCAGGGCTTCGCGGACCGCGGCCTGGCTGCAGGCGAGGTCTTGCGCGACGCCGAGTTCGGTCAGCACCGCGCCGGGGGTGAGGAGGTTGAGCACGATCCGCCGGCGCAACTCGGCGACGACACGCGATTGGGTAGGTTCGGCCACGGCCGCGACGTCCTCGATTGATTATCGATAATGCTAGCCCGCTTGGTCGGGCGCGACAAGATGCTTGCGATAGACAGCCATCTGGGCTTCCCTGGAGGTAGAGGATTTGACTTCGGGAGGAACGAATTATGGCCTTGTCACGTACCCTGCTTGGGGCGGCTGTCGCGTTCGGCGCGCTGGCGCTGGGCGCTGCTGCCCCGGCTTCTGCCCAGGTGGTGATCTATTGCGGTGTGGATGAAAACTGGTGCCGCGGAATGACCACGGCCTTCATCAAGGAAACCGGCATCAAGGCGGAGATGACGCGGCAGAGTGCGGGGGAAATCTATGCCCGGTTGCGGGCGGAGAAGGACAATCCGCGCGGCGATATCTGGTGGGGCGGCACCGGCGATCCGCATTTGCAGGCGGCGGAAGAAGGGCTGACCGAGGATTATAAATCGCCGCAACTCGGCAAATTGCGCGAATGGGCGCAGTTGCAGGCGGAACGGTCGAAATATCGCACCGTCGGCATTTACATGGGGGCGCTGGGCTACGGCTATAACACCGAGGAACTGGCGCGCAAGAAGCTCGCCGCCCCGGCCTGTTGGGCGGACCTGATCAAGCCGGAGTATAAGGGCGAGGTGCAGATGGCCGACCCTAATTCGTCCGGCACGGCGTGGACGATGCTGGCGACCATCGTGCAGTTGATGGGCGAGGAGCCCGCCTTCACCTACATGAAGGCGCTGCACCACAACATCAACGAATACACCAAAGCCGGCGCGGCGCCGGCGCTGGCGGCCGGGCAAGGCGAGACGCTGGTGGGGATTGCCTTCCAGCACGACGTGATCGACGTCGCCAAGCACGGCAAGCCGGTGAAGGTGGTATCCCCCTGCGAGGGCACCGGGTTCGAAATCGGCTCGATGAGCTTGATTAAGGGCGCCCGCCATCCCGAGGAGGCGAAGAAGTTCTACGAATGGGCGCTGGGGGCGACCGCGCAGGCGATTGCGCCGCAGTTTGGCTCGTTCCAGGTGCCGTCCAACAGCGCGGTGCCGCCGCCGCCGGAAGCGCCGGATCTGAGCAAGATTAAGCTGATCAACTACGACTTCGCCAAATATGGCTCCTCCGCCGAGCGGAAGCGGTTGCTGGGCCGGTGGAGCAATGAAGTGAAAAGCCTGCCGCGCTAATGCGGATTTGGGCGGGCCTGCTTTGGGCAGCGGTGCTGCTGCTGCCCTGGTATGGCTTTGAGCATCTGACCTGGTCGGCGGCGATGCCGCTGGTGGCGCAGGTGTTGGCTGGGCGTTGGTGGTTGGCGCCGCTGGTGGCGGCGCCGCTGCTGGCGTCCACCAAACGGCCGGGGCTGTGGATTGGCGCCGCTGTCATCGGGTTGGGATGGCTTGCGGTCGAGGGGCTGGCCATCATCCATCATGGCTGGGGATTTTCGGCCTTGGCAGCCTTCGGGCCGGGGCCGAGCCAACCGGCGCTGGGGTGGGGCGCCCTGGTTTACGCCACGGCCTGTCTGGCGGTGGCGGCTTATGGGCTGGCGGCGCGCGGCTGGTTGCGCGGCGATGTGTTTGTGGCCGGCAGCCTGTTGCTGGTGGTGGGCGCGATTGTGCTGTTCGTGGCCGTACCGGTCGGGACGATCCTGCTTTCTGCCATTCGGGACAATGATGGCCGGGTGGCGCTGGGGGAATTTGCCGACAAGATCACCGATCCGTCGATTTGGGGGCTGGCCTGCCTGGGCGGGGAGCGTGCCTGCGGCGTGGCGTGGAACAGTCTGGAACTGGCGATCATCGTCGGTGTGCTGTCAACGTTGCTGGGGCTGGCGTTCGCGCTGATCGCGCAGCGCACACGCTTTCCGCTGCCGGGGCTGTTGCGGCTGCTGTCGTTGCTGCCGGTGATTACGCCGCCGTTTGTGATCGGGCTGGCGTTGATTTTGATGTTCGGCCGCGCCGGGTTCATCACCAATTTCCTGTATGCGCATTTCGATATTCCGCGCAGCCGCTGGCTGTATGGAATGGAAGGAGTGGCGATTGCGCAGGTGCTGGCCTTCGCGCCGATTGCGTTTCTGGTGCTGCTGGGCGTGCTGCAAGGCGTGGCGCCGAGCCTGGAGGAAGCGGCATCGACGTTGCGGGCCGGGCGGTGGCGGATTTTTCGCACCGTAACCTGGCCGCTGATCCGGCCGGGCTTGGCGAATGCGTTTCTGATCGGGTTTATCGAAAGTCTGGCGGATTTCGGCAATCCGCTGATGCTGGCGGGCAATTTTAACGTGCTGGCGACAGATATCTTTTTCGCCGTGGTGGGCGCGGCGCATGACCAGGGCCGGGCGGCGGTGCTGGCGCTGGTGCTGCTGGTGTTTACCCTCGGCGCCTTTCTGGCGCAGCAGCGTTGGGTTGGCGGGCGCAACTACACGTCGGTCAGCGGTAAGGGCGATAGCGGGATTCCGGCGAAATTGCCGCCGGTGCTGCATGGCGTGTGCCTGGCGGTGGTGTTGCCGTGGCTGGTGCTGACGGTGGTGGTCTATGGCATCATCATGGCCGGCGGGTTCGTCGATTCCATCGGCCGCGACAACAGCTTCACCTGGAAATACTTCCTGACCGCATTTTCTATCGAGCGCGGGGTGGGCGGCTGGTTCTTGTCTGGCTCGGCGTGGTCCAGCTTTCTCACCACGATGGAGTTGTCGGTGGTGGCGATGCCGCTGACGGCGGCGATTGGGCTGCTGACGGCCTGGCTGATCGGGCGGCAGCGGTTTCGCGGCCGGGCGGCGTTTGAGTTCCTGACCATGATGAGCTTTGCGGTGCCGGGGACGGTAATCGGGGTGAGCTATATTCTGGCCTTTAACGTGCCGCCGGTGGAGTTGACTGGCACGGCGACGATCCTGGTGATCGCGTTTGTGTTCCGCAATATGCCGGTGGGCATTCGCGCCGGGCTGGCCAGCCTGGCGCAGGTGGACCGGAGCCTGGATGAGGCGTCCGCCACGTTGCGGGCGCGATCGTTCCGCACCTTGCGGCTGGTGCTGGCGCCAATTTTGCGGCCCGCGGTGGTGGCGGCGATGGTCTATAGCTTCGTGCGCGCGATCACCTCGGTGAGCGCGGTGATTTTCCTGACCACGGCGGAATACAATCTTTCCACCGTCTACATCGTCGGCCGGGCGGAAATTGGCGAGCATGGCATTGCGCTGGTGTATTCGGCGGTGCTGATCGTGGTGATGGCCTTGGCACTGGTGGCGATCCGCGCGCTGGTGGGCGAACAGAAAATTGGCAGGCGTAGCGCCATGGTGAATTCATGACCCCGACCGTTCGTTTCAAGACCGTCAGCAAGCGCTATGGCGCGGCGACGGCGGTGGATGCGGTGAGTTTCGAGATTGAGCCGGCGACGCTGGTGACGCTGCTCGGCCCGTCCGGCTGCGGCAAGACCACGACCTTGCGGCTGATTGCCGGGTTGGAGCATGCCAGTGACGGGCGCATCGAAATCGACGGGCGGGATGTGACGCATCTGGCGGCATCCGAACGTGATGTGTCGATGGTGTTTCAATCTTACGCGCTGTTTCCGCATATGAACGTGCTGGAGAATGTGTGTTACGGGCTGCGCGCGTCCGGCCGCAGAAGGGCCGAGGCGGAGGCGATGGCGCGGGAGAAGCTGGGGCTGGTTGGGTTGGCCGGGTTTGAGGCGCGGCTGCCGAGCGAGCTTTCGGGCGGGCAGCAACAGCGGGTGGCGGTGGCGCGGGCGATTGTGCTGGAGCCGAAGGTGCTGTTGTTCGACGAGCCGCTCTCCAATCTCGACGCACGCTTGCGGCGGCGGGTGCGGGAGGAAATCCGCGGACTACAACAGCAGCTTGGGCTGACCGTGGTTTACGTGACACATGACCAGGAAGAGGCGCTGGCGGTCTCTGACCGGATTATCGTGATGAACGGTGGGCGCATTGCCCAGGACGGGCCGCCGCGGGCGTTGTACGAACGGCCGGCCAGTCGGTTCATCGCCGATTTTATCGGCAATGCCAATCTGGCCGAGGTGAGCGTGGCGCGGTTGGATGCCGGGAGGGTGGAAGTGGCGCTGGGGGCGACACGGCTAGTGCTGGCGGATACCGAGGCGGTGGCCGGCCCGGCATTGCTGGCGATCCGCCCGACAGCGATTGGCTGGGGCGAGGCGCTGGTCGGGCAGGTGGCCAAGGCCGCCTATCTCGGCAGCCATATGGAATATGAGATTGCGGTGCCGGGGGTGCCGGAGCCGCTATTCGCCATTGTGCACGATGTGGCGCATCCACGGGCCATTGGCGCCTCGGTAGCGATTGGTTTCGATGTGTCCGGGTTGGCGCTGGTGCCGCGCGACTGATTGCCAGCGCTAGCGGCCCGGCCTAGGCTTCCGGATCGGCGGACAAACCGCCCGTCCAGGGAGCGACACAATGAAACTCGGCGAAGCAATCGCGGAAATCATGAAGCGCGAGGGGATTGAGATCCTCTGCGGTTACCCGGTTAACCATCTGATCGAATACGCCGCCGCAACCGATATCCGGCCGGTGATGTGCCGGCAGGAGCGGGTCGGCATCCATATGGCGGACGCGATTTCTCGCGTGACCTCGGGCGACACCATCGGTGCGTTTTGCATGCAGCACGGGCCGGGTGCGGAAAACGCCATGGGCGGGGTGGCGCAATGCTATGGCGAGTCTGTGCCGGTGCTGGTGCTGCCGATGGGTTATGCGCGGCGGCTGGCGCATGTGGACCCGAACTTCAATTCCAGCCAGGCGATGAAGCCGTATACCAAATCCGCCGAGCCGATCACCACGGCCAATGAGGTTGGCAATATTTTCCGCCGCGCCTTCACCAATTTGCGCAATGGCCGGGGCGGGCCGTGCATCGTCGAAATTCCCGGGGATATGTGGAACGACGAGGTGGCCGAGCCGCTGAACTACACCCCGGTACTGCGGACCAAATCGGGCGCCGATCCGGTGGACATCAAGCGGGCGGCGGCGCTGCTGATCGCGGCGAAGGCGCCGGTGCTGTATGCCGGTCAGGGGGTGCACTACGCCAAGGCGTGGCCGCAGTTGAAGAAACTGGCAGAGTTGCTGGCGATGCCGGTGGTGACGTCGCTGGGCGGCAAGTCGTCATTTCCGGAAAACCATCCGCTGTCGCTCGGCTCCGGCGGGGTGGCAATGCCGCGCGCGGTGCCGAAGTTCCTGGCCGAAGCGGACGTGATCTTCGGCATTGGCTGCTCGTTCACGGAAACGAATTTCGGCGTCGCGATGCCCAAGGGCAAAACGATCATCCATTCGACTGTGGATGCGATGCACATCAATAAGGATGTGGAGGCCAAGATCGGCCTGGTTGGGGATGCCGGGCTAGTGCTGGACGCGCTGCTGGCCGAGATTGGCCAGACCGTGACCGCCAATCGGGATGCGACGGCGGTGACGGCGGCGATTGCCCAATCCCATGCCGAGTTTCTGGCGAAATGGATGCCGAAGCTGACCAATAATGATGCGCCGCTGAGCCCGTATCGGGTGCTGTGGGATTTGCAGCATACGGTGGATGTGAACACCACCATCATCACCCATGACGCCGGCAGCCCGCGTGACCAGCTATCGCCGTTCTGGAAGGCGATCGAGCCGCTGACCTATATCGGCTGGGGCAAGACGACGCAGCTGGGCTATGGGCTGGGGCTGGCGATGGGCGCGAAGCTGGCCAAGCCGGACAAGCTGTGCATCAACGTCTGGGGCGATGCGGCGATTGGCTTCACCGGGATGGATTTCGAAACGGCGGTGCGGGAGCGGATTCCGATCATGTCCATTCTGCTGAATAATTTCAGCATGGCGATCGAGCTCAAGGTGATGCCGATTTCGACCGAGAAATATCGCTCGACCGATATTTCCGGCGATTACGCGGCGATGGCGCGGGCGTTTGGCGGCTATGGCGAGCGGGTGACGCGGCCGGAGGATATTGTGCCGGCGATCTTACGCGGGATTCAGAAGACCAAGGAAGGCGTGCCGGTGCTGCTGGAGTTCATTACTTGTAAGGAGACGGAGGTGGCGCGGCCGGGGACTTAGCGGATGGGCGCCCGGTGACGCTTAGGGCGTTGCCGGGTGGCCTTCGTCGGGCGGATGTAATCCGCCGCCCCCCACGCGTGCAAGGAAGGCGGCGGATTGCATACGCCCTACTTTTGCGAGGCATTATTTACTATGCCGAATTACCGCCGTAATCGCGTTCCGGGTGGAACCTTCTTCTTTACGGTTAATCTCTACGATCGAACCCGAGACTTGCTGACACGGCATATCCAGGCACTGCGAGACTCGGTGCAACTGGCCAGACAGCGCGCGCCGTTTCATATCGATGCCTGGGTGGTCCTGCCGGATCATATGCATTGTATGTGGACGCTGCCGCCCGGCGATGCGCAGTTTCCCGCCCGATGGCAACGGATCAAAGCGACGTTTTCAGCCTCCCTGCCTGCGGAGGGTACCCCGTCGCCAGCACTGGCTAAACGGGGATATCGCGGCATCTGGCAACGCGGGTATTGGGAACATACCATTCGCGACGAACGGGATTACAACGTGCATATGGACTACATCCATTTCAATCCTGTGAAGCATGGCCTGGTGGCTGGACCAGCGGATTGGCCGTATTCAACCTTTCGTCGCAGCGTTGCGCGGGGGGTGTATCCGCTTGGTTGGGGTGGCGCGGATGTGTCGATTGAGGCTGGCGAGCGGGCGGAGGGTTAGGGCGGCGGATTGCATCCGCCCTACGGCATTGGGTTTGACGTTGCCGCTAGCGCTGACGGCGTTACCGGGTGGCCTTCGTAGGGCGGATGTAATCCGCCGCCCCTCCACGCGTGCAAGGACGGTGGCGGATTGCATCCGCCCTACAGTTGTAGCGATTTCGCGGTCTCGCTAGGATTACCAAAATACGAAGGGAAAATCCCCATGTCCGACACTGCGCAAACCTGCATCTATGGGGACTGGCAGTTCCCGGTAAACCACTGGCAGGGCTTGCCGAACTCGATCCATACCGACGAAGTGGCCGCGAAGATCGGGATGCGCGGCGGCACCATTCCGGGGTCGTCGCATCTGGCGCATTTTCGCCCGATCCTGACCGACTTGTTTGGCGAGGCCTGGTACAAAGCCGCGACCATCAGCATGTACTATACTTTTGCTACCGTGGACCGTGAGGCGGTGCGGGCGGTGGTGAAGGCGCCGGCCAAAGGGGCGGCGGAGGCGATGATGGAAGCATGGGTGGAAACCCGGGTGGGCAAGGTGGTGGCGAAGGGCACTTTGTCGGTCGGCCATCCTGCCGGCACACCCTATGTGAGCGGGATGGCGCTGGAGCCCGCGGCGCCGGGGGCGTTACGGATTTTGTCGCGCATGGCGGTTGGCACACAGTTCCCGGCCGATCCGGCCTATATCATCGCTGAGGGCGAGGACGGGGTGGTACGCGACCCGACGGAGATGTTCCGGGCGCTGCGGGTGGTGTTTCCGGACCTGCTGAACCAGCCAGTTGTGGGTTTTTTTGGCGCGTCCGAAGTTGTGCTGCACGATGGGCCGATCCGCAGCGGGGTGCCGTATCGCAAAACCGGCGAGGTGATCTGCGTCGGCGAAAGCGGCAAGACGGAGTTTGCCTGGTTCCACTCCGCCTTGCACGATCAGGACGGCACCCTTGTCGCCTCCATGCGGCATCTCAACCGGTGGATGAAGGCGTCATCCCCATTGTGGAAAGCGGCTTAGATTTTGCGCTCCAGCGCCGCGACATAGCCGCGGTTCCAGGTGGGGCAGATCATCACCTCGTTGATCACCACATGCGGCGGCAGGCCGGCGATGTAGCGGATCAGGTCGCCGACATCTTCGGATTGCACCATGCGGGCGCGGTCTTCCGGGCTGACCGGGTTGGGGCGCTTGTCGAGGATGGGGGTGGCAACCTCCCCCGGGAGGAGGGCGGTGCAGCGGATGCCGTTGACGCATTCCTCCATATTGACGCTGTGGCACATCGCCACCACGCCGTGCTTGGCGGCGGTGTAGCCGGGGCCGGAGAGCCCGGTGATGAAGCGGCCGGCCATGCTGGCGGTGACGATGATCGTGCCATCGTGCTGCGCGCGCATCAGCGGCAGGGTGGCGATGATGCAATAGAAGGCGCTGTTGAGATTGCCGCCGAGCAGTTCCGCCGCGCCGGCCATGTTGAGTTTGGCCCAGCTGCGGTCGGCGATGTTCAGCCCGGCATTGGCGACCAGAATATCTAGCCGGCCAAGCTTGTGCTGGATGAAGTCCGCCACCGCCTGCACCTGTTCCGGCACCATGAGGTCACAGGGTTGCACATGGGCGATGCCACCGGCAGCGATGATGCGGGCGGCGACATCTTCCAGCGGCGCCCGGCGGCGGCCGGACAGCACGACATCGGCGCCCTGATGCGCCAGCGCGAGGGCGGCCGCTTCCCCAATGCCGCTGCCGGCGCCGGTGACCCAAGCGGTTTTGCCCTTTAGACCTGTCATATCAGCCTCCCCTATCCCCGGCCGCGCGGGTTGTCGTCGGCGCGGTCCCGTGGTCATCTTGCGCCGGAATAGGCGCGGCAGGGAGAGCAAAGATGCACCCGACGCGGCGGTTGCACCGAGAAAAAAGGATTGAGGAAATGGCCAAATTCAAAATCGCCACGCCAGCGGGCGCCAGTTTTACCACGGCGCCGGTGGACTATGCCTATGAGAGCGAGGCGCTGGCCGGGCTGGATTATGAGATCGTCGAAGGGCCGAATAACGAGGAAGGCTTTATCGAGGTTGCCCGCGATGCGGATGCGATTTACGGCAAGGGCATCCCGATCAGCAAAAAGATCATCGACAGCCTGACACGGTGCAAGATCATCTCACTGGGCAGCGTTGGCGTGGATAGCGTGGATGTGGCGGCGGCGACGGCGCGCGGCATTCCGGTGACCAACTGCCCGGATACGTTCATCGAAGAAGTTGCCGATCACGCGATGATGCTGATGCTCGGCGGGTTCCGGGACGTGATCAACCAGGACAAAATCGTGCGCGAGGGCCGCTGGCGCGAAGGGCGCACCGCGCTGCTGCAAATTCCGCGCATGATGGGGCAGACGCTGGGGCTGATCGCGTTCGGCCATGTGGCGCGCGCGGTGGCCAAGCGGGCCAAGCCGTTCGGGCTGACGGTGAAGGCGTATGATCCGTTCATCGAGGAACTGGTGATGGTGGAGCATGGCGTGCTGCCGTGCACGCTGGAGGAAGTGCTGGCGACGTCCGACTTCGTTTCGATGCACGCGCCGGCGACGCCGGAGGCGCAGGGTATGCTGAAAGAGCAGCATTTCCGCATGATGAAGCCGAGCGCCTGGTTCATTAACGTGGGCCGTGGGCCGACGGTGGATGAGGCGGCGTTGATCAAGGCGCTGGAGCAGAAGTGGATCGCTGGGGCCGGCTTGGATGTGCTGGAGGTGGAGCCGCCACGGCAGGATAATCCGCTGTTGCAGATGCCGAATGTGATTTTGTCCGCGCATACCGCATCGGCCTCTGCCCGGTTCGACCCGGCGCGCAAGCGGCGGGTGGGGCAGGAACTGGCGCTGGCGCTGACCGGGCGTTGGCCGATGAGCTGCGTGAACCCCGCGGTGCTGGCGAAGCTGGACCGGCGGCGGTGGCAGCCAATGTCGATGGAGCGCGGGCCGAACAGCTAGTCGCCCAGGATCTGGCGGAACAGGTGGGTCGCGTGTTCCGCCATCACCGCGTAGCCGGCGTCGTTGGGATGTAGGCCGTCGCCGCTGTCAAACTCCGGACGCATTCCGGCCGGGCTGAGGCCGTTGGTGAGCAGGCGGTCGAAATCCAGCACCGCCAGCCCGCCGGCGGCGAGGCTGCGGACGCGTGCCAGGATCACCTGGCGGATCGCATCATTGGCCGCACCGCCGCCCCAGGGCATGGGGGTGACCAGCACCGGCGTGCCGCCGCCGTGAATGACGTGATGCGCGAGTTCCAGCGCGCGGGAAAAGGCGGCATCCGCGTTGGACTGCGAGCCATCGCCAAAGAAAACGTCATTGGCGGAGTAGGTGGCAATGCAGACGATTTCTGGCATATCCGGTGCGAGCAGCGCATGGCCGTTACGATAAAATTCTGATGAGCTCTGACCGTTCCAGCCAGAATTGACATAGGACACTGGGCGGTGAGGCGCCGAGAGTGCGACGCTGGCGCGCATTCCCCAGCCCGAAACAGGGCATAACCCGCCGAGACCGTTGGTGAGACTGTCACCGATGCAGAGGATCGTCGCCCCGCGCGCGCGGGCATAATATTGGACGATATGCGGAATGATGGCGCCGGGCGGCTGGCAGCCGCGCCGCCAGCCGCCGGCCATAACCGGATCCGCATCCGCCT
>CAITOL010000078.1 GCA_903893975.1 uncultured Rhodospirillales bacterium | reverse complement strand
TGATTGGCAAGCTCTATGATGCCGCCCAGGATGATCGGCTTTGGCCAGAGCTAGCGCAGGACCTTGCCGCTGCGTTCGGGTCCGTTAGCTGCACGCTCCAAATGCGATCCAATGATGGGGGCATGGCCATGATGATGGCTGCGATGCCCGATGTGTCGCCTTTGTTGTTGCAAGAATACGAGCAGCATTTTGCCGGGTTGGATAGCTGGGTGCGGGGCGCGGCGCGGTGGGATGTTGGCACCGTCCTTTTGGGGAGCGACGTCGTTCCCGAGGCTGAGTTTATCCGCAGTGAATTTTTCAACGATTGGTGCCGGCGGGTTGGGGTTCGCCACCTTATCGGGGTTGCGATTCCGGTCGGCTCGGAGGCGACCGCGATCGTGGGTATGCATCGGCCGGCCGATATTGAGGATTTTTCTCAGCATGAGCGCGACCTGCTTGGGCATTTGAAGCCGCATTTCGTCCGGGCGCTGGCATTGCGTAGGCGGCTCACTGGGCTCACCGTTGGCCAACAGGCCGCGCAATTCGGGTTGGAGCAAGTCGGTAGCGCGGTTCTGGTGGTTGATGGTGACGGTACTCTTCTACAGGCTAGCCCAGCCGCTGAAGCGATGTTACGCGCAGGCGATGCTGTGTTCCTGCGGGGGCGACAGTTGGCAGCCCGGGACGGTGCGGCAGGCCGTCGGCTCGCGCAGTTAATCGCGGGTACGGCCGCAACCGCTGCGGGGCATTTGATGGCACCGGGCGGTGCCGTGCGGATCCGACGTCAAGGCCGCTCTGATCTGAGTGTGATGGTTTCGCCATTTAGACCTGCCCGCGACGGATTTGGTGTATCAGTACCAGCCGCCATCCTGTTGCTGCGTGATCCCGAACGTGGAACGCCATCGACCGCGCTGCTTAAGGATCTGTTTGGTTTCACCACTGCCGAAGCTGCCATTGCGGTTCAGGTCGCCCTCGGGCGCAGTGCCGAGGCCATGGCTAAAGATGGGGGCGTATCCGTGCATACCGTTCGCAGCCATATCCGTAATCTTATGGCGAAGACTGGGACGCGGCGGCAGGGGGAGGTGGCCGCACTTGTACTGCGGGCAGCCGGGTCAAACCTGGAGACTTTGAGATAGGGGTTTGTTCGGCCCACCTCATCACGCACTGATTTTCGGTCTCATGTTCGATCGTTACCTCGATTAGTCGCTGTTCCCCTGGAGCGCCACGGCTTCGCCTCGCGGTGACGGGACCGGGTGGGGGCGTTGCGTTGGGGGATGTTTATTTGCTTGAAGCGGCGTTTGGAATTGGTTATTAAAACTACCATGTTTGCAACTCCCCTTCCCTCCCAAGACGTTGCGGCGCCGGAGTTGGCGCGGCGGTTTGGGGTGATTATGGCGGGGTTGGCGGGGTTGATTGCGGCGCGGATGTTGCGGATGCCTGCTTATGCTGGGTTGATTGTGACTTTGTGGCATCGGTTGCAGCGGGCGGCGCGGCGGTTTGAGCGGGTGGTGTCGCGGCCGGCGGTGGTGGTGACGCGCGAGGCGGGGCCAGTGGCGGTGCGGGTGGCGCGCGAGCGGAAGCCGCAGGTTCGGTTGCCGCAGGGGCATGGTTGGCTGGTGCGGGTGCTGGGCTGGGAGGCGGCGGGGTATATGTCGCAGTTGGAGGCATTGCTGGCGACGCCGGGGATGGATGGGTTGCGGGCGTCTCGACCGGCGCTGGGGCGGATTTTGCGGCCGGTGTGCCGGATGCTCGGCGTTGGCGCGAAGGTTGTGCGCAAGGCGCGGCCGAGGGTGAAGGTGGTGGTGGCGCCAGCGGTGGTGGATGATGGCTGGCGGCCGAAGCCCATGCGGGCGACCTGGTGGCGGCCGCCCAGAGAAAAATTCGGCTAGTGAGCTTGCGGTATTTTTGTGCCTATTTCGTTACGATACCGTATTGATAAAAGTTTTTTGCTCCTTTTTTTTCAAAAAAGGAGACCTTCCTTCAAACAATATTCTTCTCCACCAACGGCCGATTGGCGATCACCCGCTCAAAACCCAATTCCGCCATATCCAAGGTGGTAAACCGCCCATCGAGCAGCAATTCCGCCACGCCGCGCCCGGTGGCGGGGGAGTGTTGGATGCCGTGGCCGGAGAAGCCGTTGGCGAAGACGAGGTTGGCGCAGCTGGGGTGGCGACCGATGATTCCGTTCTGGTCGAAGGTATTGTATTCGTAATAGCCGGCCCAGGAGGACTGGATTTTGATCGCCTCAAACGCCGGGACGCGGTTGGCGAGGGCGGGCCAGACGTGGTCGTGGTACATGTCTTCCTCGACTTCCAGCGGTGGCTCGTCCGGATCGGGCTCGCCTTCGCCGGGGGAGCGGCCGGAGAGGAAGACCTGGCCTTCCGGGCGAAAGAAGATGCCGGAGGGATCGACGACCAGCGGGCAGTTGGGCAGGGCTTCGCGGCAATCGACGACGTAGATCATGCGTTTGCGGGCGCGGACCGGCAGGTCGATGCCGGCCCAGCTGCCGATGCGGGCCGCCCAGGGGCCACCGGCGTTGACCACGGCATCGGCGGGCAGGCAGGTGCCGTCCGCCAGGTGGACGCCGGTGATGCGGCCGGCGGTCTGGCGGAAGCCGGTGGCGTCTTGCGCGACGTAGTTTACGCCGAGGGCGCGGGCGCGGCGGCGGAGTTCGGCGAGCAGGCCGGGACCGTCGAACCAGCCTTCATGGCTTTCCCCGACGGCGCCGAGGGCGATGTCGTCGGTGTGCATCCAGGGGAAGCGGGCGCGGATGGCGGCGGGGTTGAGCAGGGAGATGTTGGCGCCGCACGCGGTTTGCACGGCGTGGTTTTCACGCAGGACATCGACGCCGGCGGCGGTGGCGAGGAAGAGGTAGGCGCGTTGTTTGAGCCCGGCTTCCGGCATGGCGGCGAGGAAATCCCAGCCATATTGCGACATGGCGATGCAGACCGGGGTGGAGAACTGCATGCGGATGGAGCTGGCGGAGAGCGAGGAGGAGGCGATGCGGTAGGTGGGATCGCGCTCGATGACCGTGACGGTGCCTTTGAAATCTGGCCGGCTGGCGAGGTGGTAGGCGGTGGAGCTGCCGACGGAGCCGCCGCCGACGATGACAATGTGCATTAGTAGCTCTTTGGCAGGCCGAGGACGCGCTCGGCGATGTGGCACAAGACCAGCTCTCGGCTGACCGGGGCGATGCGGGGGATGAGGCTTTCCCGCAGGTAGCGTTCGACGTGGAATTCCTGCGCGTAGCCCATGCCGCCATGGGTCATGACGGCTTGGGTGCAGGATTTGAAGCCGGCTTCGGCGGCGAGGTATTTGGCGGTGTTGGCGAGTGCGCCGGCGTCGCGCCCGGTGTCATACGCCCAGGCGGCGTTCATGGTCATGAGCGAGGCGGCCTGGAGTTCCATCCAGCATTCGGCGAGCGGGTGTTGGATGGATTGGTTCTGGCCGATGGGGCGGCCGAAGACGCGGCGTTCGGTGGCGTAGCGGCGGGCGCGTTCGAGGGCGCAGAGGCCGAGGCCGATGGCTTCGGCGGCGATGAGGATGCGTTCGGGGTTCATGCCGTGCAGGATGGTGCGGAAGCCCTGCCCTTCCGGGCCGATGCGATCTTCGAGCGGGATTTCCAGCCCGTCGAAGAAGACCTGGTTGGAGTCGACCGCGGCGCGGCCCATTTTGTCGATATGGCGGACCTCGACCTTCGCGCGGTCGAGCGTGGTGTAGAACAGGCTGAGGCCTTCGGTTTTTTTGGCGACCTGGTCAGCCGGGGTGGTGCGGGCGAGGAGGAGGATTTTGTCGGCGACCTGGGCGGTGGAGGTCCAGATTTTCTGGCCGTGGACGATGTAGCGGTCGCCATGGCGTTCGGCGCGGGTTTTGATGGCGGTGGTGTCGAGCCCGGCATCGGGTTCGGTGACGCCGAAGCAGGCTTTTTCCTGGCCGGCGATCAGCGGCGGGAGCATGCGGGCTTTTTGTTCGGGGGTGCCGAAGACGACGACGGGGTTGAGGCCGAAGATGTTCATGTGGATGGCCGAGGCGCCGGACATGCCGGCGCCGGACTGGGCGATGGCCTGCATCATGATGGCGGCTTCGGTAATGCCGAGGCCGGCGCCGCCGTATTCGACGGGCATGCAGATGCCGAGCCATCCGCCTTCGGCCATGGCGGCGTGGAGTTCGTGCGGGAAGCGGACCTCGCGGTCGGCTTTGCGCCAGTAGGCGTCGTCGAACTGGGTACAGATGCGGGTGATGTTATCGCGCACCGCTTCCTGTGCCTCGGTTAACGCGAAATCCATCGGTGCCCCTCGCCTCCGCCTGTCGATCCGGGCATCCTGCCGGGACATGGGATTCCCCGCAATGCGACAGGATGAAAAATGAACGGACCGGAGATTGTTGATCAGGCCACGACCGCGGCGCGGTTGCCGTTTCCGGCATTGATTGCGGCGTTGCGGGCGGCGTTTGTGGCCGGGGCGGAGGTGCCGTTGCGGCATCGGCATATGCTGGCGGCGGCGAATGGGACGTTGCTGCTGATGCCGGCCTGGGCGGGGGCGTCGGCGCTGGGGGTGAAGATTGTGACGGTGTGGCCGGAGAATGGCCGGCTGGGGCTGAATGCGGTGTCATCCACGTATTTGCTGTGCGAGGGGGCGACGGGGCGGCATCTGGCGATTATCGATGGCAATGAGCTGACGGCGCGGCGAACGGCGGCGGCTTCCGCCTTGGCGGGGGATTATCTGGCGCGGCCGGATGCGTCGCATTTGCTGGTGGTGGGGGCTGGGCATGTGGCGAGCATGTTGGCGCCGGCCTGGGCGGCGGTGCGGCCGATCCGGCAGGTGACGGTTTGGAACCGGTCTGCTGCCGGGGCGGAACGCCTGGCGGCGGCGTTGCGGGACCAGGGGTTTGCAGCGCAGGCAACGGTGGATCTGCCGGCGGCGGTGGCGGCGGCGGATATTGTGTCGTGCGCGACCTTGGCGACGGAGCCGGTGATTGCGGGGGCGTGGCTCGCGCCCGGGACGCATCTGGATCTGATCGGGGCGTATCGGCCGGATATGCGGGAGGCGGATACGGCGGCGGTGCAGAGGGCGCGGGTGTTCATCGACACCGACGCGGCGCTGGCGGAGGCGGGCGATCTGACCCAGGCCGGCACGGTGGCGGTGCAGGGTTCGTTGTTCGATCTGTGTCGGGGCGTGCGGCCCGGGCGGCAAAGTACCGGTGAGATCACGCTGTTCAAATCCGTGGGCAGCGCGATTGAGGATCTGGCGGCGGCTGGTGTGGTCTACCAGCCGCCGCGTTAGCCGTTACTCGGCCGGGACGACGCCGCGCAGCTGGCGGACGCGGGCACGGTCGATGGCGGGGGCCATCAGCCACATGGCGATTACAGCGCAAGCCAGTTGCAGGCCGCCGGCGAATTGGAAGCCGGAGTAGTAGCCATCCAACTGGGTAACGCCGTGCTGCACGAGGTAGCCCATCACCGAGGGGGCGATGATGCCGGAGCAGACATAGAGCGAGCCGAAAGTGGCGATCACCCCGGCGCGCTGCGAGTCTGGCACGAACTCACCGAGCATCGGCGCGCAGACCACGTAGATCGGGCCGGTCAGGCCGGTGCCGACCATCAGCAGCACGACCGCGGCCCAGCCGCCGCCGCTGACGGGCAGGAACAGCATGATGATGCCGCCAATGGCCAACGGCAGGGTACCGAGCAGAGCACGGGCAACCTTACTGCTGACGCCACGGGCGACGAGGGCGGTGGAGAGGAAGCCGCCGGAGATGACGGTGACCGCACCAACCGCCCATGGCAGGACGGAGAGGTTGCTGCCCAGGCTTTGCTCGAAGCCCAGGCCCTTGACCATGAAGGGCACGAACCAGGTGATGGCGAGCGACAGGGTCCAATACGCGCCGAAGACGGCGATGACGCAGCCGAAGAAGGTGCGGCTGAGCAGCAGCTTCGAGTAGGGGACGCGGTCGGACATGTTCACCACGGTCGGGGGTTCCACCAGCGGGCCTTCTTTGCCGATGAAATACCAGGCCGCCGACCAGATCAGCCCGACCAGCCCCATGGTGCCAAAGGCGGCATGCCAGGAGACGTGCACCACGATCCAGGTCAATGCCGGAACCGCGACGACGACGCCCACGGCGGAGCCTTGGCTAAGCCAGGCGGTGGGCATGGCGCGCTTGTGGTCCGGATACCATTTATAGATGCCGTGCGTGGCGACCCAGGCGGCCCCGCCCTCCCCCAAGCCGAGCAGCATGCGGCAGATGACGATGGTACCGAAGCCGACGGTGCCCATCATCGGGAACTGCACGATCGCCCAGGTGAGCGCCATGATCAGGATCATGATCTTGGTCGGCCAGCGATTGGCGAGGAAGCCGACGCCGAGGCCGGCGATGGTGAGGCAGAGAAAGAAATACGAGCCGATGGAGCCATACTCCTCCGGCGACAGATGCAGTTCGGTCATGATGGGGATGGCGGCGATCTGTAACACCAGCTTATCGGCGAAGTTGATCACCATATAAAGGAACAGCATCACCATTTGGATGCCGGCACCTTTCGGAGTCGCTTGTTTTTCCATGCTTGGTTGCTCCCGGATTTTTATTTTTAATCTTGGACCGGGCTAGCCTAACGGCACGTTGGCAGTTTGATCAAGCGGTGGAGCGAGTCGCAAAAAAACGGCGGCCCGGTGCCCCGGACCGCCGCTTTGGCTGGAGGGCGAAACGGCGATTAGCCGGCGGTGCGCAGGGCGCGGACGCGGGCTTTGTCGATCGCCGGGGCCATGAGCCACATGCCGAGGGCGCCGCAGACGATTTGCACGATCGCGGCGACCCGGAAGCCGGAGTGGTAGCCGTCCAGCATGGTGTCACCGTGCTGGACGAGATAGCCCATCACCGACGGGGCGAGAATGCCGGACAGCACGTAGAGCGCACCGAAGGTTGCGATTACGCCACCGCGCTGCGAGTCTGGGGTGAATTCCCCCAGCATCGGGGCGCAGACCACGTAGATCGGGCCGGTGAGACCGGTGCCGACCATGAGCAGGATCACCTCCGCCCAACCGCCGCCGACGAAGGGCAGCATGAGCGAAAAGCAGCCGCCAATGATCATCGGCAAGGTGCCGACCACGCCGCGGGCCAGTTTGGTCGGCACGCCGCGTGCGACGAGGGTTTGCGAGATCAACCCGCCGGAGATCACCGTAATGGCGCCGGCGAGCCATGGCAGCACCGAGAGGCTGCCGGCAATGCTCTGGCTGAAGCCGAGTCCTTTGATGAGGAAGGGCACGAACCAGGTGAGGCCAAGCGACAGCGACCAGTAGGCGCCAAAGCAGGCAATGACGCAGCCGATGAAGGTGCGGCTGCCCATGAGCGCCGAATAGCGCACACGGTCGCTGCGGTTGACCTCAACGACCGGTTCCACCAGCGGGCCTTCTTTGCCGATGAAATACCAGGCGATGGACCAGAGCAGGCCGACGAGGCCCAACGTGCCGAACGCGGCATGCCAGGAGATGTTGACCACGATCCAGGTGAGCCCTGGGGCCGCGATGATCACGCCCACCGCAGACCCTTGGCTGAGCCAGGCCGTTGGCATCGCGCGCTTGTGGTCGGGGTACCATTTATAGAGAGCATGGGTGGCCACTGCGGCCGCGCCGCCTTCCCCTAGGCCGAGCAGCATACGGCAGATGACGATGGTGCCGAAGCCAACGGTGAGCACCATTGGGAATTGCACCACCGCCCAAGACAAGCCCATCAACAGAATCAGCAACGTGGTCGATACGCGGTTGGCGAGGAAGCCGATCAGCACGCCGGCGACGGCAAGGCAGAGGAAAAAATAGGAACCGATGGCGCCGTATTCTTCCGGCGACAAATGCAGTTCGGTCATGATCGGCACTGCGGCAATTTGCAGTACCAACTTATCGGCGAAGTTGATCACCATGTAGATGAACAACATGGCCATCTGAATCCACGCGCCTTTCGGCGTGGGCTGGTTGGGCATTCGGACTCGCTCCCGGTGGTTTTTTTTATTGAACGCACCAGGAGCAGTAGCCCGAGCCGCCCGGGCGATCAACCGGCCGCGGGGCGACCGGTGACGGCGGGTTTGGCGTAGCTGTCGCGCAGGCCAACGGTGCGGTTGAACACCGGAGCGGATCGCGTGCCGTCCGGGTCGGCGGCGAAGTAGCCTTGCCGCTCGAACTGCACCGCCTGCCCGACCGGCGCCGTGGCGAGGGATGGTTCGAGCTTGCAGCCGGCGAGGATTTCCACCGAATGCGGATTGATATCGGCCATCACATCGCCATCCGCGCCGGGGTCTGGGCGGGCGAACAGGGTGTTGTAGAGGCGTACCTCACCGTCCACCGCATCGGTTGCGGCGACCCAATGCAAAGTGGCCTGCACCTTGCGGCCATCGGGCGCGTTGCCGCCTTTGGTTGCCGGATCATAGGTTGCGTGCAGGGCGACTACGTTGCCGTCTGAATCCTTGATCACCTGGGTGCAGGTGATGAAGTAGCCGTAGCGGAGCCGCACCTCCTTACCGGGCGAGAGGCGGTAGAACTTCTTCGGCGGGACTTCCATGAAGTCGTCCTGCTCAACCCAGATTTCGCGGCCGAAGGTGATGGCGCGGGTGCCCATGTCCGGCACATCGGGGTGATTGACCGCCTCCAACGTTTCAGTCTGGTCCGCCGGATAGTTTTCGATGATGACTTTGAGCGGCCGGAGCACGGCCATGCGGCGGGCGGCGACCGGGTTCAAGGTTTCGCGGATGGTGAAATCCATCAGCGCCAGATCCACCACGCTGTTGGCGCGGGCAACCCCGACTTTGGCGATGAAGCCACGCACCGCCGCCGCCGGCACGCCGCGCCGGCGCAACCCGGCCAAGGTCGGCATACGTGGATCGTCCCACCCGGCGACGTGGCCTTCGCGGACCAGGCGGTTGAGGATGCGCTTGGACATGACGGTGTAGCCGATGTTCAGGCGGGCGAATTCGTACTGGCGCGGTTTGCTGGGCACCGGCAGATGGTCCAGCAGCCAGTCATACAGCGGCTTGTGGTCTTCAAATTCCAGCGTGCAGATCGAATGGGTGATCCCCTCAATCGCATCTGACTGGCCGTGCGCATAGTCGTAGGTTGGGTAGATGCACCAGGCATCGCCGGTGCGGGGGTGGTGGGCATGCATGATGCGATACAGCACCGGGTCCCGAAGGTTCATGTTGCCGCTGGACATGTCGATCTTGGCGCGCAGCACGCAGGCACCGTTTTCAAACTTGCCGGCGCGCATCTGTTCGAACAGCGCCACGTTCTGTTCGATGGAGCGATTGCGATTGGGGGAAATGGTGCCGGCTTCGGTCAATGTGCCGCGCATCGCCCGCATCTGGTCGGGCGGGGTATCGTCGACATAGGCGTCGCCGTTGCGGATCAGGTGCAGCGCCCATTGGTAGAGCTGCTCGAAATAGTCGGAAGCGAAGAACAGGTTCGCGCCCCAATCGTAGCCGAGCCAGCGCACATCGGCCTGAATGGCGTCGATATACTCCTGCTCCTCCTTGGTGGGGTTGGTGTCGTCGAAGCGGAGATGGGTGCGGCCGGCGAATTCCTGGCCCACGCCGAAATTCAGGCAGATCGACTTGGCGTGCCCGATATGCAGGTAACCGTTCGGTTCGGGCGGGAAGCGCGTGACCACGGTTTGGGTCCGGCCGGCATCGAGGTCGGATTGCACGATATCGCGGATAAAATCACGGCCTGCGGTCTCGGTCTTGGTGTCGTCTGCCGGCATAAACCTGGGTGTCCTGCTTGTCTGTCGAAGCATTCTAGCTGCGTGCCGGCTTGACCGCCACGCCCGCATCGGATGATCTGCCACCAAAGTTCGGGAGAGCATCCAACGCCATGACCGTGAACACCAAACGTGTCTTCTTCGTCAAATACGTCGCCGAGCAAACCTTCCACACCGTTGTGGCCACGCGGCCGGACGTGGTGGTGGACAAGCTGGAGAATGACAGCCCGACGGCGGAGGCGGACCGGGTATTGGCGGCGGCCCATGCGTATCAGATCGGGTCTGCCCGCGACGAGATTGATGGGATTTATCACGTCAACGATGCGCTGCTGGCGCGGGCGCCCAACCTGCTGATGGTGTCTACCAACGGGGCTGGCTATGACACGGTGGACCTGGAGGCGTGCAATCGCGCCGGGGTGCTGGCTGTGAACCAGGCCGGCGGCAACAAAGAGGCGGTGGCCGAACACGCGCTGGGCATGATGCTGATCCTGGCCAAGCGCATTGTGGAGGCGGACCGCGCGATGCGTCGTGAGGCCGGGCTGGACCGCAATGTCTATATGGGCCGCGACCTGCTGGGCAAAACCGTTGGCATTATCGGCCTGGGCAATGTGGGCACAAGGCTGGCGGAGTTGTGCCGCGGGTTGTTCAAGATGCGGGTGCTGGCTTGCGATCCGCTGCTGGATGCAGCGACCATCGCGGCGCGCGGGGCGGAGAAGGTGGACCTCGACACGTTGCTGGCGAGCGCGGATTACGTGTCGGTCAACTGTCCGCGCATTCCCACCACGCGCAACATGCTGGGCGCGCGTGAGTTCGCGCTGATGAAGCCGGACGCGTATTTCGTGACCACCGCGCGTGGCGGCATTCATGACGAGGCGGCCTTGGCGCAGGCGCTGGCGGCGAAGCAGATCGCCGGGGCCGGGCTGGATGTGTGGGACCCGGAGCCGCCGGCGCTCGACCATCCGCTGCTGGCGTTCGACAATGTCGTTGCCAGCCCGCATACCGCCGGGGTGACGTATGAGGCGCGGGCCAATATCGCGCGCATCGCGGCCGAGCAGTTGCTGGATATGCTGGATGGCAAGCCGCCGAGCCGGGTGCTGAACCCCGAAGTGTGGCCGGCCTATGCGGCGCGGTTTGAGAAAATCTTCGGTGTGGTGCCGCAGCGCGGCTGAGGCCGAAGTTAGAGAACCCAGCGCACGATCAGCGGCACCAGCACGGCTGAGAGCAGCGCGTTCAGGCCCATCGCGATGCCGGCGAAGGTGCCGGCCACCGGGTCGACAGTGAAGGCGCGCGCGGTGCCGATGCCGTGGGAGGCCAGGCCCACGGCAAAGCCGCGCGCGGCGTAGTCGCGGATGCCCAGCGCGTTCATCAGCGGCGTGACCATCACCGCGCCAATCAGGCCGGTGGCGATCACCAGCACGGCGGTGAGCGCGGGGGCGCCGCCTAAGCCTTCCGAGATGCCCATGGCAATCCCGGCGGTGACGGATTTTGGCGCCAAGGCCACCAGCACGTCATGCGGCACCCCGAGGGAGGCGGCAACCGCGAGGGCGGAGGCAATCGCGGTGAGGCCGCCAGCCAGCAGCGCCGCCAGCATCGGCAGCGCGTGGCGCACCACCAAGGGCCAGTTGCGAAACAGCGGCACGGCGATGGCAACCGTGGCCGGGCCGAGCAGGAAGTGCACGAACTGGGCCCCGGCGAAATAGGTGCCATACGGGGTGCCGGTTGCCAGCAGCAATGCGGCCACCCCGGCGACGGTCAGCAGCAACGGATTGACCAGTGGGTGGCGCCCACTGGCCTGCGCCAGCGCATCCGCCGCGATCCAGGCCAGCACGGTCACCGTCAGCCACAGCAACGGCGTGGCGGCAAGGTAGGTCCATAGCGCGAACGGCGCGGTCATCGGAGCCACCGCGACACGCCGAGAAAAACATAGACTGTTACCACCAAGGTGACGGCGGTGGAGATCACCAAGGCCAGCAGAAGTGCCAGACCGTACTGCCCGAGCAGGCCGAATTGCTGGATGATGCCGACGCCGGCTGGCACAAATAATATCCCGAGAACCGCCAGCAAGCCCGAGGCGGTGCGGCCCAACGCGGTGGATTCAATCTCTGCCGGCGTCACCCATCCGTGGCGCGATGCCAGCCCCAACCCGGCTGCCAGCAGCACCAGGCCCAGCACCGGGCCGGGGATCGGCAGGGCGAGCGCCCGGCCGACAACCTCCCCGGCCAACTGGCATACCAGCAAAACCGCGAAGGCGCGCAGCACGGCTATAAGGCTCGGCCGAGTTTGACCACCCGCGCCAGGCGCGGCCCGCGGGCCACGTTCATACCGCCCTCGATACTGGCGAGTAAGGCGGCGATGCGTGGTGCGCGCTCAGCCCCTGTGGCCACTGGCAGCGCGCGGATGCGGGCTACCAGCATGACCCCCAACTGGCGGGCGCCGATGTTAAGCGCCTGCGGACGCGCATCCATCAAGGTGCCGTCCTCCCCCGCTTGCGCCAGGGCTGCGGTGGCCTCTGCCGTGAGTTCTACCAGCCCGGCGAGCGCGCCGAGTTCGGCGGCGATGCCGTCCGGCATGGCCGCACCGTATTCGCGCGCGAGCAGGCCGAGGCAATGGTGCAGCTTGCCGACCATGCCGGCGGTTCCCACCCCGTCCTCGGCGTCGCGGAAGCCGAGGGCCATGGTTTCATAGGCCGTTCCTTCCGCGCCAAGCATGGCATCGGGGCCGAGCTGACATTGGTCTAGCGTCAGGCTGACATGCCCGGCCGGGCGGCTGCCAGGCGAGGTCGGGGCGTGATGCACGGTAAGGCCGGGCGCGTCGCGCGGGACCAGAAAGGCTGAATAGCGCTTGCGGTCCCCATCCATCGCGGTGATGGCGAGCACGATAAACAGGCCCGCCAGTGGGCCGTTGGTGACATAGGCCTTGCGGCCCGTCAGCGCCCAGCCGGTGGCGGTGCGATGCGCGGCGGTTGTGAGCTTTTTGGGGTGGGCGCCTACCTCGGGCTCGGAAATCGCCACCGCCACGGTGAGCGCGCCGGAGGCCAGAGCAGGGAGGTACTGGGCCTGCTGCGCCGGGCTGGCATGATCGGCGAAATAATAGCGTGCCACCATCTGATGGCTGCCGAATATCGTCCCGATGCCGGCGATGCCGCCCACGGCCATCAAGGTCTGCTCGGCCGCCGCGATCGCGGGATAGCCGCCGCCGGTGCCGCCATGCGCTTCGGGCAGGCCAATCCGGAACAGACCCGCCTGCCCCATCGCCGCCAGCAGCGCGGGCGGCATGTCATCCAGGGTCCAGACATCCGTGCCGGCGATATGGGTGCGGGCAAACTCGGCGACGCCATCGGACATTTCGCGTTCCTTCCTGCTTTTCATCGTCGCTAGCACAGGCGATACAGCAGGTCACGCAGGAGACTTCCATGGACGAAACCGCCGCCCGCGCCGCGTTTGAAACCGCGCTCGCCACCCATGTGCCCGCCTTCGGCACCTTCTTTCTCGCCAAACTGCTGGGGTTGGAAATTACCTTCCCCGACGACCGCACCGAGGTGCGGTTCACCGTGCAGGATTTCATGTATAATCCGCAAGGTACGCTGCATGGTGGGATGATCGGCACCGTGCTGGATATCGCCATGGGGCATTTGCTGCACCATAGCGCTGGCGCCGGGATGACGCTGGAGATGAAGACGCAATTCATGAAGGCGCCGCGGCATGGTGCGTTGCTGGCGGTTGGGCGGTTTCTGCGCAAAGGCCGCAGTATCAACTTTCTGGAAGCCAGACTTGAGAACGCGGATGGCGAATTGCTGGCCTATGCCACGTCCACCTGGCGGCTGCTGGGATAATGCGCCAGGCTGGCGCGCACGGCGTGTAAATCGTCCATCACCGCGACGCATAGAGCGGCAATTTCGGCGTTTGGTGGCACCTGGTCTGGCACCATCACCGGCATGGTACCGGCGGCATGGGCGGCGCGGATGCCATTGAACGCATCTTCCAACACCAGGCAATGCTGCGGCTTCACCCCGAGCAGCCCGGCGGCATGCAGGAACGGGTCGGGGCTTGGCTTGCCGCGCGCCACATCATCGATGGTCACCACCACGTTGAACCGATGGCGCAAGCCGGATTGGCTGAGGTGCCGCTCGGCCGCTACCCGGGTGTTGGAGGTGGCGATGGCGACCGGCAGGCCGATGCTGGCGAGGTGGTCGAGCAGCGCGACGGCGCCCGGCTTTAAGGCGATGTCCTGCTCCAGCAATGCTGCTACATGGCGGTGATAATCCGCCGCGAAGCTGTCGAAGTCGAAGTCCGGGCCGAGGTGATTGCGCACAATCTCCGCCGCCTGCGCGCCGGGGATGCCGATGAGGCGATGCCAGAACGCATCCGGCAGATCGAGGCCGGCCGTGGTGGCGGCACGCTGGCTGGCCAGGATGTAGCTGCGTTCGGTGTCATGCAGCGTGCCGTCCATATCGAAGATCACGGCATGCAGGGCGTTTGGCAGCCTCATGTCGGATCATCCGTGTGCTTAAAGGGCGCGTATTCCCCGAGATAGGCCATTTGCGCGGCACGTTCCTTGCGTTCTTCGGCAAGGAAGTCGGCCACCGCGTTGCGCAGGCCGCGGTGTTGAATCCAGTGGGCGGAATAGGTCTCCGACGGGACATAGCCGCGCTGGATTTTGTGCTCGCCTTGCGCGCCGGCTTCAACCCGCTCCAGCCGATGTTCAATCGCGAAGTCGATGGCGCGGTAATAGCAGAGTTCAAAATGCAGGAACGGCCAGTCGCCGACGCAGCCCCAGTTGCGGCCATAGAGCGCGTGGGTGCCCATCAGGTTCAGGGCGCCGGCCACCGGGGTGCCGTTGTGCACGGCGAGCATGAGCACCACCGCATCGCCCAACCGCTCCCCCAACAGGCTGAAGAACCGGCGCGTCAGGTAGGCGCTGCCCCATTTGCGGTCCACGGTGGATTGGTAGAAGGCGTAAAACGCATCCCATTCCCGCTTGCCGATATCGCCGCCGCGCAGGGTGATGAATTCCAGGCCAGCGGCGTTGGCATCCCGACGCTCCCGCCGCAAGGTTTTCCGCTTGCGCGATGACAGGGCAGCAAGAAAATCATCGAAGCTGCTGTAGTTGTTATTATACCAGTGAAACTGCATGCCCAGGCGCTGGAGCCAGCCGGCGGCGCCGAGTGCCTCCCATTCCTCACGGGTGCAGAAATTCACGTGGACGCCGGACATTTCCAGTTCGTCGCAGGCCTGGCGCAGCGCCCCGGCCAGAGCGGCGACGGGCAAGCCGCAATCTGGCCGCAGCAACAGGCGTGGCCCCGGCACCGGGCTGAACGGCACGCCGACCAGCAACTTGGGATAATATTGGCCGCCGGCTCGCTCAAACGCCTGCGCCCAGCCATGGTCGAACACGTATTCGCCATAGCTATGCGATTTGGCATACATCGGCGCGACCGCCGCCACCTGCCCGGAGGCATCGCGCAGCACCGCGTGCTGCGGCAGCCAACCGGTGCGCGCGTTGGCGGAGCCGCTATCTTCCACCGCCGATAAAAATGCGTGGCTGACAAACGGATTATCGGCCCCGGCGCAGGCATCCCACGCCGGGGCGGCAATCTCGCCGATGGTTTGATGTAAGGTGAGCGTCAGATCGGACATGCTCAGCCGATCTGGAACATGCCCTCGACCTCGACGGCCGCATCCATCGGCAGCGACGGCACGCCGATGGTGCTGCGGGCATGGCGGCCGCGATCCCCGAACACCGCCACCGCCATGTCGGAGGCACCGTTCATGATGCCGGCATGCCCGGTGAAGCTTGGCGGTGCGGCGATGAAGCCGCCGAGCCGCACCACGCGCTGCACCCGTTCCAGGTCGCCGCCGCAGGCCGCTTGCAACTGGGCCAGCAGGTTGACGAAGCAGAGCTTCGCCGCTGCGACCGCATCTTCTACGCTGACGCCTTCGCCGATTTTGCCGGTATAGGCCACCTTGCCATCGCGCATCGGGATCTGGCCGGAAATCACCACCAGATTGCCGGTGACGACGTAGGGCACATAATTGGCAACCGGCGCTGCCGGTACTGGCAGCACGATGCCGAGTTCAGCGAGCCTTGCGGCAACTTGTCCAGCCATCAGAATGTCCTCGTTAGAGCCCCACCACGCGAAGCGCGCGGCGGCGTTGGCGTGCCCCATCTTCGCGCGGCAGTTCGAGTGGCAGCAAGGGGGCACGTTCCCGCGCGCCGTCGCCCACAGTATCCGGCGCATCATCCTCGGCATCCGCCAGGTCGATCGTGCCCAGGTAATTGCTGGCCAGGTTGCGGAACACATAGTCCAGCAACGAGGTGGCGCGCGCCACGGCGGGGTCCCCTTCGACCACGCCGGCCGGCCCGAAGCGGGTGAAGGTGAAGGCTTCCACGAAGGCTTCGAGGCTGACGCCGTGCTGCAGGCCGAGGCTGACGGCGACCGAGAAATTGTCCATCAAGCCACGGAAGGCGGCGCCTTCTTTGTGCAAGCCGACGAAAATCTCCCCCAACCGGCCATCGGCATATTCGCCGGTGCGCAGAAACACCTTATGCCCGCCAATGCTGGCCTTTTGGGTGTAGCCCGCCCGGCGGGCCGGCAGGTCGCGCCGGCCGACAACGGGGGGTGGCGGCGCGATCAGCGCCGGGCGTGCCGGCATCGCATGGGCGTAGGGCGCCACCGCATCGTATATCATGGCATGCGCCTCGGCGGTCGGCATCGGCAGCGGATTATGCCCGCCGAGCAGTGCGGCGAACGCCATTTCCCCAGTCAGGCCGCGGGCGGCAAGGCTGGCGCGCGCGGTGGCTGTCAGGTTGCCCGCGTCATCAAGCGGCGAGAAAGCGGGGGCGATGCCGCCGGTTTCCACGCCCAGCAACGCTTCAGCGGCGCCTGGGGCGGAAATGGCAATTGTTGCCTCATGCCGGCGCGCGGGATCGGCGGCGGCGGCCTGCAACGCCGCGCGGGCGGCGGTGGCAAGGCCGGGGATCGCACATTGGCGCGGCACGTCCTGCACCGCGCCGGCGAGGGTCAACGCACCGAATCGCGCCGAGAGTGCGGCCGACTCCTGATCCGCAACGCCGCGCAATAGCCCGAGCAGGCAGGCGGCGACGTCACGCGCGGCCGGGGTGCCGTAGTCGAGCCCGAGTTCCGCCAACAGGCGGGCGAGGTCGGCAACCCCGATGGCCAAGCGGCGTGCCGCCGGATTGGCCAAAGTGAGCGCCACAACGGCGAGGCGCCCGGCGGCGGCGAAGCCGTCGAGATCAAAGCCGGTTTCGGTGTCGTAAAACGCGGCGAGGTTGAGCACGAAGCCGGGCGTGTCCTCCCCCGCCCAGAGCGGTGCGGTCGGCGCGCCACGGCGGTCGCGCAACAGCGCGTGCAGGCCAGCCACCACCGGGGTTTCGATGCCGGCGCGGCGGGCGCGCTCGCCAATCGGCCGGATCCATTGTTCGGCGGCGCTTGCGAGCGATACCGGCCCATCGCCCGGCGCCAGCTCGGCGAGCGCTGCGGCGGCGCGGTCATCCCAGCACGCGGGCAGCGCAATGCTGCGCGGCGCCGAATCGGGGTCCGCGCCGGCGGCGGTGCGCCGCATGCGCACTCCGGTCCAAATGGATTTGCCCAAGGTTTTTTCAGGAGAGTCGCCGCGGGAATTGCTCATACCCCTACCCTATGCCGGGCCGTGCGACTCGGGAAGCGCATTTTGTGGCCTCAGAGTCGTTTGACCACAAAATCCTGTGGATATCGTCTTTAAGCCGTTGCACCGGCTGGCATGGCTCGACCTGCGCAACGGACCGGGATATACTGACTGCATGAACATCGGCACGCGCATCTATACGTGGTTGAACGGTCGCGAAGTCGGCCGTGATACCTTCGGGAATGTCTATTTCGAGCATAAGCGGGCCGCCGCCGTCGGGCGCCGGGCACGCTGGGTGGACTATGCCGGTCAGCCGGACCCGTCCTCCGTGCCATCGGAATGGCATTCGTGGCTGCATTACACCACGGACGCGCCGCTGAAGAGCGCCGCCCGCCCGTGGCAGAAGCCGCACCAACCCAACAAGACCGGCACAAAGGCGAGCTACTATCCGCCGGCGCCGGTGGCGGATGCTTACGAAGCCTGGACGCCGGGCAGCTAAGTGGCCGGTTCTTCGGCCGCAGGGCGCAACCTGACGGAGTTGCTGGCGGGGGCTGCGGTGCTGCTGGTGGCGGCCGGGTTCCTCGGCTACGCCATTGCGCATACCGGGCGCGTGACGGTCAGCGGCTATTCGCTGACGGCAAAGTTCGAGAAGATTGACGGGCTGACCGCCGGCGCGGATGTGCGCCTGGCGGGCGTGAAGGTCGGCAGCATTACCCGCACGTCGGTTGACCCGAAATCCTATCGCGCGGTGGTGGAGATTTCGGTGGAATCCGACCTCAAACTGCCTAAGGACAGCAGCGCCGAAATCAGCACCGACGGGCTGTTGGGCGGCAAAGTGATCGCGCTGGTGCCGGGTGGCGACGACGTGATGCTGAAAAACGGCGGCGAAATCACCATCACCCAGTCGGCCGCCAGCCTTGAAGATCTGCTCGGGAAGTTCATCTTTGGGGTCAACGACCTGACCACCGAGGTGAAAAAATCCATGAAACCGCAGGCGCCGGCGAAATGATGCCGCCCCCGGCCATCTGGCCGCAAGCCGATGGCAGCCCGGTATCATGCCGGGAGAAACTGAAGACGCTGGCCGAGAACCATGCGGAACTGGCGCAGGTCATGCAGGACGCGTTTGAGGACGCGGTGCTGATGGGCGTTGATGCCGGCGCGATGCGGCAGGTGTTGGCCGACCTCGTGGCCAGCCTGCAAAGCCCGGTCCGCGCGGCATGAACCGCGCCGCATTGGGCCTGGCGTTGATCTGCGTCGCCGGAAATGCCGTGGCGCAATCCTTGCCCAATGTGCCCCCGCCCCCAAGCCGTGCCACGCCGGAGGTGGCACCTGCGGCGCCGACCGCCGCGCCGCGCGCTGCCGTGACCCAGGTGGGGCCGGATGGTGCGCCGGTATCCGCAGCCAGCCTCGGGCCGGATTGGGTGCCGGTAGGTAATTTCGACCTACGGGTGCTTGATAAGGTGACCGCGCGGGTGAGCAGCCTGTCGGGCCGCACCGGTAACACGTTGACCTATGGCAGCCTGTCGATCGTGCTGCGCAGTTGCCTGACCCGTCCGGCGGATAAGCCGGCGGACTCGGCGGCGTTTCTCGATATTACCGACCGCGCCGGCATCGCCAACTTCCATGGTTGGATGATTGCCTCCGCCCCGGCTTTGACCATGCTGGAACATCCGGGCTACGACGTTAAAGTGATGGCGTGCCGCCCGTAATTGCACTGCCGGACCGGGCGGCGCTGCTGCTGGACCTGGACGGGACGCTGATCGAATTCGCGCCGACGCCGGACGCAGTGATCATCCCGCCCGACCTGCTGGTGAGTTTGCAGCGTTTGCGGCAACGCCTGAACAATGCGGTGGCAGTGGTCACCGGCCGGCCCATCGCCCAGGTGGATGCCTTGCTCGGCGATGCGCCCTATGCGGTTGCCGGGGAACATGGCACCGCGATTCGCCATCATCCGCAGGCTGCGATCTGCCCGGTCGCGTTGCCGGCATTGCCAAAGGATTGGGCCGGCCGCGCGCAGGCCGCCGCGGCAGCGCATCCGGGGGCGCTGTACGAGCCGAAAGCCCATGGCTTTGTGCTGCATTTCCGCCGCGCGCCCGAGGCCGGACCGGCGTTGCAGGCCGCGGCGACCGAGATCGTCGCCGCGCATCCGGATTTTATGCTGATGCCGGCCAACATGGCCTGGGAAGTGAAACCACGTGCGGCGGATAAAGGGGAGGCCGTGCGGGCGCTGATGGCGCAGCCCCCGTTTGCCGGGCGGGTGCCAGTTTATATCGGCGACGATGTCACCGATGAGGATGGTATTCGCGCTGCCCAGGCGCTGGGCGGGCTTGGCCTGCGCATGCAGGACGCGTTCGGCAGCCCCGCCGCCGTGCGCGCCTGGCTGGCCGCGAACGGCTAGTCGGCCGCCAGCACTTCCGCATCCTGCATCGCGTTCGCCACGTTCGGCGCCGCAATGCCCATGCTCGACAGCAGCACGTCCGCGTTCGGATCATAGCGGAACCAGTCGCGCCTTGCGGCCGGGCGTGTGCGTGACGCCTCCTCCGGCTCCGGCGTCAGCGGTGCGGCCAACGGCGTTGCGGCCACGTGCTGCCGGTACGCGGGCCGCGTCATCAGCAAATCATAGTAGTTGCGCAGATGCGGCGTTGCCGGACGGTCAGGGATATCCAGGCTGAACCACTGGTGCAGGTATGGGCCAATGGCGATGTCGGCGATGGTAAGGTTGCCGCTGGCGAGGAAACGTTGGCGCGCCAGTACCGGCTCCATCTCGCGCCACAAATCGGCCCACTGGGAAAGTGTCTGGTGCAGCGTGTGCGCCCCAGCGGCGGTCGGCGGCAATGCGGTCATAATGCGCAGCACCTCGGTGGCGACCGGTGCCATTTCGGCCTGCACCTGATCGAGCCAGGCATCGATATTGGCCCGATCCTGCGCGGCGGACGGGTAGAGCGGCGTGCCATTGGCAAGGGTGGCGCAGAGGTAGCGCAGGATAGTGTTACCGCCCCGCACGCTGAAGCCGCCATCGGCCAGCACGGGCACATCGCGCTGCCACGGCGCCAGCGGCCGCGCATCCGCGGCGCGGTCGTCCAGGTCCATCACGCGGCAAGGCAGGCCGAACTCGGCCAGCGCCCAGAGCAGTTTCGTCGTATCCGTCGCGTGCGGGCGCCCGTGCAGGGTGAGCATATGCCGTCTCCAATCCAATCGACGTCGAATGTGTTGGGCATCGCAATAACCCACACTTACAAAGGATCCGTTAACCGCCCCCTGCCCTTGCCGGATTGTCCGTTCGGCGCGATATCGGGGGGATGACACGCACGCTCTTTCTGATTCCGCGTCTGCGCCTGGTATCCCTGGCCATGGCAACGATATCCGCCGCAATTTTGGGCGCGGCGCTGGCGTCCGAACATTGGGGCGGGCTGGTGCCGTGTGCGCTGTGCCTGGTTGAACGCTGGCCGTGGCGGGTTGCGATCGGCTTCGCACTCCTGGGCGTCGTGTTGCCGCGCCCGTTGGCGCGCTTGTCGTTGGCGGCGGTGCTGCTCGCCATGCTCGCCGGAGTCGCGGCCGGGACGACGCATGTGGGTGTTGAGGCCGGGCTGTGGGCCAGCCCGCTGCCGGAATGCGCGGCGCCGAGCTTTGGTGGCGGATCGGTGTCCGAGCGGATGGCGCGGATGCCGGATCGCCCCTCGAAACCCTGCGATCAGCCGACGTTTCTCATCCCCGGCCTGCCGATTTCCATGGCGATGATGGATTTGCTGGCCTCAATCGGGCTGGCGGTTGGCATTGCCGGCTTTTTATGGACCACACGAAAGCTGCCCGCATGAGCGATCACCTTCCCGGCGACACGCCGCACCGCGCCCGCCTCGCCCGCATCCTGCGGGTGGATCACGCCGGCGAATACGGCGCGAAGCGGATTTATAAGGGCCAGTTGGCGGTGCTTGGCCGTGGCGAGCATGGCGACACGTTGCGCCATATGCAGGCGCAGGAGCAGGTGCATCTTGACACGTTCGCGGAATTGATTGCGCGCCGGCGGGTACGCCCGACCGCATTGCTGCCGTTCTGGCACCTCGCCGGTTTCGCGCTGGGCGCGGCGACGGCGGCAATGGGCAGCCGGGCGGCGATGGCCTGCACCGTGGCGGTGGAGGAGGCGATCGACGAACATTACCGCGACCAGATCGTGGAACTCGGCGAGAGCGAGCCGGATTTATCGGCGACCATCGAGACCTTTCGCGCCGAGGAACTCGAACATCGCGACATCGGCCTGGCCAATGAGGCGGAACTGACCCCGGGCTACCGCGTCTTGAGCGCGGCGATCAAAGCCGGCTGCAAAATCGCCATTGCGCTGAGCGAGCGGGTTTAACCCGCCGCGCGTCAGCGGTGCGCGATCACGACCTTGCCGAAATGCGCGGCGCTTTGCAGAAAGGCATACGCGGCTTGGGCCTCGGCGAAGGGAAATACCCGGTCGATCACCGGGCGCATCCGATGCGCGGAAATGGCGCGGTTCATATCCTCAAACATCGCGCGGGACCCGACATAGATGCCCTGCACGTTGATCTGCGCCCGCATAATGGCGGTCGGGTTGATCTCAGCCGTGCCGGTGAGGACGCCGATCAACGATAATTTGCCGCCAATCCGCAGCGATTGCAGCGAGCGCATGAAGGTGCCGGGGCCACCAACCTCCACCACCGCATCTGCGCCGCGCCCGCCGGTCGCCGCCCGCACCGCATCCTGCCAGTCCGGCGTGGTGCGGTAATTGATGCCGATATCGGCGCCCATCTCCTTGGCCCGCGCCAGTTTGGCGTCGGACGAGGAGGTGATGATCACCCGCGCCCCCATCATGCGGGCAAATTGCAGCGCGAAGATCGACACGCCGCCCGTGCCTTGCAGCAGGACGGTCTCGCCCGGCCGGATGCGCGCATGTTCGGCCAGCGCGTGCCAGGCGGTCACCGCCGCGCACGGCAAGGTGGCGGCTTCCTCATAGGACAGGTGATCGGGGATGTGCACCAGACCATCCTCGTGCAGCAGCACCTGTTCGGCCAGCATGCCGTCGATCGCCCCGCCCAGGGCGCTGGCACCGTCCTCGGCATTGATGCCACCAGCGAGCCAGGTTTGCATGAACGCGGCAGCAACCCGGTCCCCCACCGCGACCCGGCGCACGCCCGCCCCAACCGCCACCACTTCCCCAGCACCATCGGAGAGCGGGATCAGGTTCTCCGGCAGGCCACCGCGGCCGTAGCGGCCGAGGATGACCGACAGATCGCGGTAGTTGAGGCAGGAGGCATGCACCCGCACCACCACCTGGTTCGGCCCTGGCGTCGGCGCTTGGGCGTCGGCCAGTTGCAAAGCGTCGATCCGGCCGGCGGTGGGAATGCGGTAGATTTGCATGCGAGCCTCCTTTGGGCGCGTCGGGCTCAGGCTTTGCCAGCCTTGCGGGCGGCGGCTTCTTCCATGCTGGCTACGCCGCCATGGGCGGCCGACCAGGCAACCGGATTTTCCAGGAACTTGCGCACCTCCGTCATCGTCGCGTCGGAGAAATACGGCCGTTCACGGCAGGCTTCCAGCACATCCCACCACGTGGCAAGATAATGCAGGTTGAGGTTGATTTTCTTCAAAATATCCGCGCCGCCCGGGAACACACCGTAGAAGAACACCACGAAGGTATGGTCGCAGATTGCGCCGGCATCGCGCAGCGCCTGGCAGAATTGTACCTTGCTGCCGCCATCCGTGGTCAGATCTTCCACCAGCAGGGTGTTCTTGCCTTCCGGCACATCACCCTCGATCAGAGCATCCCGGCCGAAGCCTTTGGGTTTCTTGCGCACATAGGCCATTGGCGCATTCATCCGGTCCGCCATCCAGGCGGCGAAGGGAATGCCCGCGGTTTCGCCACCGGCCACGGCCTCGATGGTTTCATAGCCCACATGGCGGTCGATTTTCTGCACCGCCAGATCCATGATCTTGGCGCGGGCGCGGGGGAAATAGATGATGCGTCGGCAATCGATATAGACAGGCGACTTCCAGCCGGAGGTGAAGGTATAAGGTTCTTCAGGCCGGAAATTGACCGCCTTGATCTCCAGCAGCAGCCGCGCGGTGGTCAATGCGGCGTCGCGGTCCCAATCGGTTGTATGCGTGGCGGTCATGATTACCCTCTCCTCGGTCTCGTCGCTTCGTGCGTTTCCTAGCCGCGCCGCAAGCGCGCGTCCATTGCTGTGAGCGAACTCGGCACCCCCAACCCGGCGGTTTCACCGGCGGCCGATGCCGCCGTGGCCCGCATCTGGGTCCTGGAAGATCCGCGCCCCGGCACTTCCGCCCAGGCGCTGGGCATCGCCGAACGCCTGGGGGAGCCGTTTCGCCGCATTCCGTTGCGCTGGAACTGGCGCACCCATTTCGCTGGGCTAGCGCCACGCGGCTCGCTTGCCGGGCTGGCCGCGCCCGGTATCACCCCGGCGGATCTGCGGCATAAGCCGGCCCTGGTGATCTCCGCCGGCCGCCGGTCCGCGGCGGTGGCGCTGTGGCTGAAAGTGCATACCGGATGCCGGATTGTGCATTGTATGTCCCCCGGCCTTGCCGGGGTGTGGCGCCGGCCGGAATTCGATCTGCTGGTGCTGCCGGAACACGACGGTGCGGCACCGGCGCCGAACGTTTTTACCGTGCTTGGCGCACCGCATCGGCTGTCACAGGCGGCATTGGCCGAGGCGCGGGAGATCTGGTCCGAACGGCTGAGCCATTTGCCGCATCCGCGCGTGGCGTTGCTGCTGGGCGGGCCGCCGAAATCCACGGAAATGCCGCCTGGCCTGGCCCATCGGCTTGGCCAGCGCGTCGCCCGGCTGGTGGCGGCACGGGGCGGGTCGATCATGGCCAGCACCTCGCGCCGCACCGGGCGGGAGGCGACAGAGGCGCTGGCCGCCGGCCTCGGCCCGGCCATGCATTTGCTGTATCGCTGGGGCGAGCCGGGGGAAAACCCGTATCGGGGGTTTCTGGCCAGCGCGGACACGATCGTGATCACCGCCGACTCGGTGTCGATGATTTCCGAGGCCTGTGCGACGGATGCGGCGGTGTATGTCGCCCTGCCCGAGCTCGCCAGCCCGCGCCACCACCGGCTGGCCAAATCGCTGTATGACGCCGGGCAGGCGCGCCCGTTCGAAGCCAGCCTGGCCGCCTGGCCACGGCCGAAATTGGACGAGGCGGCGCGGGTGGCCGAGGAAATCCGCCGCCGCTTTTCCCTGGGCTAGCCCTACTGGGCATATTCGGCAATAAGCGCGGCAAGGCTTCGCGGAGAAAAAGTTATGTCCAAGTCCTATCGCATTGCGGTGATCCCTGGCGACGGCATCGGCAAGGAAACCACGCCAGAAGGTCTGCGCGTGCTGGATGCCGCCGCCCGCCGGTTCGGCTTCAACCTCAGCTTCGACCATTATGACTGGTCGTGCGAGACCTACAGCAAGACCGGCGCCATGATGCCGCCCGATGGGCTGGACCAGCTGCGCGACAGCAAATCCATCTTCCTCGGCGCCGTCGGCTGGCCCGGCGTGCCGGATCATGTCTCTCTATGGGGCTTGCTGATCCCCATCCGCCGCGGCTTCGACCAATACGTGAACCTTCGTCCGTGCAAGCTGCTGCCGGGCGCGGTGACGCCGCTGGCCAACCGCACGGAAAAGGATATCGACTTTTACGTGGTGCGGGAAAACACCGAAGGCGAATACAGCAATGTCGGCGGCCGCAGCTTTGAAGGAACGGACCGCGAGTTCGTCACCCAGCTGACGGTGATGAGCCGCACCGGCGTGGACCGGATTTTGAAATACGCGTTCGAGCTGGCCCGAACCCGCAGCCGCAAGCACGTTACCTCGGCGACCAAGTCGAACGGCATCATCCACACCATGCCGTATTGGGACGAGCGGTTTGCGCTGATGGGCGCGCAGTATCCGGACGTGAAAACCGACCAGTACCATATCGATATTCTCTGCGCCCATTTCGTGCAGCATCCGGACTGGTTCGATGTCGTTGTCGGCTCCAACCTGTTTGGCGACATCCTGTCCGATCTCGGTCCCGCCATTGCCGGCTCCATCGGCATTGCCGCCAGCGCGAACATCAACCCCGAAGGCATTTTCCCGTCGATGTTCGAGCCGGTGCATGGCTCGGCGCCGGATATCGCCGGGCGGTATATTGCCAACCCGATCGGCCAGGTCTGGTCCGGCGCGATGATGCTGGAGCATCTGGGCGAGGTCGAAGCCGGTCGCGCCATCGTGACCGCGATCGAGACGCTGTTGCGGGATGGCGGGCCGCGCACCCGCGATATGGGGGGGCAGGCATCCACGCAGGAGGTCGGCAAAGCGCTGGCAGAAATTATCGCCAGCCTGTAGGTTCAGCCTCCAACCGCAACCAGGGTAGCCCATGGGCCGCGATTTCAGCTACATCGCCCGCAACTGCGAACGCGCCGTGATCACCGCCTACGGTGAATTGCGCAGCCGTGGTAGCGCCGATATGGACGCGTTCCAGGCCTGCACGACCATCTACCGCATCCACCACCCCGAGGCGTCGCTGAACGAGGCGCGTCGGCTGGTGGCGGAATGGGTGGACCATCATTTGGTGCGCCACGCCAATGGGCCCACCCCAGGATGTGCGTGCGCCTGAGGCTGGCTGCCGCTTTGCTGGCGGCACACCTGCCCAATGCCCACGCCGCCCCGTCCGCAACCGGGCTTTGGCTGACGGAAGATCGCGGTGGGATAGTCGAGATCGCCCCGTGCGGGGCTGGCTTATGTGGCCGTATCGTCGGCATGGCCGCAGCCGCGGCCCCGAACGAGGCACCGCGCTGCGGGCTGACGATCCTGCCCGATGCGACGCTCGGCCCGGACGGCCGCTATTCCGGCCACATCACCGACCCGAGCACCGGTAGCGTCTGGCAATGCAGCCTATGGCTGGACGACGCCGACACGCTGCATCTGCGTGGCTATGTCCTGCTGCCCTGGCTCGGGCAAACCCAACGCTGGACCCGCTACACCGGCCGAGTAACCGACCGGTGCGACATGACGTCCTAGTCTACCAACTGCCCACATTCGGCATGCTGAGCCACGGCTCCGCCGCTGGCAGCGCCGGGCCGTCCTGCAGCAACTCGATGGAAATGCCGTCCGGCGTGCGCACAAAGGCCATCCGCCCATCGCGGGGCGGGCGGTTCACCGTCACGCCATGCGCCAGCATCGCCGCACAGGTGTCGTAGATATTATCCACCGCATAGGCGAGGTGACCGAAATTCCGCCCGCCGGTATAGGCTTCCGGGTCCCAGTTATAGGTCAGTTCCACCGGCGCCTGCTCATCCCCTGGGGCGGCCATGAACACCAGCGTGTAGCGCCCTTTTTCATCGACCCGGCGGCGCAGTTCCTGCAAGCCGAGCACGTTGAAAAACGCAATCGTCGCGTCGAGATCGGTTACCCGGATCATGGTGTGCAAATACTTCATCGCCTGCCTTTCTTGGTTCGGTCCGGCCGGACCATAGCCGCCGCATCGGCGCGGCAACAAGCGGTGTGATCCAGGTCAATGTCGCCCCCGCCACCGCATGCTGCAGTGCACATGCTCAACAAGGACAAGCGCATATGCGACCCGTCGAACGCCACATCACCCTGCTGTTTCGCCTGCTGATGGCATGGACATTCCTCTACTCGGCCTCTCACCAGGTGCTCGTGCCGAATTTCAGCGTCGTCGGCTTCCTGAATTCAACCAAGACCTTTCACGCGGTCTTCGTGCTGTTCACCACTCCGACCCTCGCGCCGATTGCCAGCTTCCTCGTGGAATGGGGCCACACGCTCATCGGCCTGTCGCTGCTGGTGGGCTTCTGCACCCGCCTGAGCAGTTTCTGCGGCATCTTGCTGCTGATGATGTACTGGATGGCCCATATGGATTTTCCGTATATCGAAAATCACAACAACTTCATCGTCGACTACCACGTGCTCTACTCTGTGGTGCTCGCGAGCCTCATCCTCTATCGCGCCGGGCATGTGTTCGGCCTCGACGGATGGGCCGCCCGCCTGCCGGTGGTGCGCGCCAGCGCCTTGTTACGCTGGGCGGTGCAGGCGGACTGATCCCAGCCGGCGGGCGCCCCCGCCGTCACCGTTCTGTCAGGGAAGTGTCACAGGGTTGGAGGCGTTTGCGGCTGGCACGGCTGGTAAGGGATTTGTCGCGAAATCGACTTCACATCGTCACGGTGGATCCCCATGGCCAATACGCATGATGCGCAAACGCTCCGACGCCTGACCGCAGCCGAACTTGGCGGTGCCGTCCATCGCGCGGCGCCGCTCTCGCGTGAGGGCGTGCTGGAGCGGCTGTTCACCTTCGCATTCCGTGGCCTGGTCTACCCGCAAATCTGGGAAGACCCGGAGGTGGATATGCAGGCCCTCGCGCTCGGGCGGCAGGACCATGTGCTCACCATCGCCTCTGGCGGCTGCAACGCGCTGTCGTATCTAGTGGATGACCCGGCGCACATCACCGCCGTGGACCTGAACGGCGCCCATGTCGCGCTGGTGAAGCTCAAGCTCGCCGCCGCGCGCGCGTTGCCGGACCAGGCCGCGTTTCGTCGCTTCTTCGCCGATGCTGCCAGCGCGGAGAATCCGGCGCTGTATGATCGCTACCTGGCCCCCGTGCTGGACCGGAGCAGCCGTAGCTATTGGGAACATCGCACCTTACGCGGCCGCCGGCGGATCGACCTGTTCGCGCGTGGGTTCTACCGCCACGGTCTGCTCGGCTGGTTCATCGGCGCCGGCCACGCGCTGGCCCGGCTGCATGGTGTCAACCCGGCGATTATGCTGACCGCGAAGAACCGCGATGAGCAGCGGCGGCTGTTTGAAACCCAGCTGGCACCGGTGCTGCGCAAGCCGTTGCTGCGGCTGATCCTGCGGCAGCCGGCCTCGCTCTACGGGCTTGGGATTCCGCCGGCGCAATACCGCGCGCTGTCGGCCGACCACGCCGGCGGCATTGGCGCGGTGTTGCACCAACGGTTGGAAAAACTGGCCTGCGGCTTTGATCTGCAGCGCAACTACTTCGCCTGGCAGGCCTTTGGCCGCCGCTATCAACCCGGTGCGGACGCCGCAACCCCGCCCTACCTGGCGGCAGAAAACTTTGCTGCCATCCGCGACCGGGCAGCTCGGGTTGATGTGGTGCAAGGCTCCATCACCGCCGTCATGCGCGCCAAGCCCGCAGCGTCGCTTGATGCCTATGTCCTGCTCGATGCGCAGGATTGGATGAACGATCACGACCTGACGGAATTGTGGGCCGAAATCACCCGCACCGCCAAGCCCGGAGCGCGGGTGATCTTCCGCACCGCGGCCAATGAGCGGCTGCTGCCCGGCCGCGTGCCGCAGGATATTCTGGAGTGCTGGGACTATCACGCCGAACGCTCCGCCGCACTCGACGCGCAGGATCGCTCGTCGATCTATGGCGCGTTTCACCTCTACACCCTCAAGGCTGCCTGAGCATGACCCAGGCCGCCGCGCATATGGACCGGATGTACCGGGTGCAGCGGCATATTTATGACGCCACACGCAAATTCTACCTGCTCGGCCGGGACCGGTTGATCGCCCACATGCAGCCTGGGGCTGGGGCAACGGTGCTAGAAATTGGCTGCGGTACGGCGCGCAACCTCATCCAGGCCGCGCGACGATATCCGGCGGCGCGGTTTTACGGTGTGGATATCTCCACCGAAATGCTCACCACCGCGCACGCCGCCATTCGCCGCGCCGGGTTGGCGGACCGGATTACCCTCGCCTGGGCTGATGCGACGGATTTCGACCCGGCGCGGCTGTTCGGCGTGGCCAGCTTCGACCACGTCGTTCTGTCCTACACCCTGTCGATCATCCCACCCTGGCAGGCCGGTTTGCGGCAGGCGACCCGCCTGCTCGCCCCTGGCGGTTCACTGCATATCGTGGATTTCGCCGACGGCGCCCGGCTGCCCGGCTGGTTTCGTCGTGGCCTGCATCGCTGGCTGAAACTGTTCGCGGTGGAGCCGCGCGCCGAGCTGGAACAGACCCTCGCCGGATTGGCAGCAGCGCAAGGCCTGACCATGGCCAGCACCGCCTTGTTCGGCGGCTACGCCCAGCACCTGCGCGCCGTGCGGCCCGGCTAGACTGCGGTGGCCCAGTCAATCGCCGCCAGGGCCAGCGCGTCGATACTATCCACCAGCTTCACCCCCAGGCTTTGCCAAGGCCCAGCCTGGATGCCGAGCGGGATTTCGGTGCAGCCCAGCACCACCGCGTCAGCACCGCGCGCCGCCAAGGCCTGCACGGTCTCGGCCAGCGGCGCATAGGCTTCTGCCACCCGATTGGCTTTGACCAGCGCGATGCCGGGGGAGACTTTGGCCTGCATTTCCGCCTCGGTCGGCACGATGCAGGTCCAGCCGCGCGCTTCCAGCCGATCCTGATAGAGCCGCATCCGCAATGTCGCTGCGGTGCCCATCAGCCCGATGGTGCCGCGTGGCGTGTGCTTGGCCAGCGCATCGGCGGCCGCATCGACAATGTGCAGGATCGGCAGCCCCTCGGCCTGCATCTCTTCGTACCAGCCATGGGCGGTGTTACAGGGAATGGCAATCGCCCCACAGCCGGCCGCCCGCAGGCCGCGCACCCCGCGCAGCAGCCAGGGCAACGGGTCCTCGCCACCAGCGAGCTTGCCGCGCGTCCGATCGGGCACGCGCGGATCGGACCACAGCACCGCCGGCACCTGGTCCTGGTCGCGCGCCGCCGGGGTCAGCAAGGTCAGGCGCAGCATGAACTGCGCACTTGCCAGCGGCCCCATACCGCCAAGAACCCCCAATACCCGCTCGATCATCGCCACGCCCCCATGCTGCCAGCCGCCGCACCTTGACGCATCCGGCGCCGGACGCCAAACCGCGCTGATGCAACGCACCTTCGAACTCCAAGGCCATCGGGGCGCCCGCGCCCTGTTTCCGGAAAACACCCTGCCCGGCTTCGTCGCCACCTTGGCCATCGGCGTCGATGGGCTGGAATTGGATGTCGCGATTACCGCCGACGGCGTGCCGGTGGTGTGCCATAACGTCGATCTGGACCCCGATGTGACGCGCGGCCCGGATGGCGCCTGGCTGAGCGCGCCCTACCCGCTGGTGCGCAGCCTGACTTTGGCGGAACTGCGCGGCTACGATGTTGGCCGCATCAAGCCCGGCAGCCCGACCGCTGGCCGCTTCCCCGATCAGCACCCGATCGACGGCACCCCGATCCCGACCCTGGCCGAGGTCTTTGCCACCACGGGCACCGCCGTCATCCAGGCCGAATTGAAAACCGTGCCGACCCGGCCAGAGGCGACCGTGGCGCCGTCCGTGATGGCGGATCTGGTGATGGCCTGCGCCACCGCCTGCAACGCGCTAGGCCGACTGGACATTCGCAGCTTCGACTTCCGCGGCCTGCGGCATATGCACGCCACCTACCCGGACATTCCGCTCACCTACCTCACCGGGCCGAACAGCCTGGCGCAACCGGCGCTGTTCTGGGATGGGGTAACGGCCGAGGCTTTCGGCGGCTCCGTGCCGCGCGTCATCGCGCATGAGGCCGCAGGCCGCCGCGCCACCTGGGCGCCGCATCTGGCAACCTTCACCGCCGACGATGTCCGCACCGCGCAAAGCCTCGGGCTGCGGGTGATGCCGTGGACGGTGAACGAACCCGCCGACATGGCCCGCTTCATCGCCTGGGGCGTCGATGGCCTGTGCACGGATCGGCCGGATCTGGCGCTGGGCGTGATGGCCGATGCCGGGCTGGACCTGCCGCAGCCGGCAACCACGTAGCCGACTCGAAATCACGGGTTGAACCGCGCATCGGCTTCCGTCATGGTGCGCGCGTTCGGGCTATCCCGGGCGGGAGAGTGTGGCGCCGGTATCCGGCCCACCGCCGAAGGCGCAACCGGCCCCCGGAAACGCTCAGGCAACAGGGACCGCTCGCGGAGAAAGAATCTCTGGAAAGACGGCCGCAGGATTGGCGGCCGCACCGACGGAGTAAAGCGGGTTTCCCGCTGAATCTCTCAGGTTCCGTGGACAGAGGGGGGTCGCATCTCGCCGGCAGCATAGCCGGCCTGCGACCTTTGTGCGGAGCCTCTATGTCCGAAGAATCCCTGCTGACCACCCCGTTGGATGCGCTGCATCGCGCCCTTGGCGCCCGCATGGTGCCGTTCGCTGGCTATGCAATGCCGGTGCAGTATCCTGCCGGCGTGCTGGGCGAACATCTGCACTGCCGCGCCGCCGCAGCGTTGTTCGACGTCTCCCACATGGGCCAGGCGTTCCTGACCGGCCCCGGCGCCGCCGCGGCGCTGGAATTGCTCGCCCCCGGCGACATTGCCGGGCTGGCGCCGATGCGTCAGCGCTATTCACTGCTGACCATGCCGCATGGCGGCATCCTCGACGATTTCATGGTCGCGCACATCGAAGGGGATCGCTGGTTCCTGGTGGTCAATGCCAGCCGCAAGGATGTGGATTTCGCGCATATCGCGGCGCATCTGCCCGCCGGGGTCACGTTGCAGCGCCTGGATGATCGGGCGCTGGTGGCACTGCAAGGCCCGCGCGCGGCCAGCGTGCTGGCGACCCTCGCCCCGGTCGTGGCCACCCTGCCCTTCATGGGCCTGGCCGAAGCAACGATCGACGGCACGGCCTGCCTGATCTCCCGCTCCGGCTATACCGGGGAAGATGGGTTCGAAATCTCCATCCCCGCCGCGCGGGCGGAGGCGATCACCCAGATCTTGCTCGCTTTGCCCGATGTGCTACCTGCCGGCCTCGGCGCCCGCGACTCGTTGCGGCTGGAGGCGGGGCTCTGCCTCTACGGCAACGATATCGACGAAACCACCAACCCGATCGAAGCCGGCCTGGCCTGGACCATCAACAAGCGCCGCCGCATCGAATGGAACTTCCTCGGCGCCGGTCCCATTCGCGCGATGCTGGAAGCCGGCCCCGCGCGCCGCCGGGTTGGCATCCGCCCCGATGGCCGCGCCCCCGCGCGTGGCCATACCGAAATCCTCGGGCCGGATGGGGCTGTGGTGGGCGAGATTACCTCAGGCGGCTTTGGCCCCTCGCTCAACGCCCCCTGCGCCATGGGCTATGTCCGCGCCGACCTCGCCGGCCTCGGCCAGGAGCTTGCGCTGCTGGTACGCGGCAAGCCGCTGCCGGCGAAAATCGCCGCGATGCCCTTCGTTCCCCACACCTACATTCGCTGAGAAGGAAACCAGATATGACCGACATCCGTTACACCGAAGACCATGAATGGGTCCGTCTGGACGAGGACATCGCCACCATCGGCATCACCGATCACGCCCAGGAAGCGTTGGGCGATGTGGTGTTCGTCGAATTGCCTGAAGACGGGCGCGAAGTGGCGGCGATGGAAGCCTGCGCGGTGGTTGAGAGCGTCAAAGCCGCGTCGGACGTCTTTTCGCCGCTGGCCGGCACGGTGGTCGAAAGCAACCAGATGATTGTCGAAGACCCGTCGCTGGTGAACGGCGACCCGATGGGCGGCGGCTGGTTCTTCAAGATCGAGCTCGACGATGTCGAAGACTTCGAAAAGCTGATGGATGAAGCCGCCTACAAGGCGTTTCTGGAGACGTTGTAAGATGAATGCGCTCGCCGAGCTCACCACCCTCGAAGCCGCCGACAGCTTCATTGCCCGTCACATCGCCCCCACCGAGGCCGAAATCGCCGCCATGCTGAAGGCGGTCGGCTCGGCCAGCCTGTCGGATCTGGCAGCGAAAACCGTGCCGGGGAGCATCCGTGTGCAGCAGGCGATGGACCTGCCGCCCGCGATTGACGAGGCGGCTACCATCGCCGAGCTACGCGGGCTCGCCGAGCGCAACACACTGAAGAAATCCCTGATCGGCCAAGGCTATCACGGCACGGTGACGCCGCCGGTGATCCTGCGCAACGTGCTGGAAAATCCGGGCTGGTACACCGCCTATACCCCGTATCAGGCCGAGATCGCCCAAGGCCGGCTGGAAGCGCTGGTCAATTTCCAGACCATGATCTGCGAATTGACCGGCATGGAAATCGCCAACGCGTCCTTGCTCGACGAAGCAACGGCCGCAGCAGAGGCGATGCATATGGCGCACGCCACCGCCAAGGCGAAAAGCGATGTACTCGCGGTCGCCACCGACCTGCACCCGCAGGTCCGCGCCGTGCTCGCCACCCGAGCCTGGCCGTTGGGCATCACCCTGGTTGACGTGCCGGCGGGCGATGCGGCCGCGGTGCAGGCCGCCAAGCCGTTCGCGGTGGTGCTGCAATATCCCGGCACGTCCGGCGCGCTGCGCGACCTGTCCGCTGAGATCGCCGCCGCCCATGCCGCGGGCGCGCTCGCCATCGTCGCCGCCGACCCGCTCGCCCTGGTGTTGCTGACCCCGCCGGGGGAAATGGGTGCGGATATCGTCGTCGGCAGCGCCCAGCGTTTTGGCGTGCCCATGGGCTTCGGTGGCCCACATGCTGGCTACATGGCAACCAAAGACGCCTTCAAGCGTGCCATGCCCGGCCGTCTGGTCGGCGTGAGCCTGGACGCAGCCGGTGCGCCGGCGATGCGGCTGGCATTGCAAACGCGCGAGCAACATATCCGGCGCGAAAAAGCCACCTCCAACATCTGCACCGCGCAGGTGCTGCTGGCGGTGATGGCGGGGATGTACGCGGTCTGGCACGGCCCGGCCGGGCTCACCCGCATTGCCAGGCGGGTGAACCTGCAAGCCCGCCTGCTGGCCGCCGCCGCACAGCAAGGCGGTTATGGCCTGCGCTCGGCGGCATTCTTCGACACCATCACGCTCAATGCGGGCGAACGTGCCGAGGCCTTGATGCAGGCAGCCATCGCGGCCGGCTTCAACTTCCGCCGCGTGGACGCAACCGGTGTTGCCATCGCGCTGGATGAAACCGTCACCCGCGCCGATCTTGAAGCCCTGGCCAGCCTGCTCGGCGGCACCTTGGCCGACGCACCGGCCTCGATCCCCGAGGCGCTCACCCGCCGCTCGATGTTCCTCCAACAGAGCGTGTTAAACGCCTATCACGCCGAGCACGAGATGCTGCGCTACCTGAAGCGGCTTGAGGACAAGGACGTGGCGCTAAACCGGTCCATGATTCCGCTCGGGTCCTGCACCATGAAGCTCAATGCCACGGCGGAGATGATCCCGATCACCCTGCCCGGCTTCGCTGAAATCCATCCCTTTGCCCCGGCCGATCAGACCGAGGGCTTCAAAACCCTGATCGATCGGCTCTGCGGCTGGCTGACCGTCGCCACCGGGTTTGCCGGCGTGTCGATCCAACCGAACGCTGGCAGCCAGGGCGAGTATGCCGGGCTGCTCGCCATCCGCGCCTGGCATGAAAGCCGGGGCGACGCCGCGCGGGATATCTGCCTCATCCCCTCCAGCGCCCACGGCACCAATCCGGCCAGCGCCGCGATGGCCGGCTACCGCGTCGTGGTGGTGGCCTGCGACCGTGAAGGCAATGTCGATCTGCTGGACCTGCAAGCCAAAATCGCCCAGCACGGCGCAAAGCTTGCGGCCCTGATGATCACCTATCCCAGCACGCACGGGGTGTTTGAGGTTTCGATCCGCGATATCTGCCGCATGGTGCATGAAGCCGGTGGCCAGGTTTACATGGATGGCGCCAACATGAACGCCCAGGTCGGCCTGACCAGCCCGGGCGCGATCGGGGCGGATGTCTGCCATCTGAACCTGCACAAAACCTTCTGCATCCCGCATGGCGGCGGCGGCCCCGGTGTTGGCCCGGTCTGCGTCGCCGCGCATCTGCTGCCGTTCCTGCCCAACCATCCCTGCCGCGACGATGCGGGCCCCGCCACCAGCTACGGCCCGGTATCGGCCGCCCCCTACGGCAGCGCGCTGATCTTGCCGATCAGCTACGCCTATATGCGCATGATGGGCTCGGCCGGGCTGACCCGGGCGACCGAGGTGGCGATCCTGAACGCCAATTACATGGCCGGCCGCCTCGCGCCGCATTACCCGATCCTCTACACCGGGTCATCGGGCATGGTGGCGCATGAATGCATCATCGACTGCCGCGGCTTCGGCGATGCCCAGGTGGTGGTGGAAGACATCGCCAAACGCTTGCAGGACTACGGCTACCACGCCCCGACCATGTCCTGGCCGGTGGCCGGCACGCTGATGATCGAGCCAACGGAAAGCGAAAGCCAGACCGAGTTGGACCGGTTCTGCGACGCGATGATCGCCATTCGGCAGGAAATCGCCGACATCGCCGCCGGTCGGATGGATGCGGCCGACAATCCGCTGAAAAACGCCCCGCACACCGCACGCGAAGTCATGGCGGACGCGTGGAGCCACAGCTACAGCCGCGAGCGCGCCGCTTTCCCGCTGCCCTACGTCGCGGCGGCGAAATATTGGCCGCCGGTGAAGCGGGTGGACAATGTCTACGGCGACCGCAACCTGGTCTGCACCTGCGCCCCGCTGGAAGCCTACGCCGAGGCGGCGGAATAGCGCTCCGTTCGTTAATCTCCCAGCGTAAACGCATCGGGGGTCGCTGGTTCGCACCAGCGGCCCCCCGTTTCGTTTAATCAGACGTCGAACTTTATCAGGTTGCGCACCTGTGCCGCCGTCTTCAAGGTCGCAAAGCCTTCGTTGATCTGGTCGAGCTTAATATGCCCGCTAACCAGATGGTCCAGCTTCAGCCGGCCCTGGCGCCACATGGTCAACATGCGCGGCATATCCGTGCGGAAATGGTTGCTGCCCATCGAGGAGCCCTGAATCCGCTTCTCGCGCAGGAAGTCCGCGCCGTGCAGTTCAATCTTGGTGCCAAACGGGATCATGCCGATCACCGTCGCCGTGCCGCCGGCCCGCAGCATCTGCCAGCATTGTTCGGCCGTCACCTTGGCCCCGAGCGCCTCGAAGGAATAATGCACGCCGCCGCCGGTCAGTTCCTTCACCGCTTCCACCGGATCGACATTGGACACGTTGATGATATCCGTCGCGCCCATTTGCAGGGCGATTTCCAGCTTAGCCTGCACCTTGTCGATCGCAATCACCCGCGACGCACCCGCCAGTGCCGCGCCATTGATGGCGGACAGGCCAATGCCGCCGCAGCCCACCACCGCGACGAAGCTGCCAGGGGCAACCTTCGCGGTATTGAATACCGCACCCACGCCGGTGATCACGCCACAGCCAACCAAGGCCGCGATATCCATCGGAATATCGTTGTCGATCTTCACCACCGCATTTTCATGCACCAGCATCTGCTCGCCGAACGATGACAGGTTGGCGAACTGGTTAACCACCTGGCCTTTCCAAGACAACCGACGGGCCGCGCCGGGGGCAAGCTTCACGGTCGGGTCGTCGCACAGCACGGTCCGCCCCGACGTACAGTTTTCACAGGCGCCGCAGAACACCGACAGACAGGTGATCACGTGGTCACCCTTTTTGACGTAGGTGACATCCTCACCCACTTCCTCAACGATCGCGGACGACTCATGGCCCAGGATCATCGGCGCCAGGCCGGGATAGAGCCCGTCCATGAAATGCATGTCGGAATGGCACAACCCCGCATACGCCGTGCGCAGCAGCACCTCACGGCGCTTCGGTTTAGCAACATCCACGTCTTCGATGGTCAGCGGCGTATGCGCCGCGTGGAATATGGCAGCTTTCATGATGACGTCTCCCGGTATTGGCCTTTGATGGCTGACGACAGGCTAACCTGCCCAACCGCACGCCGTCCAGGCGCAGATTACAGCCGCGCCAGCCGATCCGGAATTTGCGCAATCACTGCCTCATCCGCATTGGCAAATGCCAGCCGGAGATGCCGGTCCTGCCCCGGTCCGAAAAACGGGCCGGGCAGGCTCATCAACCCGCATTCCGCCGCCAGACGCTCGCCAACCGTAATCGCATCCGGGCAATGGGCGGGAATGCGCAGATAGGCGAAATAGGTTCCAAGGGCGTCCAACGACCAGGCCGGGGCCGCCTGCACCGCCTGCCGGCAGGCCTCGGCACGGCGCGCCATCAGGTCGCGGTTGCCATCCCGCCACGCCCGCAACGCCGGCACCGCCCAGGTCAGCACACGCTGCGGCACCCGGGTCGGGCAGATCTGAAACGTATCCAACACCTTCATCAGTTGCTGCATCACCGCGGGTCCCGCCGTCACCGCGCCCACGCGATGGCCGGGGATGCAATAGGATTTGGAGAAGGAATAAAGCTGCACCACATGTTCGCGCCACTCCGGCTTCACGAACAGCGCGTGCGGCGCCCCATGATCGGCCGCCAGAAAATCGCGATAGGTTTCATCCAGCACCAGAAAAATCCCGCGCGCACGGCACAACGCGGCGAAGCGATGGATCGTCTCGGCCGGATAGATCGCACCGGTCGGGTTGTTGGGTGAGACCAGCACAATCGCGCGCACCGAGGCATCAAGCAGCTGAGCCGCCACATCAGGGTCGGGCACGAAGCCATCTTCAGCCCGGCATGGCAGCGCCCGGGCGGCAATGCCCAACATGCCCAACGCCATCGCATGGTTGAAATACCACGGCGTGGGCAGCAGCACCGTGGCACCAGGCCCGGCCAGCGTGGTCATAGCCATGGTAAAGGCCAGATTGCAGCCGGCGGTGATGGCCACATCGCCGGCACGGATATCCCCGCCGTAGATGCTGGACATATCCTGTGCCAGCACCTCGCGCAGCGGCAGGTCGCCGGCAATGTCGCCATAGGCCGCCATGGCGGCATCGCCCGCCGCGGCCCCCAGGCGCTGCAACAGGCCGGGCTCGGCCGGATATCCCGGCACTGCCTGCGTCATATCCAATGCCGGTCCGGCCGCGCCGTCGTACCGCGCCGCCCATTGCCGCGCCATCGGGATCGGCGGCGCAGCCACGTCGCGCAGCAGCGGCGACAGCACCGGGGCTACCATCACACCACCTGGTTTTGCAGCAGCGCCTCACCACGGCCAAGCCGCGCCAGGTTCTCCTGCAGGATATCCAGCACATTATCCTCGTAGCGCCGGGTTTCCCCGCCAGTATGCGAGGTGATCAGCGCGTTGGGCAGGTCCCATAGCGGGCTGTCGGCGGCCAACGGCTCGTCATGGGTCACGTCGATGCCCGCCCCAGCAATCTGGCCAGATTGCAACGCCGCGATCAACGCGTCCTCCACCACCACACGGCCACGGGCGCAATTGATCAGATAGGCATGGCGCTGCATCCGGGCGAAGGCCGCCGCATCAATCAAGCCGGTGGTCTCCGCCGTCAGCGGGCAGGTCAAGGCGACAAAATCGGCCTGCGGCAGCAGATCCGGCAGCGCCGACAAGGCATGCACCGTATCGGCGCCGTTCAGCCCGCCCGCCGGATCGCGGCGCACGCCAATCACGTTCATGTCGAACGCCTTGCCCAGCTGCGCCAACCGCCCGCCGATGCGCCCGAGCCCGACGACGAGCAAAGTCTTGCCGCCCAATTCGTCCTCGCGCGCGGCAATATCGCCGATCATGCCGCGCCAGACATGCTTGTGCTGATTGTCCCGTGCCTCCGGCAGCCGGCGCGCCAGCGCCAGGATCAGCGCCAAAGCGTGCTCCGACACCGCCCGCGCATTCACCCCGGCCGCGCTCGCCAACCGCACCCCGCGCGCGGCCAAAGCCGCCCGGTCGAACTGGTCCGTGCCGGCGCCAATGGACTGGATGAACCGCAGGCGCGGCGCCTGGTCCAGCAATTCATTCCGCCACAACCCGCTCACCACCAGCACATCCGCCGTCGCCAACGCCGCCTGCAAGCCCGCGGCGTCGCGGACCTCCGTGCTGGGCACACCGGCCGGTCGCAGGCCATAGCGGGCCTGCAACTGGTAGGCGACATGGGCGAAACAAATCTGCGTCGGCTGGAACATCACACCGCTTCCCGTAAACCAGCCTCCACCAATAGCGGCAACACCTTCTCGATGAAATACGGCAACTCGTTCTTGAAGTTGACCACGCTGACCGTGGTGCCGGCGAACCCAGCCGCCGCCATCTTGATCAATTCATCGGCGATGTGGTTGGGCGAACCCACCAGCGGATAGGTGCCCGCACCACCGGCGAAGCGCTTGCGATACAGGCGATACGCCTCAGGGTCGTGGCTGGTCGAATTGGCTTCCTTGGCGCTCATGTAATGGTCAACGCTGGCGGTATCCTGTTGCTGCACGGCGTAATACTCGTAATACGCCTCCGCCTCCGCCTGCGTCGGGCGGCAGACCATGTGGCAGGTGGTGTAGACGCCGACATCGCGCCCGGTCTTGGCGGCGCGGGCGGAAATATCGGCAATCTGCCCCCGGCCGGCTTCAATGTCGGTAAAGGTGGTGAACAGATAGTCGGCGGCCTTGGCGGCGAAATCCCGCCCCGGGGGGGAGAACGCCGCATTCAGCGTCACCGGGCGCGGCGCTTGCAGCGGCGCCGGGCGGCCAGAGACATTCTTCAACTGGTAAAATTTGCCGTCAAAATCGAACGGCTCGGCGCTGCTGTAGATGCGGGAAATAATCTCGAACCACTCCAACCCCTGGGCGTAGCGATCGTCGACCATTTTGAGCCCGAACATGTCGAACTCCTCCGGGCTCCAGCCGCAAACAATATTCAGCCCCGCGCGCCCGCCACTGGCATGGTCCACCGTCGCCAGGGCTTTGGCGGCATAGACCGGGTGCACCATCGGCACATGCACGGTCGAAAACAACGCGATGTTCTTGGTCACGCCGGACAGCGCCGCGGCGTAGGTAAAGGTCTCGAAGCTCCATTCGCGGCTATTCATTTCCCCGCCAAAGCCTTTCCACCGCGCAATCGGCAGAAAGAACTCAAACCCGGCGCGATCCGCCATCTGCGCCACTTCAACAATTTCGGAGAAGGTCGCTGGCCACCGCTCCGGCACCTTGGTCAAAGTCAATCCGCCATCGGCATTGGCCGAGAACACGCCGAGCTTGAAGCGATTGGGTCCGCGCATCGGGTGGAGAGACATCGAACGGCTCCGTTTCCATTTTGCTGATATTTTAACCCTAAAGTAATTTCCAACGCAGGCGCAACCTTAGACCTTGCGACACACCACGATCTGCCCATCTACTGCCGCCTTGCCGATGACAAGCAGGCGCCCATGTCCGAACCCGTTACCATCAGCTTCCGCCTGAACAACGCCCAGGTCAGCGTCACCGCGGACCCGACCGCCCCGCTGCTCGACATCCTGCGCGACACGCTGCACCTCACCGGCACCCGCTATGGCTGCGGTCAGGAGCAATGCGGCGCCTGCCTGGTGCTGATCGATGGCCAGACCGCCTATGCCTGCGGGCGCGAGTTGGCCACCGTCGCCGGCCACGCCGTCACCACGGTCGAGGGGCTGGGCACGCAAGACGCACCCCACCCGATCCAAACCGCCATCCTGGCCGAGCAGGCCGGCCAATGCGGCTACTGTCTGTCCGGCATGCAGATCGCCGCCGCCGCCCTGCTGGCCCGCACCCCATCGCCGAGCCACGCCGAAATCGTCGCCGCGTTAGATGGCAATCTCTGCCGCTGCGGCGCGCATCCCCGCATCCTGCGCGCCGTCGCCCGCGCGGCGGAGATGCTGGCATGATCGCCAACACCCTGCCGAAAAGCCTCGCCGACAATCCCCGCCTGGACCGCTGGCTTGGCTTCGACCAACCCGACCGCGCCAGCGTCCGGGTCGGCAAGGTTGAAATCGGCCAGGGCATCGCCACCGCCTTGTGCCAGATCGCGGCCGAGGAATTGGATATCGCCATCGACCGGATCGACCTCACCGCCGGGGATACCGACCACGCACCGGACGAGGGCACCACAACCTCGAGCCTCTCGGTCGAGGTCGGCGGTGCCTCGTTGCGGCTGGTCTGCGCCGAAGTCCGCGCCCTGGTGCTGGCCGCCGCCGCGCACCAACTCGGTTGTCCGGTCAACGCCCTGCGCATCCACGATGGTGCGATCCTGCGCGCCGATCAGCCGACCGGGCTGGATTATTGGTCCGTGCCGGTGTCGCTGGCCCGGCTCGCCACCGGCGCCGTCGCGCCGAAAGGTGTGGCCGAGTATCGCCTCGTCGGCACCAACGTCCCCCGCCGTGACCTGCCGGCCAAAGTCTTCGGCGCCGGCTTCATGCAGGATTTCACCCGCCCTGGCATGCGGCACGGCCATGTCGTGCACCCGCCGCGCATCGGCGGGCGCATCGCCAGCATCGACGAAGCCGCGATCCGCCACGCAGCCGGTGCACCGCTCGACATTCTCCGTCACGGCGACATGCTGGCCCTGATAGCCGATAATGCCACCGCACTGCGCCGTGCCACCTTCGCCGCCGATACCGCCGTGCGCTGGGACGGTCTGGCACCGCTCACGCTGGCGATGCAGGACGCGGACTGGCTGACCACCCAACCAAGCCAGGACGGCACGGCCGGCGATCCCCACCCTGCCCCGCCGGGCACCCGCATCAGTGCCGCGTATTCGCGCGGCTATGTCTCGCATGGCTCGATCGGCCCATCCTGCGCGGTCGCGGAGTTTCGTGATGGCCACCTGACCGTCTGGTGCCACGTGCAGGGCGTCTACGGCTTCAAATCCTCCCTGGTCGGCGGGCTGCGGTTGGCCCCGGATCAGGTCAGCGTGCGCCACCTGCACGGCAGCGGCTGCTACGGCCATAACGGCGCCGACGATACCGGCTTCGACGCTGCGGCGATCGCCTTGCGCATGCCCAATACCCCGATCCGCGTGCAATGGCGCCGCGAGGATGAATTTGGGCTGGAGCCCGTCGGCTCGGCAATGCACATCCGGCTGGAGGGTGTCCTGGCCGCCGATGGCCGCCTGCAAGACCTCACCACCACACTCTATTCCGGCCCGCACATCAATCGCGGCGGTGACGGCAATCTGCTGACCGCCCGCCTGCAACCCAACCCGGTTCCGCCATCCCCGGTGGCCGAAACCTCCGCCCCCTATCCCGGCTCGGGCACCCGCAACGCGGTGCCCTATTACGACATCGTCGGCAAACGCTACCGCCATCACATGGTGCTCGGCACCCCCGTCCGCACCTCCGCCTTGCGCGGCTTGGGCGCGATGCCGAACCTGTTCGCATTGGAAAGCTTTATCGACGAATGCGCCGAACAATCCGGCCAGGACCCGCTGGCGTACCGGCTGACGATGCTGTCAGACCCGCGGGCGCGCGCTGTGCTGCGAGCCGCGGCGGATATGGCCGGCTGGTCGCGGCGCAGGCCATCGGGGAGCGGCACCGGGCTTGGGCTGGCATTCGGGCGCTACAAGAACACCTCCGGCTACGCCGCCGTCGTCGTGGAATTGGCGGCCGACACTGAACTCCGCCTGCGCCATATCTGGTGCGCCGCCGATGCCGGGCTGGCGGTCAACCCCGGCGGCGTCATCGCCCAGTTGGAAGGCGGCATCATCCAGGGTGCGAGTTGGACGCTGAAGGAACAAGTCACGTTCGACGCGGCCGGCATCGCCTCCCGCAGTTGGGCCGACTATCCCATCCTGCGCTTCTCCGATATTCCGCCGATCGACTGCCACCTGATGCCCCGCCCGAACGACCCCAGCCTGGGCATGGGGGAAGCCAGCATCGGCCCCACCGCCGCGGCCATTGGCAACGCCGCCGCCCATGCGCTCGGGCTACGGTTGCGGCACATGCCTTTTACCCGGGAACGGATCGTCGCCGCGCTCAACGGCTAACGCGCGTCGAGCGCCTTGCTCACCCGCGCCCGCATCGCCGCCTCCGTTCCGGCGGGCGCAAGGTAATTCGGGCAGGTCACCGCACGGCCGCAGGCGTTGAACGTGCCGGTGACCGCGTCCACCGTCGGTCGCGGCAACGGGTGCGGGCTGTCATAGGATACCGCCAGTTCCGTGCCGTCGTGATCGAACAGCTTGAACACCACACTGCGGCGCGGCCGCACATCGGGATGCGGCACAATCACAAAATCCTGCCGCATTGCCGCAGAGGCGGCCGCATTCCCGAGCCAGTCCATCAGCGCGTCGGCGTCCGGATTGCTTGCGGCGGTCTTCACCGGCCCGGCTTTGCTCCAGGGGCGCAGGATCGCCGCACCATAGAGCGGCCAGCCCGCATCACCGGCGCGTTGCCCAATCAGGTAATTTTCTGCCCCAATTTGCTCAATACAGGTGGACCAGGCAAACCCCGGCGCACAGGCGCCCGGCGGGCGTATCGCCTCAAAGCTCGACCACAACACCCAGCCTAGAGGCAACCACACGACACGGTCCCGGTGCAGCGTATCGCGGCCCTTCAACGTTTCGTCGATGCCGTCAAACGGCTGTGTGCCGCCGGCAACCGCCAGCATCTGCCCGCCAACGGCGGCATCCAGCATCCGTGTGGTCAACATGGCGACGGAAATCGACGGATGCGCGGCATCGCTCGGCAGCCGTGCCACCATCTGGCGGAACTGCTCGAAACTATCGACCGGGTGCGGCACCAGCCGCCAACTCGCCGGATCGCGCCAGGCGTTCAGCACATGCTCAACGACCCCTTTGCCATCCGGCGCCTTGGCCGTCAGCAGGTTCTGCCCAGCGATGACATGAATTTCCAGCGGCTCCGCCGCCCGGGCAAACCCGCATTCAAACAGCGCCAGGACGAGCGCCACCCAATGCCATGCTTTCATCGACCCAGCACCAAGCGCATCGCCGCCAGCGTATCGGCGCCATCCTTACCGCGCGCACTGCCAAGCTGTTCCCAGTACGGGGTCAGGCGCCGGGTTGCCGCGATCAAATCCTCCGCGCGCGGTTCCACCCGCAGCATGCCCTCGGCCGCTACCTCCGCCATGGCCGCTTTGTCATCCGCCGCCAGATCCTCCGCCAACCCCACAGCGAGATCCGCCCCCAGTTTGGTCACCGCGTTGCGCGTCGCCTCTGGCAAAGCCGCCAACGCCGCGCTGCTGGCCAGAATGACCCCGTCGCTACGGATCGGAGTAATGCTGGTCGCGTAGGTCAATTTATCCTTCCAGGGCCGCGCCGCCGCCGCCGTGCCGTAAACGCCGTGCAGGCTGGCGCCATCCAAGGCCGCCGGCACATCAGAGGCCACCATGCTCACCGCCAGACCGCCCAAGCGCAATACCGCCTCGGTTTGCTCCGGCGTCGTGGTGCGGATCACCAGGTTGCGTAAATCATCAATCGTGGCGACTTTACGTGATGTGAAGATCAACTGCGGCGGGGTCACATAGTATCCGAGCAACGTCAGTTTGCGCTTGGCAAAGGCGGCCTGCAAAAAACCCTGCTGGATCGGCACCACATCCCGCAATTCGGCTTCCGTCAGCACCAACCCAGGCATCCGCAACATGCCACCGGCCGGCAGCGCGGTTGGGAAATAGGTATCATCCCCCATCTGCACCTTGCCGTCTGCCACCCCAGCCGCGACCGCCGTCGCCCGAATAGGCAGGGTTCCGGCGGTTTTGAGTTCGATCCGCAGCGCATTATTGGTGCGCGCCGGTGCCTCGGCCAGCAGCCGCGCCAATGTTGCCAGCGCCACCGGTGCGGTACGGTTCTGCGAGGTATAGAGCACCCAATCGTTCGCCGCAGCGGCAGGCTGGCTCAGCGATGCAGGCAGCGCCAAACTCAACGCCCCGAGGACGCTCCGTCGTGAAAGGAGCCCTCGCGGCCCACCCGTCCTGTGCAAATCCAAACAATCCCTCAAATCCGGCCATCCGTGCCATGCGATGCAATCGCGGCCTGCCATCTAGCACAGCGCGGCGGAATGCGGCACATGGTCGATGAATGTAATACGCCCAGCGGAGGTAACATCATGCAACAGATCGGCCATTTCCTGAACGGGCGGCACGTCGCCGGCAGCGGCGCCAGCCAGGACGTCTTCAATCCCGCCACCGGAGAGGTCACCGGCCGCGTTGCCCTCGGCGGCGGTGATGTCATCGCGCAGGCCGTCGCCTTCGCCAATGCCGCCTGGCCGGCCTGGGCCGCAACCCCGCCGCTGCGCCGCGCCCGGGTGATGTTCAAGTTCAAAGAACTGCTGGAGATCAACACCAAGAAACTCGCCGCGCTCATCACCGCCGAACACGGCAAGGTCCTGTCGGATGCCGAGGGCGAAGTGCAACGCGGGCTGGAAGTGGTGGAATTCGCCTGCGGCATTCCGCATCTACTGAAGGGCGAGTTCACCGAAGCGGTCGCCACCGGCATCGATGCCTGGACCATGCGCCAGCCGCTGGGCGTGGTCGCCGGCATCACCCCGTTCAACTTCCCCGCCATGGTGCCGCTGTGGATGATCCCGGTGGCACTGGCGACCGGCAACTGCTTCATCCTCAAGCCGTCGGAAAAAGACCCCTCCGCCAGCCTGCTGCTGGCCGATCTGCTGCATGAAGCCGGCGTGCCCCCCGGCGTGTTCCAGGTGGTGCAAGGCGGGCGCGATGCGGTGGAAGCCCTGCTCGACAGCCCCGGCGTGGAAGCCATCAGCTTCGTCGGCTCCACCCCGATTGCCGAGGCGATCTATCGTCGCGGCACCCATGCCGGCAAGCGGGTACAGGCCCTCGGCGGCGCCAAGAACCACCTCGTCGTCATGCCCGATGCCGATCTGGACGGCGCGGTCGATGCTTTGATGGGTGCAGCCTATGGCAGCGCCGGCGAACGCTGCATGGCGGTCTCGGTCGCCGTCGCGGTCGGCGATGTCGGTGACCGGCTGATCGAAAAACTGGCCCCGCGCATTCGCGCGCTCAAAGTCGGGCCGGGCACGGATAAAGAAGCCGAAATGGGCCCGCTGGTCACCGGCGAGCACCGCGCCAAAGTCGCCTCTTACGTCGACAAAGGCGTGGCCGAAGGTGCCAAACTCGTGGTCGATGGCCGCGGTCTGAGCCTGCAAGGCTACGAGGGCGGCTTCTTCATCGGCGGCTCGCTGTTCGACAACGTGACGCCGGACATGACCATCTACCAGGAGGAAATCTTCGGGCCGGTGCTCGGTGTGGTGCGTGCGAAATCCATCGGCGACGCTATCCAACTGATCAACGCGCATCGCTTCGGCAACGGCACCGCGCTGTTCACCGCCGATGGCGGCGCGGCCCGCAACTTCGCCAGCGCGATCAAAATCGGCATGGTCGGCATCAACGTACCCATCCCGGTGCCGGCCGCCTTCCACAGCTTCGGCGGCTGGAAGGCCTCGCTCTACGGCGATCACCACATGCACGGGCCGGAAGGCGTGCGCTTCTACACCCGCATGAAGGCGATCACCCAGCGTTGGGGCGCCAATCCCGGCGCCGAGTTCTCCATGCCGCAGATCGGGAGGTAACATGTCCGACACCGCGCAACAGCAGATCGTCATCGTCGGCGCCGGCCATGGCGGCGGCGCGGTGGCGGCAAGCCTTCGGCAATATGGCTTCAAGGGCGGCATCACCGTGTTCGGCACCGAACCGATCCCGCCATATCAACGCCCGCCGCTCTCCAAAGCCTGGCTGAAGGGGGAGGCCGACGCCGCCTCCCTCGCCTTGCGTCCGCCCGCGTTTTACGACAAGGCGGATATCAGCCTGCGCCTGTCCACCACCGTCACCGCCATCGACCGCACGGCCAAAACCGTCACCACCGACAGCGGCGAAACCGTGGGCTATGACTGGCTGATCCTGGCCACCGGCGCCCGCGCGCGCCGGCTGCCGATCCCCGGCATGGACCTGGCCGGGGTGTTGGAACTGCGCACCGCCGCCGATGCGGACCAGTTGAAGGCCGCCCTCGGGCCGGGCCGCAAACTGGCCGTGGTCGGCGGCGGCTATATCGGGCTGGAAGCAGCGGCCTCCGCGCTCGCTTTGGGCGCCACGGCGACCGTGATCGAACGCGAAAGCCGGGTCCTCGCCCGCGTCGCCTCCGAAGCGCTGTCGCACGCCTACCAGACCGCCCACCGCAAACGCGGCGTCACCATCGAGCTCGGCGCCCAGGTCGCGGCATTGGAAGGCGCGGACGGCCATGTAACCGGCGTGCGCCTGGGCGACGGGCGGCTGGTGCCCTGCGACGTCGCATTGGTCGGCGTGGGCGCGGTCGCCAATGTCGAACTCGCCCGCGACGCCGGCATCGCCTGTGATCAGGGCATCATCGTCGATCTGGCCGCCCGCACCTCAGACCCGGCCGTCTTCGCGGTGGGCGATTGCACCTGGCGCCCGCTGCCGCATTACGGCCGCGACTTCCGGCTGGAATCGGTGCCCAACGCACTCGAACAAGCCCGCCAAGCCGCCGGCGCCATTTGCGGTCGCGCCCCGGCCGCGCCGGAAGTGCCCTGGTTCTGGTCCGACCAGTTCGACCTGAAGCTGCAAATCGTCGGCCTGCCCTTCGGCGCCACCCATACCGTGCTGCGCGGCGACCCGGCGACGGAAAGCTTCGCCGTCTTCCACCTCGCCGACGACAACAGCCTGCGCGCGGTCGAAGCGGTCAACATGGCCGACGCCTTCATGGCCGGCCGTCTGCTGATTTCCAAGGGCAGCCAACTGGCAGCCGACAAAATTTGTGATATGTCGATTGCCATGAAAGATCTGGCGCAACCGTAACCGGCAATCCGGATGGGCGTCGGGCAACAACCAAACTGAGGGACGTGATTATGCCGCAAGTGACTTTCATCGAACATAACGGAACCGCGCACACGGTCGAAGCCGAACTCGGCAAAAGCCTGATGGAAGCCGCCGTGGGCAACGCGGTTCCGGGGATCGACGCCGATTGCGGCGGCGCCTGCGCCTGCGCCACCTGCCATGTGTTCGTCGAACCGGAATGGGAAGCCAAGACCGGCGCCCGCACCGAAGCCGAGTCCGCCATGCTGAACTTCGCCGCCGAAGTGAAGCCGAATTCGCGCCTTTCCTGCCAGATTCCGGTCACCGCAGAGCTCGAAGGCCTTGTGGTGCGCATGCCAGAGGGGCAACACTAAGCGCCACGATGAACCGCGCCGCAGGCCGGGCATAACCGGTCGCGGCATTTCCGGGAGGAAATTCTATGAACGACGCGCCATTCCCGACAGGTCAACTTGAGTCGGAACCTTTCTCCCTGCCGCTCGACAAGCTCGACCCCGGCCAGCCGCTCCTGTTCAAGAACCAGGAACATTACCCCTACTTCGCCCGCCTGCGCGCCGAAGACCCGGTGCACTACACCGCCGAAAGCCAGTTCGGTCCGTATTGGTCCATCACCCGCTATAACGACATCATGGCGGTGGACAGCAATAACAAGGTGTTCTCCTCGGCCGCTGAACTCGGCGGCATCACCATTCGCGATCGTCGCCCCGAAGTGCGCCGCGAAAGCTTCATCGCCATGGACGCGCCACGCCATGACGAACAGCGCAAAGCGGTCAGCCCCATCGTCGCGCCGCAAAACCTGGCGATGATGGAAGTCGGCATCCGCGAACGCACCATCAAAGTGCTGGAAAGCCTGCCGCGCGGGGAAATGTTCAACTGGGTCGAAAAAGTCTCGATCGAGCTGACCACGCAGATGCTGGCCACCTTGTTCGACTTTCCGTTCGAAGATCGGCGCAAGCTGACCTACTGGTCCGATGTCGCCACCGCCGACCTCGCCGCCGGTTTGGTGAAGTCCGAGGAGGAGCGCGAGGAAATCCTCGCCGACTGCCTCACCTACTTCACCCGCCTTTGGAACGAGCGCATCAACGCCGACATGCGGCCGGACCTGATCTCGATGATGGCGCACGCCGAAGCCACCCGGCACATGACCCCGGATCAGTTCCTCGGCAACCTGATCCTGCTGATCGTCGGCGGCAACGACACCACCCGCAACTCCATGTCCGGCGGGCTTTGGGCGCTGAGCCAGAACCCGGATCAGTATCAGAAGCTGATCGATAACCCCGCTTTGATCGACAGCATGGTGCCGGAGATCATCCGCTACCAGACCCCGCTCTCCCACATGCGCCGCACCGCGTTGGAAGACCATGAAGTTGGCGGCAAGCTGATCAAAAAGGGCGACAAGGTCGTGATGTGGTATTGCTCCGGCAACCGCGACGACAGCGCGATCGAAAATCCGAACGCCTTCATCATCGACCGCAAGCGCCCGCGCCAGCATCTGTCCTTCGGCTTCGGCATTCACCGCTGCGTCGGCAACCGGCTGGCGGAAATGCAGTTGAAAATACTGTGGGAAGAAATCCTCAAGCGTTTCCCGAAAATCGAAGTGCACGGCACGCCCAAGCGGGTGCTGTCCAGCTTCGTGCATGGCATTGAGGAACTGAACGTGGTCATTCCGGCGTAACGTCGGGCCTCACCAAATACCGAAACGGCCAGGGCGGCAACGCTCTGGCCGTTTTCATGTCAGCGCCTTAATCCGCCAGCTTCTCCTTGGCGACAAACACCCGCGCCGTTGCATAACTCAGCCACACCCGATGGTTGCGCAGATAATCCGCCCCCAGCAGCATCGCCGTCCCAGCCGGCAAAGGGCCGATCAGCAGGCGCGGCTGCGGCAAAGCTTCGCCGGCCACCCGCAGACTGTCGAAGCTGTGCAGATGCACCAAGGCGGTTTTGCCCCCGGCCCCCAAAGTCTGCCCCACCGGGTCCCCCGCCAGCGCGGCCTCGGTCACCCCCACCGTGCGCGCGGTATCCGCGGCCACCACGGAGTTCGTCGCCCCGGTATCGATTAACGCCCAGACAATTTTGCCGTTCAGCACCACCGGCACCTCCAGCCGGGCAGCGCGTTGCTCGGCCCGATTGGCCGGCAGTTGCTCGGCCCCGAGCAGTGGGTCGAGCTTCGCCCGCCGCGCCTTCACCTCGGTCGCCGCCACCGGCCAGGGGCTTGCCGCATCGGGGCATAATTTCCCGCGATAGAGCTTCACCCGCCCCCCGGCGAGGTCGAGGTCCATATCGAACAGCCCCAGCAGATCCAGCCCCAACAGCCCATCGCGCGGTTGCGCCGGGGTGCCCAGGCTGGCCGGGCTGATGGTCAGGTTCACCTGCCGCAAAGTGGCGGTCCCCAGCTTCAGCGTATCGACAAAGCCACGCTGCACCGCGGTGCGCCCATCAATGCCAACAAAACTGCGCTGCGTCGCCGGCTGGGCGGCGCGGGCATTAAACCGCGCGGCAAGCCCGGTAGTGACGATGGTTTCAGACGCACCGGTGTCCAGCACCATCGTCGCCGTCGCCTCATCCATGCCCACCCGCACCACCGGTTGCAGCCCATCCATCCGCACCGCCAGCGTGTCGAACCGCGCCGGCAGCCCGCATTCCGGCACCGGCGCAGCGGCCACCGCCGGCGCCGCCGGCTGGCTCTGCGCCTGCTGCGCCAGGATTCGCGCACGAACCTGCACCGGGTCCGGATTGGCGCATCCAGCGCACAAAAGCAGCACGATCGGGGCGGCATGAAACAGGCGCATCGCTTTGGCCTTGCATATGGGGCGGGGCAGCCCCCCTTATGACATAGACAGCGTCCCTGCTATACCGCTTCCCGCACCGCCGGATTTGCGGCATTGCAGCATTTTTGGGCAGCCGCCCGCCGACGATCGCAACTGGGAACGCCAATGGCCCGCCGCCGCCAGCTCTATGAGGGTAAAGCCAAAATCCTGTTTGAGGGGCCGGAGCCCGGTACCCTCGTGCAGTATTTCAAAGACGACGCCACCGCCCTGAATGGCACCCGCAAGGGCGTCATCACCGGCAAGGGCGTGCTGAACAACCGGATTTCCGAATATCTGATGCTGCGGCTGGCCGATATCGGCATCCCCACGCATTTCGTCCGCCGGCTGAACATGCGCGAGCAGTTGATCCGCGAAGTGGAAATCATCCCGGTCGAAATCGTCGTGCGCAACGTCGCCGCCGGCAGCCTGTCGACCCGGCTGGGCATCGCGGAAGGCACCCGCCTGCCCCGCTCTATCATCGAATATTACTACAAGAACGACGCGCTCGGCGACCCGATGGTGTCGGAAGAACATATCACCTGCTTCGGCTGGGCCGTGCCGCAGGATATGGACGACATCGTCGCCCTGACCTTGCGCATCAACGATTTCCTGGCCGGGCTGTTTCTCGGCGTCGGCATCACCTTGGTCGATTTCAAGATCGAGTTTGGCCGGCTATGGGAAAACGACGAAATGCGAATCGTGCTGGCCGATGAAATCAGCCCGGATAATTGCCGGCTGTGGGACAGCAAGACGAACGAGAAAATGGATAAAGACCGCTTCCGGCGCGACCTCGGTAAGGTCGAAGAAGCGTATCAGGAGGTCGCGCGCCGCCTGGGCATTCTGCCGGAAGCGGGTGTGCGGGACATGAAGGGGCCGGAGGTTATGCAATGAAGGCTGAAGTGACGATTATGTTGAAGGCGGGCGTGCTGGACCCGCAGGGCAAGGCCATCGGCCAGGCGCTGCATGGCCTGGGTTTCGCCGGCGTTGGCGAAGTGCGCCAGGGCAAGATCATCCAGTTGGAACTCGCCGAAACCGACCCCGCCAAGGCCAAGGCCGCGGCCGAGGACATGGCGCGCAAACTGCTCGCCAACACGGTGATCGAAAGCTTCAAGGTCGAGATCAAACCATGAAGGCCGGCATCGTCGTCTTCCCCGGGATCAACCGCGAACGCGATATGGCGATCGCGCTGCACGCCAGCACCGGCCGGGCGCCGGCGATGCTCTGGCATAAAGACGCCGATCTGACCGGGCTCGATCTGGTCGTGATCCCCGGCGGGTTCAGCTATGGTGACTATCTGCGCTGCGGCGCGATGGCCGCCCAGTCCCCGGCGATGGCGGCGATCCGCGCCCACGTGGCCCGCGGCGGCTACCTGCTGGGCGTTTGCAACGGCTTCCAGATCCTCACCGAAGCCGGCCTGCTCCCCGGCGCCCTGCTGCGTAATGCCGGGCTGCGCTTCCTGTCGATGGACTGCCATCTGCGGGTCGAACGCGCCGATACCGCCTTCACCAACCGCTACCGCGCCGGTGAAGTGTTCCGCGCCCCCATGGCGCATGGCGACGGCAATTACTTCGCCGATGACGCCACGCTGGACCGGCTGGAAGGCGAAAACCTCGTCGCCCTGCGCTATGCCACGGCCGAGGGCGCCGTCACGCCAGACGCCAATTTCAACGGCGCCGCCCGCAACATCGCCGGCATTCTCTCCCCCAGCCTGCGGGTGATGGGGCTGATGCCGCACCCGGAAGACCTGGTGGACCCGCTGATGGGCGGCACCGATGGCAAGCCCTTGTTCGATGCGCTCGCGGCGCTGGAGGTAGCGTGATGGCGCAACAGGTTAACCAAGCCCTCGCCAAACAATTTGGCCTCAGCGCGGACGAATATGGCCGCGTGCTCGCCATCATGGGCCGCACCCCGAGCTTCACCGAACTCGGCGTGTTCAGCGTCATGTGGTCGGAGCATTGCTCGTACAAATCCTCGCGGGTCTGGCTCAAGACCCTGCCGACCAAGGCCCCCTGGGTCATCCACGGCCCGGGCGAAAACGCCGGCGTGGTCGATATCGGCGACGGTCTGGCCGCGGTCTTCAAGATGGAGAGCCACAACCACCCGAGCTTCATCGAACCCTATTCCGGTGCTGCAACCGGCGTCGGCGGCATCCTGCGCGACGTCTTCACCATGGGCGCCCGCCCGGTCGCCAACCTCAACGCCCTGCGCTTTGGCGACCCCAAACTCGCCGTGACCAAGCGCGTCGTCGATGGTGTGGTGCGCGGTATCGGCGGCTACGGCAACTGCGTCGGCGTGCCGACCGTGGGCGGCGAGGTGAATTTCCACCCCGCCTATAACGGCAACCCGCTGGTCAACGCGATGACGGTGGGCATCGCCGACCGCAACAAAATCTTCCTCTCCGCCGCCGCCGGCATCGGCAACCCCGTGGTCTATGTCGGCTCCAAAACCGGCCGCGACGGCATCCACGGCGCCACCATGGCCAGCACCAGCTTCGAGAAGGACTCGGAGGAAAAACGCCCCACGGTGCAAATCGGCGACCCGTTCGTCGAAAAACTCCTCATCGAAGCCTGCCTGGAACTGATGGCCACCGACGCCATCATCGCCATTCAGGACATGGGCGCCGCCGGCCTGACCAGCTCCTCGGTGGAAATGGCCGGCAAAGGTGATGTCGGGATCGAACTCGACCTCGACCATCTGCCGCAGCGCGAAACCGAGATGACGGCCTACGAGATGATGCTCTCCGAAAGCCAGGAACGCATGCTGATGGTGCTGCGCCCAGACCGGCAGGAAATGGCCCGCGCCATCTTCGCCAAATGGGACCTGGATTTCGCCGTCATCGGCCAGTTGACCGATACCGGACACATCGTGGTCAAACACAAGGGCGTCGTCGAAGCCGATATCCCCCTCGCCCCGCTGGCCGATCAGGCACCGCTCTACCACCGCCCCACTAGCGAAACCCCGAAACCCGCCGCCCTCGGTGCGGTCGCCGATCCGGTCGGCCTGCGCACCGCCCTGCTCACCCTGCTCGCCTGCCCCGATCTGGCCTCTCGCGCCTGGATCTGGGACCAGTATGACAGCACCATCGGCGGCCAGACGGTCAAACGCCCCGGCGCGGCCGATGCCGCGATCGTCCGGCTCGACGGTCACACCCGCGCGCTGGCACTGACCACGGACTGCACCCCGCGCTACTGCCAGGCAGACCCGGAACTCGGCGGCATGCAAGCGGTGGTGGAAGCGTGGCGCAACATCACCGCCACCGGCGGCAAGCCGCTGGCGATCACCGACAACATGAACTTCGCCAACCCGGAAAAGCCGGAGATCATGGGCCAGTTCGCCGCCGCCATCCGTGGCATGGCCGCCGCCTGCGTGGCGTTGGATTTCCCGGTCGTCTCCGGCAATGTCAGCCTCTACAACGAAACCGAGGGCCAGCCGATCCTGCCAACCCCGGCCATCGGCGGCCTCGGCGTGCTTGAAGACGCCGCCCAAGCCGTGGGCCAGGCCATCGCCCCCGGCCAGACCCTAGTGCTGATCGGCGAGACCGCCGGCTGGCTCGGCCAGTCGCTCTGGCTGCGTGAAATCGCCGGCCGCGAGGACGGCCCACCGCCGCCGATCGACCTCACCGCCGAACGCCGCAACGGCGATTTCGTGCGGGGGCAAATCCTGTCCGGCGCCGTGCGGGCCTGCCACGACGTCTCCGATGGCGGGCTGCTGATCGCAGTGGCGGAAATGGCGCTCGCCGGCAACACCGGCGTCGCCCTCAACCTTACCGGCGACCATGCTTTCTGGTTCGGCGAGGACCAAGGCCGCTACGTGCTGGCGGTAGACAATGCCGCCGCCACCCTCGTTGCCGCCACCGCTGCCGGCGTGCCGGCCGCCATCATCGGCACCGCCCAAGGGCAGGGTTTGACACTTCCGGGTATCGACCCCATCTCCCTCACCGAAGCGCGCGCCGCGAACGATCGCTTCTTCCCCGCCTGGATGAACTGAAGGAACCCGACGCAATGGCGATGCAGGCCGGCGAAATTGAAGCCCTCATCAAAGCAGCTTTGCCCGACGCGAGCGTAACCATCGAAGACCTGGCGGGTGACGGCGACCACTATGCCGCCACCGTGGTCAGCGCCAGCTTCAAAGGCATCTCCCGCGTGAAGCAACACCAGATCGTCTATGCCGCCTTGCGCGGCCGCATGGGGGGGGAACTGCATGCCCTGGCCCTGCAAACCTCAGCCCCTGAATAAGGAACCAGCACCATGACGACCACCGCCGAACGCATCCAGTCCGAAATCAGCGAAAACCCGGTGATGCTCTACATGAAGGGCACCGCCATGTTCCCGCAATGCGGCTTCTCCGCCCGGGTCGTGCAAATCCTCACCCACATGGGCGTGCCGTTCAAAACCGCCAACGTGCTCGAAGACGGCGAACTGCGTGAAGGCATCAAGTCCTTCTCGAACTGGCCGACCATTCCGCAGCTTTACGTCAAAGGCGAGTTCGTCGGCGGCTGCGACATCATCACCGAAATGTTCCAGTCCGGTGAATTGTCCACCCTGCTGACCGAACAGGGCATCCAACACCAGGCCACCGCCTGATCAGACCAATCGCGTGCCGCATACGGTGTCGGCGTCTTCCGGCCCCCTATGCGGCAACCGCCCCATAATCTTCAGTTGCCAGCGCCCGCCCGGCAGCGTGGTATAGCGGCATGACCCGGGTCATCCGCCACGCCAACACCCTGTTCCTTGCCGGCGGCAGCAATGATGTGCTGCGGCTCTACAGCGCCGAAGGTTTCGCTGCCCTGGTGCCAATCGCAGCCTGGCGCGAACGGCTCGCCGCCCGTCAGGCCTTTTTCGCCAGCCTCAACCTGCCCTGGCGCATGCTGCTGGCGCCGGAAAAACTCAGCATCCATCCGGACGCCCCATTACCCCCCGGCAGCCTGCCCCCAGCCCAGCGCCTGCGCGCCCAACTCGATCATCCCGCGCTGATCGACCCGGCCGCCACACTCCGCCACCTCGGGCCAAGCGCCTACGCCCAAACCGACAGCCACTGGCTGCCGCACGGCGCCGCGACGGCCTGCCACACGCTGCTGCATTCGCTCGGCATCCCCTTCGATCCGGCGCTGCCAGCCGCCTTGCCCGCGCGCGATGTGCAATTCCACGGCGACCTCTGGGGCGCCGAACATGCCGACCTGCCGCCCGACCATTTTCCCCGCCGCGCTTTGCCACCCATGGTGCAGCGCATCCACACCAACCGCATCGTCGCCTACAAAGAAGCGCACGGCCTGGAAAATGAAGCCGGCCTGCACACTGGCAGCCACGTCATCTGGCGCAACACCGCCGCCCCGCGGCCGGAACGCGTGGTGCTGTTCGGCTCGTCCTTCTCCGAATACCGCGCCGAATGCACCCTGCTCAGCTTCATGGCCGCGATCACCTTCGCGGAGGTGCATTTCGTCTGGTCAGCCGATCTCGATCTCGGCCTGATCCGCCGGATCGCGCCGGACATCGCCTTGCTGGAAATGCCCGAGCGCTTTCTCACCCACTGCCCGCGCGACGATTTCGACCTCGCCGCGCAGGAAGCGCTTGTCCTCGCTCGTTACGAAGGGGCGCCCGGCTCTTCCTCGTCGTCTTCCTGCTGATCGTAGTACCAATCCAGCACTTCGTCGTGGAATTCGGGGTCTTTCAGCAGCCGCATCGCCAGCGCCAGCACAATCTCCGGTGCCGCCGGCATTTCCGCCGTGTCGTCCGGCACGTCGCTGCCGGCGACGATGCGCACCGACATGCCTTCATCTTCTTCACCGATGACGAGCGCGACTTCGTGCGAAGCCAGTTCAAGCGAGACAGTATCGGGGCCAGCCATGGCGGTCTTCCTTTGTCAAAAACGGCGCCTACCTACACCGACGCGCGGGCCGCGTCACCCATTGCCGCTCAGATGCGCCAAAACATCCAGCCCGCCATCCCAAATCAGCCGCAACGCCACCCAAGCCACAATCCCCAGCCCCACCCAGGCCAGCCAGCGATGCCGTTCCAGCAAGCCGGCAATCGCCTGCGCCGCCACCCCCATCAGCAGCACGGACAGCACCAGCCCCGTCGCCAGAATCCACAGCCGCCCATCCGCCGCCCCGGCCACCGCCAGCACATTGTCCAAACTCATCGACACATCGGCCAGCAGAATTTGCAGCATCGCCTGCGCCATCGTCTTGGTCGGGCCGGGCCTGCTCCCGCCCGAGGCATGACGCAGTTCGCGGAACGATTTCCACACCACCCACAGCAGCAGCACCCCACCAGCCAGCAGCAAGCCGACAATCGCCAGCAACTGCACCGTGATCGCCCCGAGCGCGATCCGCAGCACCGCCGCGCCGGCCAGCCCCACCAAAATCGCCAGCCGCCGCTGCCGCTGCGGCAATCCGGCCACCGCCAGCCCAACCACCACCGCGTTATCGCCGGCCAACGTCACGTCAATCAGCACCACCTGCGCCAATGACAGCAGGTCTGCCCCTACACCGCCTAGCGCGTCCATCCTTGCCTCCGCCGGCCTGGGGTCCTATGGGAAAATCTGTTTGCTGAGAGAAGTTGAACCATGATCCCTCGATACAGCCGCCCGGCGATGACCGCCATATGGGCCCCCGAAAATCGCTACCGTATCTGGTTCGAGATTGAGGCCCTGGCCGCCGAAGCCATGGCCGAACTCGGCGATATCCCGCGTGAGGCCGCCCGCAACATCCGCGAGAAAGGCGGGGCCAAGCTGGCCAACATCACCGCCGAGGATGTCGAGCGTATCGACGCCATCGAACGCGTCACCCGCCACGATGTCATCGCCTTCCTCACCTGGCTCGCCGAAGCCATCGGCGAGGATAGCCGCTTCGTCCATCTCGGCATGACCAGCTCGGACGTACTGGACACCTGCCTGTCGGTGCAGCTCACCCAAGCCGCCGACATCCTCATCGCCGATACCGATGATCTGCTGGCCGCCCTCAAGGCCCGCGCCTTCGAACACAAACACACGCCGACCATCGGCCGCAGCCACGGCATTCATGCCGAGCCGACCAGCTTCGGCCTCAAGCTCGCCGGCCATCACGCCGAATTCGTCCGCAACCGCGCCCGCCTGGTCGCCGCCCGCGCCGAAATCGCGGTCGCCGCCATCAGCGGTGCGGTCGGCACCTTCGCGCATCTGGACCCGTCGATCGAAGCGCATGTCGCAGCCAAGCTTGGCCTCGCAGTGGAACCCGTCTCCACCCAGGTCATCCCGCGCGACCGCCATGCCGCCTTCTTCTGCACCCTCGGCGTCGTCGCCTCCGGCATCGAACGGCTGGCGACCGAAGTGCGCCACCTGCAGCGCAGCGAAGTGCGGGAAGCCGAGGAATTCTTCCATGCCGGGCAGAAGGGCAGCTCGGCCATGCCGCATAAGCGCAACCCGGTGCTGTCGGAAAACCTCACCGGCCTCGCCCGCATCGTGCGTTCCGCCGTCACCCCGGCGCTGGAAAACGTCACCCTCTGGCACGAGCGCGACATCAGCCACTCCAGCGTCGAGCGCGCCATCGCCCCAGATGCCACCGTCACGCTCGATTTCGCCCTCGCCCGCCTCTCCGGCATGATGCAGCAACTGACCATCTACCCGGAACGGATGGCGGAAAACATCGAAAGCCTCGGCGGCGTGGTACATTCCGGCGAAATCCTGCTCGTACTGGCCAAATCCGGCATTTCGCGCGAAGACGCCTATAAAATCGTCCAACGCAACGCCATGGCCACCTGGACCAGGCTCGGCCAGCCGGATGCACTCACCTTCCGGCAAAACCTCGCCGCCGACCCGGACGTCTCCGGCCGCGTGGCCGCGGCCGATATCGACGCGGCGATGGATTCGCGCCTGCATCTGCGCCGGCTCGATGCCATCTACACCCGCGTCTTCGGCGAAGCCGGCCCCGCCGCCTAATCCAGCGGCCGGCTTAAACCGGCAATAGCTGCGACAGCCGTCCCCCGGTCCGCACCGGGTGGACGGACGTCGCCAGCCCCGTCGCATCATCGGTGGTCACAAACACCCCGCAAATCGTCGCCGGCCCATCCGCCGGCTGCAACCGCTCGCCCGGCATCTTGGTCCAGAAGCGCGGAATTGCCGCCGTCTTGGTCATGCCGATCACGCTGTCATAATCACCGCACATGCCGGCATCGGACTGATAGGCCGTGCCGCCCGGCAAAATCTGATGGTCCGCGGTCGGGCAATGCGTATGCGTGCCGACAATCAAGCTCGCCTGCCCATCGAAACTATGGCCATAGGCCATTTTCTCCGACGTCGCTTCGGCATGGAAATCCAGCACCACCGCCTGCACCGTCTGCCCCAGCCGATGCCGGCTCAACTCCTGCGCCGTCAGCCGGAACGGGCAATCCAGCGGGTCCATGTAGAGCCGCCCCATCGCCTGCAACACCAGCGCCCGCCGGCCGTCCGCCAACTCCACCAACGCCGTGCCGCTGCCCGGCGTGCCCGGCGGATAGTTCAACGGCCGCACCAGCCGCTTGCTATCGGCGATATAGGGGATGATCTCCTTGCGATCCCAAGAATGGTTGCCCAACGTCAACACATCCGCCCCGGCCTCAAACAACGCCTTGGCCATATCCGGCGACAGGCCAAACCCGTGGCTCGCGTTTTCCGCGTTCACCACCACCAGATCGGCGCGCAGCACGCGGCGCAATTCGGGCAATGCGGCAACCACCGCGTCGCGCCCGGTCCGGCCGACGATATCGCCAAGAAACAAAATGCGCATTCAGAAGCTTTCGACGAAGATGAACTCACGCTCGGTGGCAATGGCCGCCAGACGCGCGTCGTAGGCGCCGGCCGGCACTTCGTCCAGTTCCTGGCATGCATAGCCGCAGCCAATCGCCTTGGCCTGCGGCAGGCCCGGCAACGTGCGGTCGTAAAATCCACCGCCATAGCCCAGCCGGCGCCCGGCCCGGTCGAAGGCCAGCAGCGGCACGAACAGAATATCCGGCTGCACCGCCTCGCCCGTTGGCCGCTCGGTGCCAAAGCGTTCCGCCACCATCGCCATCCCCGGATGCCAGCGCCGAAACCGCAACGGCTGGCCGCGCGGCGGCGTCTCCGGCAGCGCGATCACATGGCCGCGCGCGTGCAATTCTGTAAGCAACGGGCGGATATCAATCTCCGCCCCCATCGGCCAGAACCCGGCCACCACCGCGTTCGCCGGCAGGCTCAACCGCGCCAGCACCTGCGCCGCCAGTGCCTGGCCCAATGCCGGGTCAGCCCCCGCGCGCGCCTGCAACGCAGCCGCACGGGCGGCACGTTTCGCCGCGACAAGATCTACGTGTGGAGCCACCATGGCCGTTGGTCTCATATCCTCCCAAGGCCCGCGTTAGCAGGTGGGCACCGGGTAACATGACCAAGGTCACATCAGAGCCAGCTCCCTGGGAGTACTAGTTGGCCCTGGGGATAATTGCCTGACGAACCCAGTAGCCCCACCCCGTCTTTATGTGCCGCGCGCGGTTTCGCTGCAAGCACAATCGCCATGCCACCTCACATCGGCGGCACCAACCCGTCCTTGCCGATCGACACCGCCAGCGCCGTCACCGCACCATCCGCCGCCCGGGTGCCGTTGATCAGCACATGCGCCCCCACCGTCAACGCGCTGCGATCGGCGGGCATATAGGTCACGAACGGCACATTATCCGGCACCAGCACGCGCTGCTCACCGCCTTTATAGGTCAGGGTGATCATCCGCCCGTTCGCCACCACCATCTGCCCAATCGTGCCATTGGTCATGGTGCTCTCGCCCGGCAGATCCCAGGGGCTGTGCCCCTCCCCCACGCCACGCATCGCCGGCGGAAACACCTGCACCTCGGCGGCAATCCGGCTGCCATCCGGCAACGGGCGCGACACGGTGCCGATATAGCTGCCCGGCGCGATATCGCTCGGCTTGGCCGCCACCAGCCAGGTCATCCGCGCATCCGCCGGCAACGCCACCATCGCCCTGCCGCCATCGGCCAAGATCAATTCCAGATGATCCGCCGCCACGGCGGCAATCGTCCCACGCACCCGCGCGCGGTTCGGGGCCGTCTGCGCCAGCGCACCCCATGGCACCAGCACCAGCGCTGCACCGGCCAGCATGTTCCGTCGGTTCATCATCGCGCCAATCCCCTCACAGTGGTCTGACGGTCAAACGCCCCGCCGCACCCACACAGATCGGGTGGCCCAAGCCATCGCGCAACCCCCGCCGGGGCAGATCAAAGCCCCTCGAGCGTCCCGGCAATCGCCTCCGCCCGCGCCGCCAGCTTGGCCAGCCGCTTGGCCGCCGCCGCGTCAGACTTGCTCGGCTTGCTCGCCTGCGTCCGCAGCGCCGCCGCCTCCAGCCGCAGATCGTGCAGTTCATCGGCCATCAGCAAGGCGGCCAACGCCAGCAACTTGCCCTCGCCGGAATGTCCCCCCAGCGCCTTGATGCTCTCCACCCGGCTTTGCACATCGGCCGCCATGCTGGTCAAATGCGCCTCCTGCCCATCCTCGCAGCCCAGCGTATACGGGTAGCCATTGATTTTAACGGTCACTTGCGCCACGGGCGGAAATCCTTAGCTACGGCTGTCGCCAGCGAGTTCTTGCCTCAGCGTGGCGATCAGCGCATCCAGCCGCCCCGCCACTGCCGCAGTATCCGCGCCAGCCACCGGCGCCGCCACCGGCCGCGCCGCGTGCGCGGCAATCCGGTCCAACGCCGATTCCAACCGCGCCGTCACCGCCGCCGTATCCGCCGCCTCTTCGCTCGCTTCAGGGGAAATCGCCAACGACGCCTCCGGCACTGCTTGGGTAAGATGCCGGAGCGCAGAAACTCCAGCCATACTTGAGTTACACTGCGCAAGCGCCTACGCGTCAAGCATGTTCTCGCATTCTGCGGTAATCGTGCATGGCTTGGCCGATGTGCGCACAGCCCTGCAGCCCGGCCTCCCGGTCACCTTGCTCTCCGCCCCCGGTGCCGCAAGCTATGCCGGGGTCGGCTGGTGGATGGCGCTGATCGCCGCCGCCCGGGCCGAATTTCCCCAAACAAGGTTCGATGACGTGCTGGATTGCGGCACCGCCGCCGGCCGCGCGCTGGAAGCCCTGCGCGCCGGCCAGCGCCAACTCCACCTCGCCCCCACTTTGTCCGCCTGGACTCGGGCCGCCGCCATCGCCGCCGCCTGCGGCGCCACCCTGCACCCCACCTGCCCGCCGGCGCTGGATCTCGCCCAGCCCGACGCCGCCCGGAAGTTGCGCTCCTGGCTCGAACGTGACAACGCCGCCAAGCTGCGCTAGAGCGCTCGCGTTATTTTACCCAAGCGGAGGACTGGCCATGCGCATTACCCAGCGCGTCAAGAAGATTCTCGATTGGTACGAGAGCGACAACCCCGGCAGCAAGGCCAATCTTGCCCGCATCCTGATGGAAGGCAAACTCGGCGGCACCGGCAAGCTGGTCATCCTGCCGGTCGATCAGGGCTTTGAGCACGGCCCGGCGCGCAGCTTCGCACCCAACCCGGCCGCGTACGATCCGCACTACCATTTTCAGCTCGCCATTGAAGCCGGCCTATCCGCCTACGCGGCCCCCCTCGGCATGCTCGAAGCCGGTGCGGACAGCTTCGCCGGCGCCCTGCCGCTGATCCTGAAGATGAACTCCTCGAACTCGCTGGCCACCAGCAAGGACCAGGCCGTCACCGCCTCGGTGTCGGACGCACTGCGCCTAGGCTGTG
>CAITOL010000077.1 GCA_903893975.1 uncultured Rhodospirillales bacterium | reverse complement strand
CGAGGACGTGATCGACCATTGCGAGAACGCGCCGGCAGAGGATGCGCTGCTGCGGCGGGCGTTGGATGCCGAGGGCATCGCGCACGGCCCAGGGGATTTGCCGATGCGCGGGTCCGAGGATTTTGGCCGGTTTGGCCAGACGACGCCGGCGGCGATGTTCTTTCTCGGCGCGGGGGTGGATCATGCCAGCCTGCACAACCCGGATTACGATTTCCCGGACGACCTGATCGCCATCGGCGCGCGAGTGATGCTGCGCACGGTGCGGGATGTGTTGGGCTGAGGTGGGGTGGGCCTTCACACCATCGTACCGGCCGCTATAACGGGGGCATGAACGTCCAAGACATATCGCTGTGAGCGCCGCCAACGGCCTGCGTGGCCGCAACTATGCGCGCAACTACTGGCCCTTTCTGCTGCCGGCGGGGGTGGTGGTGCTGGGGGTGATCATCTTCCCCTGGCTGTTCACGCTGTATATGTCGCTGCACGAGTTTAAGGTTGGCGGCGATTTCGCCTTTATCGGCTTCGACAATTACGTGCGCCTGGCGAGCGATGAGCGGTTCCTGTGGTCGGTGCTGCGGACGCTGTATTTTACCGTGCTGGCGGTGGTGCTGCCAGTGGGGCTGGGGATTGCCGCGGCGACGGTGTTCCATCGCAAGTTCCCGCTGCGCAGCCTGGCGCGGACGGTGTTTATTCTGCCGATGATGGCGACCCCGGTGGCGATCGCGCTGGTGTGGACGATGATGTTCCATCCGCAGCTGGGGGTGCTGAACTATATCCTGACATCCGTCGGCTTGCCGCCGAGCCAGTGGAGCTATGACAGTGTTTCGGTGATCCCGACGCTGGTGATGGTGGAAACCTGGCAGTGGACGCCGCTGGTGATGCTGATTGTGCTGGGTGGGCTGGCGAGCCTGCCGGCGGACCCGTATGAGGCGGCGCGGCTGGACGGGGCGAGCACCTGGGACATGTTCCGCCACATTACCGTGCCGTTGGTTTGGCCGCATATCATCGTCGCCACCGTGATCCGCACCATCGATGCGCTGAAGGCGTTCGACCTGATTTTCGTCGTATCGGGCGGCGGGCCGGGCACGTCGAGCGAGACGATGAACCTGTTTCTCTATCTGCAGGCGTTTTCGTTCTACAACATGGGCTATGCGGCGGCGGTGACGGTGGTGTTCTTCGTCATCATCCTGCTGGTGAGCCTGTTGATGTTCAGCGCGAGGCAGCAAAAGCAATGGCAATGAGCATGATGAGTGCCGCCACCCGCAAGCGCCGGCGCGGCAAGCTGGCCAGCGATATCGGCTTTGGGCTGGCGGTGTTCGCACTGATTTCCCCGGCGATCCTGTTTTTCCTGTGGATGCTGTCGCTGTCGTTGAAGAACGAAATCGACAACATGGCCTTTCCGCCGGTGTTCATTCCCTGGCCGCCGACATTGGATAACTTCGTCGCGGTGTTCGAGAAGAACGACTTCCTGACCTATACGCTGAACTCGATTTTTGTGTCGTTCGGCGCGACCGGGTTGGCGTTGCTGTTGGGGGTGCCGGCGGGGTTTGGCATTGCCAAGGCGCAGGCGTCCAAGGCGGCGGCGGTGATTATGATCGCGCGCGTCACGCCGGGCCTGTCTTACCTCATCCCGCTGTTTCTGCTGTTCCAATGGCTGGATATGGGCGGCACGCTGTGGCCGATTTTGATCACCCATCTGGTGATTACCGTGCCGATTGTGGTGTGGGTGATGATCGGGTTTTTCGAGGGGCTGCCGCACGAGTTGGAGGAGGCGGCGCTGGTGGATGGCTGCACGATCTGGCAGGCGTTCCGCTTTATCGCGGTGCCGTTGGCGCGCCCGGGCATTGTGGTGGCGATGATCCTGGCGTTCATTTTCAGCTGGAACAACTTCATCTTCGGCGTGGTGCTGGCCGGGCGGGAGACGCGGACGCTGCCGGTGGCGGTCTATAACGTGATCAGCTTTGAGCAGATCAGCTGGGGGCCGCTGGCGGCGGCGGCGTTGCTGGTGACCGCGCCGGTGCTTTTGTTGACACTGCTGATGCAAAAAGAGATCGTGCACGGATTGACCGCCGGCGGGGTTAAAGGCGGCTAACCGAGGCATTACCGTGGCGCTTTATTTGATAACGGGCGGGGCCGGGTTCATCGGCTCCCACTTGGCGGACGCGTTGCTGGCGGAAGGCCATGCGGTGCGGGTGCTGGATGATTTTTCCACCGGCAAGGCAGAGAACCTCGACCCGCGGGTGCAGGTGCTGCGCGGCGATGCGGCCGATCCGGCGCAGGTGGCGCAGGCCTTTGCCGGCATTGCCGGGTGTTTCCATCTGGCGGCCATCGCATCGGTGCAGCGCGGGAATGAAGCCTGGCTGGAAACGCATCGGGCGAACCAGAGTGCGACGGTGGCGGTGCTGGATGCGGCCCGGGCGGCTGGGCGGGTGCCGGTGGTGTATGCGTCGTCTGCCGCGATTTACGGCAATGTGGGCGAGGCGCTTGCCGAGGAAGGCCGGCGGGCGGCGCCGCAGACTGCCTATGGCGTGGACAAATACGGCTCCGAACTGCATGCCGGGGTGGCGTTCCATGTGCATGGGGTGCCAACGCTGGGGCTGCGGTTTTTCAATGTTTACGGACCACGGCAGGACCCGGCATCGCCCTATAGCGGGGTGATTTCCATCTTCGCCGGACGGGTGGCGGCCGGGCAGCCGATTACGCTGCATGGGGACGGGCTGCAAACCCGCGACTTCGTGTTTGTCGCCGACGTGGTGGCGCATCTGCGCGCGGCGATGCGGCGGTTGCAGGCCGACCCGCAGGCCGATGTGCTGAACGTGTGCACCGGGCGGGCGACCAGCGTGCTGGCGCTGGCCAATTTGCTGGGGGCGCTGCACGGCGCGGCGCCGCAGATTGTGTATGGCCCGGCGCGGGCCGGCGATATTCGCCAATCGCTCGGCAACCCGGCCCGGGCGATTGCCGCCCTGGGGGTTGTGGCGGCGACCGAGCTGCGTGCCGGGCTTGCGGCGACGTTGCAGGCGATGGGTTAGGTCTTGTGGACAAACGGGATTCCCGAATCGGCTGAAGGGTGATTCAACGCTTTTCTTTGCGGAGAGCGGCGTTGATCCGAGGCCTTCTGACAGATGACGAGTGGGCGTTTTTCGCGCCGTTTCTGACGGAGAACCGCT
>CAITOL010000076.1 GCA_903893975.1 uncultured Rhodospirillales bacterium | reverse complement strand
CTTCAACAAACTCAAACATTCACGCCGCGTGGCAACACGATATGACAAGTTGACCAATAGCTTTCTTGGGTTCGTTCAACTCGCTACTATCAAAATCTGGATACGGTTTGTCCACACGACCTAGGCGGAGACCGCCTGACGGACCGCCTGGTTGGCGGGCGCGAGGGCGTAGACGCCACGTTCCCCCGGCACGGCGGCGAAACGGTCGGTAATGCCGAGTACAGTTTCGGCGCCGCCGAGATAGAGCAGCCCGTCCGGCGTCATTTGTTTGGCGATGGCGTTCAGCACCCGCGCTTTGGTCGGCTGATCGAAGTAGATCAGCACGTTGCGGCAGAACACCACGTCGAACATGCCCAGCGGGCGAGGATCGGCCAGCAGGTTCCATTCACGGAATGACACCATGGCCCGCAAGGCGGCGCTGATCTGCCAGTTGGCGCCATCTTTGCTGAAATGCTTGACCAGCATGGTCATCGGCAGGCCGCGCTGCACTTCAAACTGGCTGTAGATGCCGGATTGCGCCCGCAGCAGCTGTTCCCGCGACAGGTCGGTGCCGAGGATTTCCACCGGGCGGCTGCCGATCTGGCCGCGCAGATCGGCCAGGATCATCGCCAGCGAATACGCTTCCTGCCCGGAACTGGACGCCGCCGACCAGATGCGCAGCTTGGTGCCGGCCTGACGGCTGGCGAGCAGTTTGGGCATGGCGCTGGCACGGAAATGGGTGAAGGGTTTGTCGTCGCGAAAGAAGAAGCTTTCGTTGGTCGTCATCGCTTCGATCACCTGCCGCTCGATATCCGGCGCGCGGCCGCGCAGGCGATCGGCCAGGGCGTCGAGGTCGCGCAGACCTTCGGCCTTCAGGATCGACCCCAGGCGGGATTCCAGCAGGTATTGCTTATCCGGCCCGATCACCAGGCCGGAGCCGTTGCGTAGCAGGGTGGAAAATACCTCAAAACTCTGCGGCTTCATGCGACGGCTCCCCGGATCGGACTGGCGCGGCAAATCTCCAGCACGCGGCTGGCGATGGCCGGTAACGGCAACACTTGGTGGCACAGTCCGGCCTTGGCGATGGCCCCCGGCATCCCCCAGACAACACTGGTGGCTTCATCTTGCGCAATGGCGACCCCACCGGCCTCAACCACCGCGCGGGTGCCGGCCATACCGTCATGGCCCATGCCGGTGAGCATCACCACCAGCACCCGCCCGGAACAGGCGGTGGCGGCGGAGCGCAGCATCGGATCGACGGCGGGGCGGCAGAAATTTTCCGGCGCATCGGTAGTGATGCGGGCGCGTAACGCGCCGGGTGTGCCTTGCACGAGCAAATGGCGGTCGCCTGGGGCCAGATAAATGCGGCCGGGCAACAGCGCCTCCCCATCCTTCGCTTCCGCGCAGGGCATGCCACCGAGGCGGGTCAGATGTTCGGCCAGGATGGGGGTGAAAGTGGCGGGCATGTGCTGGGTGAGCACCACCGGCACCGCAACGGATTTCCCGAGGCCCTGGACGAGGGTGAACAGGGCTTGCGGGCCGCCGGTTGAACTGCCGATGGCCAGCAGATGCGGGGCCTGGCGCGGCAGCGGGCGCTGGGCGGAGACGGTTTGCGGCACGGCGGCGGGCGCAGCCGGGCGGGCACGCATCCGCGCCAGGCCAACGACCTTGGCGATCAGTTCGCGGCGGAAACTATCATCGGCGATGTCGGCGGTGGAGGGTTTGGGCAGATAATCCGCCGCCCCCAGCCGCAGCGCCTGCATGGCAATGTCCGCGCCGCGCGTGGTGAGGGTGCTGGCCATGACCACCCGCAGTTTCGGATCGTTGCGGAGCAGCACGGGCAGTGCCTGCATGCCGTCCATCACCGGCATTTCGATATCGAGCACGGCGACATCGATGGGCGTGCCGGCGCGGATCTGGCGCTGCACCTCCGCCACCGCCAGCGCGCCATTGGCGACGCGGGCGACGACCTGGATGTGTGGCTGGCCTTCGAGCATGCGGGCGAGGGCGCCGCGAATGACGACGCTGTCGTCACAGATCATCACCCGTGCGACCACGCCTTCGGACGCCGATGGGCGTCGCACCGGCGCGGCAGGCAGCGGGGCGGCCGGCATCACAGCAAGCCGACCTGTTCGAACTTGCCCATCAGGATTTCATCGTCGAACGGCTTCATGATGAATTCCTGCGCGCCGTGTTCGATGGCTTGCTGGATGAAGCTGATGTCGCTTTCGGTGGTGCAGAACACCACCGGCGGCTCGCTCGGGCCAAATTCCTTGCGCAGCGCCTTGAGGAACTCAATCCCGGTCATGACCGGCATGTTCCAGTCCAGCAGCACGCCATCGGGCATGGAGCGGCGGCAGGCATCGAGCGCCACCTGGCCGTCCTCGGCTTCTTCCACCATGAAGCCGTGCGATTCCAAAATACGCCGCGCGACTTTGCGGACTACACGACTATCGTCAACGACCAAACAGGTTCGCATAGGGGTCTCCTCAAACGTGGCTGGTGCCGGCCGGTGGCCGGATATTTGCTCCACGCAATATCGGGGCGCCGAAGCCGGCGCGGTGAGTGCTAGGCTTCCGGGGCCAGGGCCAGCAGCTGCGCCGTATCCAACACCACCAGCAGGCGGCCTTGCAGGCGGAAGATACCGGCGCTGTAGTCAGCCCACGGCGATGGCAGGGTGGGCGGATTACGCTCGAAACTTTGCATGGGCAGGCTGACAACTTCGCTGACCTGATCGACCAGCAAGGCGTAAAGCTCGCCATTTTGTTCCGCAACGACCGACATGCGCTTGGTGCCGGCCGGGGCTTCCGGCAGGTTCAGCCGGCGGCGCAGATCGACCGCGGTGACGATGCGGCCGCGCAGGTTGAGGCTGCCGGCGATTTCGCGCGGCGCCATCGGGATGCGGGTGATGGTTTGTTCACCGAGAATATCGCGCACCGTGAGCGCCGGAACACCGCAGAGCTGGTCGGCGACGGTCAGGGTGACGAAGACTTTCTCGTCGGTGGACGGGCCATCCGACTGGCCGCGTTCGGCCAGTGACGGCCGTTCGGCAAGGGCAACTGACATACGAATTCTCCTCAGGCGGCCAGAGTGATCTGGTTGGCGTTGTCCCCGGCGCGGTGCTGGGCCAGGCATTGATGCAGGCTGGCCAGCAGGGCGGTGCGTTCAAACTTGGCGACGTAGTCGGTGAAGCCGGCTTCGCGGCCGAGTTCGATCTGTTCCGGGGCGACGTGGCTGGTCAGCGCGATCACCGGCAGTTCGGACCAGCGGCCTTTGCTGCGCAGGCTGCGGACGAAGGCGATGCCGTTCATGTCCGGCATTTCAATGTCGGAGACGATGGCGTCGAACATTTCCCCAGCATCGTGCAGGCGCAGCGCGTGGGCGGCATCGTGCGCGGCGACCACATCGAAGCCGGCGCTGGACAGCGATGGCACCAGCATGTGGCGGAAGAATTCACTGTCCTCGACCACCAGAATGCGGGCGAGTTTGCCGTTGGCACCGGCTTGCAGCGCCTGCTGCGGCTGGGCGAACCAGTCGGCATAGGCTTGGGTGAGGTAGAAGCCGATATCGATCACATCGGTGGCATTGCCGGCGATGACGGCGGTGCCGAGCAGGCCAGGGCGGTTGCCGGTGAGTTCGACTTGCAGAACTTCATCGACCACGTCGACGATTTCATCGACCACCAGACCCATGCAGCGGCCGCCATCGGCGACAGCGCCGCCGGAATGGCGCCGTTCATCATCGCTGAACACCAGCACGGCATGGCGGGGACGGTCCATGTCGAGCATGCCGCTCATCGGCACCAGCGGCATCAGGCGGCCACGATACTGGGTGACCGGCTGGCCGGCGGAGGTTTCAATTCTATCGCGGTCGATATCTTCGAGGCGGGCGATCAAGCCGAGCGGCACGGCTTTTGGTGCCTGGTCGCCGGCGCGGAACAGCAGCATGGCCATGCGGTCGTTAGCTCCGATCCCTTGGGTGGCGTTGCCGGACGACAAAGCGCGGCCGCCGGCCCGACCTTCCATGCCGCCGCCGACGCCGCTGGCGCGGGCGATGCCGTTCGGGTCCAGGATCATGATCACCGAGCCATCGCCGAGGATGGTGTTGCCGGAGAACATGCTGATGTGGCGCAGGATCGGCGCGACCGGTTTGACCACGATTTCTTCGGTGTCGAACACACGATCTACGATGATGCCGAGCGTGGTGCCGCCGATCTGGGTGACGACGATGTAGACCGCGTCCTCCGCCGCGTCGGTCGTGGCCGCGGGCAGGCGAAGCAGGTCGGTCAGGCTGATGAGCGGCAGCAACTGGTCCCGCAGGCGCAGCACCGGTGTGTCGTTGATGCGTTCCACCACCGGCTCGGTGCGCTCGCTATCGATGCTGCCGTGCTCCGAGGTGCGGGCGCGCACCAGTTCGACGACGCTGATTTGCGGCACGGCGAAGCGTTCGCCACCGGCTTCGACGATCAGGGCCGACACAATGGCCAGGGTCAGCGGGATTTTGATGGTGAAGGTGGTGCCCTGACCTTGGGTGGATTTCAGATCGATGGTGCCACCAATCTGTTCGATGTTGGTTTTCACCACATCCATGCCCACGCCACGGCCGGAAACGGCGGTGATGGCGGCGGCGGTGGAGAAGCCGGCGCGCATGATGAAGCGCTGCACCTGGGCATCGGTCATGGTGGCGAGATCGCTCTCGGTCGCCAGGCCGTTGGCCAGCGCCTTGGCCTTGATGCGGTCCACCGAAAGGCCGGCGCCATCATCGGAAATTTCGATAATGATATGACCGCCTTCGTGGAAGGCGTTCAGGGTGATGCGGCCGGTTTCCGGCTTGCCGGCAGCGCGGCGCTGCTGCGGGGTTTCCAGACCGTGATCGGCGGAGTTGCGGACCATATGGGTCAGCGGGTCCTTGATCAGTTCCAGCACCTGCCGGTCGAGCTCGGTATCGGCGCCGAGCATTTCCAGCTCGATCTTTTTCGACAGTTCACGGGCGAGGTCGCGCACCAGACGCGGCAGCTTGTTCCACGCATTGCCGATCGGCTGCATGCGGGTTTTCATCACCCCTTCCTGGAGGTCTGACGTGATGTGCGACAGGCGCTGCAAGGGCACGGCAAAGCGGCCGAGGTCGCCGCCGTCGTCGCCTTGAGTGCGGGCGAGTTGCAGCAACTGATTGCGGGTGAGCACCAGTTCACTGACCAGGGTCATCAGATCTTCAAGCACATCAACGCCGACGCGGATGGTTTGCGCGGCGGCGTTGGCGGCACCGGCCGCAGCCTGCGCTTCCGGCGCGGCTTCGGGGATCGGGTCCTCTGCGACGGCGGCGGTCGGGACGATCACGGGGGGGGCTTCGGCTGCAACCGGTATCGGGGCGGCAATCATGGGTTCGGCAAGGACGGGCTCGGCAATAACGGGGGCTGCCGCAACCGGCGCGGTAGCGACCGGTTTGGGTGCGGGCGCGGCCTCACCGAGGCAGACGCGGTTCAACGCCGCAATCAGGGCGGTATCATCGCCGACCGGCTCGGCTTCCGTGGCGCCGATGCCGGTGACGATTTCCTTGATGCGGTCCACACCGGCCAGCACCTGGGTGATCACGTCGCCGGTGACCTGCAATTCGCGGTCGCGCATTTTGCCGAGGACGTTTTCCGCCGCATGGGCGACCTTTTCCAACCGGGGCAGGCCGAGGAAGCCGCAAGTGCCTTTGATGGTGTGCACCAGCCGGAAGATCAGCGACAACATCGCCTCATCGCCCGGATTGCGCTCCAGCTTGACCAGCGCGCTGTCGAGTTCGGCGAGGCCCTCATTGGTTTCGGTGAGAAAATCCGCCAGCAAGTCGTCCATTGCGTGCTCCAAAGGCCATTGGGGTCACCGTCCACCCCCGTGCGGCCATGCGGGGCATGGGCAGGGGATGGGCGGCGAGTCTCGGCATGGTGGCGGAAGCAGATGAGAAAACAGTAAACGCGGTGGAGATTGCGGAATGAATTTTCCGCGCCGCTTTCAGGCGCCGAGACGCAGCAGCAAGGCCGGGGCCGGCGTCGCAGTGGCACCCATCAACAGGGACATCGACAGGCCGGCGGCTTGGGCGAGCAGGGCGGTGAGCGGTGCTTGCAGGCGGGCCGGGTCGTCGAGCATGGCCCAGGCTTGGTTCGGGTCCGCCAGCAGGCCGACAAATCCGGCTGGCCAGGCCGCGCCCGGGCCATCGATCTGCACGATGATATTACCGGCCGGGTGGCCTTGCATGGCCAGCAGGCCACCGCGTGGCAGGCTTTCGGCCGCCAGCAAGGCAACGTTCAGGCACAGCCGGGCGGCGGGGGCGGAGAAATCGGCGCTGCGGTCCAACCGGTCCAGGTCGATGGTCAGGCGCTTGGTGGCCAGACCGGCGGTGAGGCTGGCGAAGCCGTCGGCCGACAAAGCGGCGGCACTGCCCCAGGCGGCGCGGCACAGCCGCAGGCGACGCGCCATCGCCTGGCCGGCATCCGCCATCAGGCCAACCGCTTCGGCGGCGGCGGCGGGGTCATCGGCCACGACATCGGCGACGCCGAGCAGGGTGTTCACCGGGCCGCTGAGGTCGTGGCACAAACGCGTTGCCAGCGCTTCCGACAGGCGGAGGGCGGATTGCGGTGTTGCGGTCATTGATGTGCCCCCTGCCCCAATGCGAAAGCGTGCGCGGCACCGCACCCCGCGACTGGCCTGACCGGCAGCTTAGCGGGGTTGCGCCGGGTGGGCGACGGGAATGCGAGGTGGAAGGCAGGTAGGGGCATGGTGCGATTGTCCGGTATGGGCGCAAACGCCGCTGCCTGGGGGCTGGATGCCCGCAGGCGCGCCGCGCGCGGCACGAAGCCACAGCTTTGGTTACGAATCGGTTGACGGCTGCCCCCTTGCACATTCAGGGGGTTGCGACGACATTCTGGACAGACGCCTGGGCAGACCCCGCCTGTGGCCAAAGAGAGCCCTATGATCGACCCGTTTGGCCGCGCCATCACCTATCTACGTGTTTCGGTTACCGACCGCTGCGACCTTCGCTGCACGTATTGTATGGCCGATGACATGCGGTTCCTGCCGAAGGCGGAGTTGCTGACGCTGGAGGAGCTGGACCGGCTCTGCGCCGCGTTCATCCGCCTGGGCACCGACAAAATCCGCATTACCGGCGGCGAGCCGCTGGTGCGCCGCAATGTGATGCAGCTGTTCCAGGCGCTGGGCAGCCGGATTGGCGGCGGGTTGCGGGAACTGACGCTGACCACCAACGGCACCAGGCTGGCGGAATTTGCCCCCGATCTGGCGGCCGCCGGGGTGCGGCGGGTGAATGTGAGCCTGGATACGCTCGACCCGGCCAAGTTCACCGCGATTACCCGGCGCGGCAAAATCGAGAAAACGCTGGATGGGATTTTTGCCGCCAAGGCGGCGGGCATCGCGGTGAAGATTAATGCCGTGGCGCTGAAGGGGTTCAATGAGGAGGAAATCAGCCCGATGCTGGGCTGGTGCGGCGAACATGGATTCGATTTATGTTTGATCGAGACCATGCCGATGGGCGAAATCGACGAGGACCGGACGGACCAGTATCTGCCGCTGTCGCTGGTGCGGTCGCGGTTGCGGAAATCCTGGACGCTGGAGGACACCGACTACAAAACCGGTGGGCCGGCGCGTTACTACATCGTAGCCGAGACCGGGCAGCGGGTTGGGTTCATCACCCCGATGACGCATAATTTTTGCGAGAGCTGCAACCGGGTGCGGCTGACCTGCACGGGGACGCTCTATATGTGCCTGGGGCAGAACGACGCGGCGGATTTCCGCAGCATTCTGCGCGATGGCGCCAGCGATGATGAACTGGACGGCGCGATCCGGGCGGCGATTGCGCGCAAGCCGAAGGGCCATGATTTCATTATCGACCGCACCCATGGCGGGCCGGCGGTGGCGCGGCATATGAGCGTGACCGGCGGTTAACCGGGCTGACTGACGGTTTGGCGGCGAATTGGTCCTCGACAGTGGCCGGCGCTTACCGCAGGCTCGTCGGTAACGAACCGGGGAGCCAACATGCCGAGCCAGAGCGAAAAAGCCGCCACCTTCCGCGCCCTGCATCAGGGGCCGGGCGCCTTTATTATCGCCAATCCGTTCGACGCTGGGTCGGCCCGCCTGTTGGCCGGGCTGGGCGCGGTGGCGCTGGCGACGTCGAGCGGGGCGTGTGCCGGCACGTTGGGGCGGCGCGATGGGCGGATCAGCCGCGCCGAGGCGTTGGCGCATAGCAAGGCGATCGTCGAGGCGGTGGACCTGCCGGTGGCGGCCGATCTGGAAAACGGCTTTGGCCACGCGCCGGCCGAGGCGGCGGAGACGGTGCGGCTGGCGCATGGGGTCGGGCTGGTTGGCTGTTCGATTGAGGATGCGACCGGGGAGGCCGGGCGGCCGCTTTATGGCTTCGAGGAGGCGGTGGCGCGCATTGCGGCCGCAGTGGCGGCCAAGCCGGAGGGCTTTACCCTGACGGCGCGGACGGAGAATTTTCTGCGCGGCAACCCGGATCTGGCCGATACGATCCGCCGCTTGCAGGCCTTTGCCGCCGCAGGGGCGGATGTGCTGATGGCGCCGGGCCTGCCGGACCTGGACGCGGTGCGGGCCGCGTGCGCGGCGGTGGATCGGCCGGTGAACTTCATGGTTGGCATTCCCGGCAAATCGTTCAGCCAGGCCGAGTTGGCGGCGGCCGGGGTGCGGCGGATCAGCCTGGCGACCTCGCTATGGCGGGCGGCGATGGCCGCGACCGCACGGGCGGCGACCGAGGCGTTGCAGGCGGGCACCTTCGACTATCTGGCGAGCAATGCGATGACGCCGGATTTGAACAGCTATCTGGCCGGGTAGGCCGACGCGGCGGGGCTGCGACCGATTACCCCGCCAGCGTTTGCAAGCGGGCGCGCAACGCGGGATCGGTAAAGTCCTGCACCACCCAGCGCGCGCCGGCGGCATGCAGGGCGGCAGGATCGAGGGCGGTGGCGATGCCGACGCTCTCGATCCCAGCCGCAACCGCGGCGCGCATGCCGGAGAGCGAATCCTCAAACGCCACGGCGCGATCGGCGGAGGCGCCAAGCTGCTGCAGCCCGGTGAGGTAGGGCAGCGGATGGGGTTTGCCGTGCGCGAGTTCCTCGCCGATGATCAGCACCGGAAAGCGGTCGGCCAGGCCGAGACCGCGCAGCATGAGCAGCGCATTGGCGCGCGGGGCGTTGGTGACGACGGCTTTGGCCAGACCCCGGCTGTCAGCCCAGTCGAGCAGCGCCGGCAGGCCGAGAGTGGGTTCGAGGGTGCTCACCAGGCCGCGGAAGGCGGCTTCCTTGGTTTCGCAATAGGCGAGATGATCCGCATGGCTGGCGGAGGGGAACAACGCCGCGCCAGTGGCGGCGGCGTCGAAGCCCATGATGCGGGCTTTGTAGAAGGCCATGTCGATCTGGCGGCCCAGCGGGGCCAGCACGGCGTTCCAGGCGGCGATGTGCAGGGCATCGGTATCGACCATGGTGCCGTCGAGGTCGAACAAAAGCGCCAGAGTCATGGGCGGTTCCTTGGTGTAGGCTGGGGCGAGGCAACCTTCTGTCAGAAGCGGCCCCCATGGACAAATTCGACTGGCATAGCGCCACGCTGACGCCGGAGACGCGGATTACCGCCGGATATCGCCATACGCAGAATGTGCGGCGGTTTTTTGTCGCCCAATGCGGGGCGCATTTTAAATTCGACCGGGATTTTATGGCCTGGATGAAGGCTGCCGTTGGGGTCAGCCTGGGCGAGGCGGCGGAACGCTGGCGGCAAACGCATCCGGCGGCGTGATTACGGGTCTGCGTCGCCGCGCAGAGCGTCCACCAGCGAGATTTTGGCGCTGCCGCGCGGCAGGGGCTTGGGTTGGCTGGCGGCGGGCGCCCAGCCGGTGAGCATGGCCAGGCGCAAGGTGGCGGGGATGCGGCCATCTTGTGTGGGCAGGGCGGCGAGGGCGGCGGGGAATAGAGCTGCCGACGGGATGCGGCGGTCGCGCAGGCGGACGGCATTACCCTCCCCGGCCGCGCGCAGGTCGCGCAGCAGGGCGAAGGGGGCGGCATAGAGCAGGGTGATGGTGTCGCCATCGGCCACTGGCAAAGCAAAGCCGGCGCGCTGCAACAGGGCCGCACCGTCGCGCAGATCTGGGAATGGCGAGACGCGCGGGGCGGCGCCGCCGGTGAGGTTGGCTTCGGCCAGGGTGAGCGCGGCGCGTAATTCCGCCAGGGTGCCGAGGGCAGGCAGGCTGGCGAGGAACAGGCCGTCCGGCTTGAGCACGCGGCGCAGTTGGATCAACGCGCCCGGCAGGTCGTTGACCCAATGCAGCGAGAGGTTGGCGACCACGAGGTCGAAACTGGCATCGGCGAAGGGCAGGCATTCCTCATCCGCCGCGACCCCTTGGGCCTGGGCGGCGAGCACGGGGGAGAGGTCGGTGCTGACCACCTGGATACCGCGGGCGCGCAGCAACGGCGCGACCACGCCACGGCCGCCGACATCCAGGGCGACGGAGAAATCGCGCATCACATCGTCCAGCCGGTCCAGCAGGCGTTCGGCAACATCGGCCAGGACATCGCTGACCGATGCCAAGGTGGTGGCCGCGCGGTCGCGGTGCAGGCGCACGGCCCGGCGATCGAACACGTGGATCGCATCTGACGTGGGGATTTTGTCCGACATGCGGCACACATGCACCGGCCGGCCGGGCCTGCCAAGTGCCGATTGCTCGCCGGGGCCTGGCGGGCGTATGGTCTGCGCCCCAGCCAGGAGGAGAGCCAGAATGCCGACAATCGACGCCCCCACGTTGCGTGGCTGGATTGAGGATGGGGAGGAATTGGCGCTGCTGGATGCGCGCGAGGAAGGCGAGTTCGGCGCGGCGCATCTGTTCTGGGCCAATCCGTGCCCGCTGTCGCGCGCGGAAATGCGGGTGCCCAGCCTGCTGCCGTGCAAGGCGACGCGGGTGGTGTGCGTGGATGATGGGCGCGGGGTGGCGGAGCGGCTGGCACAGTATCTGGGCGCGCAGGGCTATCACAATGTGAGCGTGCTGGCGGGCGGCACCAAGGCGTGGGAGGCGGCGGGCTATGTGCTGTTTTCCGGCGTCAATGTGCCCTCGAAGGCGTTTGGCGAGTGGATTGAGCACCATTTCGGCACTGAGAGCGTGGATGCGCCGGAGCTGAAAGCCTGGCTGGATGATGGCCGCGACATGGTGGTGCTGGATAGCCGGACGATCGAGGAATATCGCCGCATGTCGATCCCGACCGGGGTGAGCGTGCCCGGCGGCGAGCTGGCGTATCGGATTGGCGATCTGGTGCCGAACCCGGAGACGCTGATTGTGGTGAACTGCGCCGGGCGGACCCGGTCCATTCTGGGAGCGGAGAGCCTGCGGCAGGCCGGGGTGCCGAACAAGGTGGTGGCGCTGCGCAATGGCACGATGGGGTGGGAGTTGGCCGGGCTGACCTGCGACCGCGATCGGCCGGCGACGTTTGAACCGGCGCGGCCGGGCAGCGTGGATCTGGCGATGGCGCGGGCGATGGCGTTTGCCGAGCGCAGCGGGGTTCGGGTGATCGATGAGGGGGCGTTGGCGGTGCTGAAGGCCGACACCGCGCGGACGCTGTATATTCTGGATGTGCGCGACCCGGTGGAGTTCGCCGCCGGGGCGCGGCCGGACAGTCTGTCCGCGCCGGGCGGGCAGTTGGTGCAGGCGACCGATGGTTGGGTGGGCGTGCGGGGCGCGCGCATCGTGCTGGTGGATGACGATGGCGTGCGCGCCCGGATGTCCGCCGCGTGGCTGCGGCAGATGGGACACAAGGACGTGTTCGTGCTGCAAAACGCGCTGGCCGGCGGGTTGGTGGCGCGCACCAGCAAGCCGGTGGTGCCGGGCGAGATCAGCCCGACTGAACTGGCGGCGATGAAGGCGGTGGTGGTCGATCTGGCGCGCAGCATCGACTATCGCGACGGGCATATTCCCGGCGCGCTCTGGGGCATTCGCACCCGGTTGGCGAGCCTGAGCCGGGCGTTGGCCGGGGCGCGGCTGGTGGTGGTGACCTCCCCAGACGGGGAATTGGCGCGGCTGGCGGTGGCAGAGTTGCGCGGGCTGACCCGGGCGCCGGTGGAAGTGCTGACCGGGGGGACGGCGGCGTGGCGGGCGGCGGGGTTGCCGTTGGCGCGCGACCGGCAGAGCCCGCCGGATGACGCCTGCGTGGATTTCTACCTGCGGCCGTATGATCGCAATTCTGGCATTGAAGCGGCGATGCAGGCGTATTTGTCCTGGGAAATCGACCTGGTGCACGAAATCCAGCGCGACGGCACGGTGCGGTTCGGCGTGTGATGCTGCGCGGCCTCGCATGGCAGGCGGGGCGGGCGGCGCTGAATTTGCTGTTGCCGCCGCAATGCCTGACCTGCGATGCGCCGGTAGCGGAGCAGGGGCAGTTTTGCGCGGTGTGCTTTCGCGGCACGCATTTTATTTCCGCGCCGTGCTGCCTGCGGTGCGGGGTGCCGTTCAGCTATGCCGCGGAGGGCGGGGCGGAGGCGATCTGCCCCGGCTGCCTGCTGCGCCCGCCGCCTTGGGGGCAGGCGCGGGCGGCGTTGGCCTATGACGATCAGGCGAAAAAGCTGCTGCTGCCGTTTAAGCACGCCGACCGGCCGGAGCAGGCCGGGCCGCTGGCGGGGTTGATGGCGCGCAGCGGGGCGGCGCTGCTGGCACGGGCCAGCGTGCTGGTGCCGGTGCCGTTGCATCGCAGCCGGTTGCGGGCGCGGCGCTATAATCAGGCCGCGTTGCTGGCGCGGGCGTTGGCAAAGCGCGCTGGGCTGGTGATGCTGCCGGATGCGCTGATCCGCGCCCGTGCCACCCCACCGCTGGGGGAGTTGGACGCGGCGGCGCGGGCGGCGGCGGTGGAGGGCGTGTTCGCGGTGCGGCCGCATCGGCTGGCGGCGATCAATGGCCAGCACGTGCTGCTGGTGGATGATGTGATGACCTCTGGCGCCACCGCGCGGGCCTGCACCGAAGTGTTGCTGGATGCGGGCGCGGCGGGGGTTGATGTGCTGGTCGCGGCACGCGTGCCTGATCCGCGCCTGCGCTAGCGGCCTTGCCCGGCGGTGGCGGAGAGGCATATTTGCGCGAGACAGGAGAGAATGCGATGGCCGAGATCGAGATCTACACCCAGCCTTGGTGCCCGTATTGCGCCCGGGCGATGAACCTGCTGAACGGCAAGGGCGTGGCGTTTAAGGAAATTGACGCGCCGCAGGGCAGCGCGGAGCGGGCCGAGTCGGTCACGCGCTCTGGCGGGCGGACCTCCGTGCCACAGATTTTCATCAACGGCGCCCATATCGGCGGCTGCGACGACATGATGGCGTTGGAGCAGGCCGGCAAACTGGACGCGCTGCTGGCCTGAGCGGCGGGGCTGTGCTAGCCCGCTGTTCCGCCACATCCTGAGACGAGCGACATGCCCAAAAGCGATTTTCTGCAGGAAGCCACCGAACGCGGCTTCGTTTTCCAATGCACCGACACCGAGGCGCTGGACGCCGCGTGTGCCGCGGGGAGCATCGCCGGGTATATCGGCTACGACCTGACCGCCGACAGCCTGCATGTCGGCCATATGGTGCAGATTATGCTGCTGCGGCTGATGCAGCGGCACGGGCATAAGCCGGTGGCGTTGCTCGGCGGGGGCACCAGCAAGATCGGCGATCCGAGCTTTCGTGAGGAAGCGCGGCAGTTGCTGAATGACGAGCAGCTGGCCGCCAATGGCCGCGGCATCCGGCGCAATATTGCGCCGTTCCTGCGCTTTGGTGACGGGCCGTCGGACGCGATTATGCCGAATAACGCGGATTGGCTGGACAAATTGGGCTACATCGCGCTGCTGCGTGAAATCGGGCCGCATTTTTCCATCAGCCGGATGCTGTCCTTCGATAGCGTGAAGTCTCGGCTGGATCGGGAGCAGGGGCTGACCTTCCTGGAGTTCAACTACTCCATCCTGCAAAGCTACGATTTCCGCGAACTGAACCGCCGGCATGGCGTGACGTTGCAGATGGGTGGCTCTGACCAATGGGGCAACATCGTCTCTGGCGTGGACCTGGTGCGGCGGACCGATGGCAAGCAGGTGTTTGGCCTGACCACGCCGCTGATTACCACCGCATCCGGCGCCAAGATGGGCAAGACGGCGCAGGGGGCGGTGTGGCTGACCGAGGACCGGCTGCCGGTGTTCGATTACTGGCAGTTCTGGCGCAATACCGAGGACGCGGATGTTGGCCGCTTCATGCGGCTGTTCACCGATATTCCGTTGGCGGAAATCGCCCGGCTGGAACAGCTTGGCGGGGCGGAAATCAACGAGGCGAAGAAGATTTTGGCGACCGCCGCGACCTCGCTGGCGCATGGGCTGGACAAGGCCGAGGCGGCGGCCGAGGCGGCGCGCAAAACCTTCGAGGAAGGTGGCAGCGCGGATACTCTGCCGTTGGTGACGGTGGCGCAGGCCGAGGTGGGCGACGGGCTGCCGGTGTACCGGCTGCTGGTGCTGGCCGGGCTGGTGACCTCGAACGCCGAGGGGCGCCGCCTGATCAAAGGCGGCGGCGCGCGGGTGAACGACGTGGCGATCAGCGACGAGATGCAGAGCGTGCCGGCCGAGGCGCTGGCGGCGGGGATTAAGCTTTCATCGGGGAAGAAGCATCATAGGTTGGTGCGGAGCGCTTAACGGCCGATAAACGCGGCGGCGCGGGCAACATGGCGATCCATGTGGGCGCGGGCCGCAGCGGCAATCCATTCCCGTGCCAGCGCGTCGGCCAGAGCCGGATTGCCCAGGTGACGGCTGATCTCGACCTGGCTGGCGAGAATTTCGACCTGTAAGGCCGCGTAGCCATCGGTGTTGCGAAAGCAGCGGCGGCGTGCTTCGGTGAGCCAGGTCATCGCGGTCGCCGGTTGGTGGTCGGCCGCGAAGGACAACGCCAGCACGCGGGCAATAGCGGCCTCCCAACACGGGTCCTGAAACTGACAACTGAGGGCGAATGCCTCCTCCAGTCGGGGACGCAGTTCGGCCGGCGAGGTGCCCTGGCGCAAGTGCGACTCGCTCAGAACCGCCACCGGCCAGGGGCGAAACGCGACCCAGCGCAAATCGTCGACCAGCACGAGGCATTCCGCGAGCCAGCGATCCGCTTGCGGCAGCCGATCCGCCGCGAGCAGGCCCCAGGCACCAAGGCCGAGCGACCAGACCTGCCTGCGTCGATTGCCGACGGCGCGGGCGTGATCCAACGAACACTCATATTCCACCAGTCCCTCGTCCAGCCGGCCCCAGTCGATGAGATTGAACCCAAGCACGGCATGGATGCCGGCGCGCGTGTCGCGATCCTCGGCGCATGCGAGCGCGGTTGCCAAATAGGCTGCCGCGGAGGGGCGGCGACCGGCCAGGGCTTCGACGTAGCCGAGTTCGCGGAAGGCGGCAGCGGCTAGATTGGCGCTGCCGGACTGGTGGGCGCGTTCGGCGCATTGGCGCAGCAAGATCGAACCTTCATCGTCGAAACCGCGCACCGCATGGACCAAGGCGGTACCGAGTTCGAGAGTCGCCTTGGCCAGAAGATGCGAATCGTTGAACGTCTCGGCGTCGCTCACCGCCCGGCGCAGGCAATCGATGCCGGCATCGACAGCGCCGGCGGACAATGCAGCTAGGCCCGCATTGAGGGAGGACGCGACGAAGGCTGCAAGCGAAATGCCGCCGGGCGGGGCCGAGATCGTGCGGCGTGCCGCGCTGCGCAAGGCCAAGGACGGCTTTTCGCCCAGTTCAGCCAGGAAAACGGCTTCAGTGGCTTCAACATGGTCGAGCGCGGCTTGGTAGCGGCCCGCCAGCACCAGACCGCGTACCAGCAGAATGTGGAACGCCTCATCATACGGACGACGGCGGACGCCGAGTTCGGCCAAGCGCAAGGCGCGCGCATGATCCTCGACGGAAAGGGCGTGGATGGCTTCCTGCCTGATCCGCGCCTCCACGACGCCGGCGATGCGTTCGCGTTCAACCAGCAGCCAAGTGGCGAATTCCGGACTGCACCGTGGCTCAATACTACCGAGCAACGGACCAGCGGCTTCGATGTCGAAATCATCGTGCGCGGTGCGCAGCACATCGATGTCGACATCGGTCGGGATGTTTGCCTCGATCGGGTCGCCACGCAGGCAATCCGAGGAATTCAGCGACTTGCGCAGAGAGGCAAGGCACCAGCGCAAAGCGCCCAGCGGGTCGGCGGTTTCCGGGAACAATTCGGCCGCAAGATAGCGCCGGTCCAGCGGGGCGCGCGCGAGCAGCACACGTGCCAGAGTTGCCCAGGCCTGATAGCCGCGCACCGGCTGGGTCTGGCCGTTGTCATCAACGATGGCGGGTTCACCGAGCAGGCTGATTTTCCGGCGCAACGGTCGGCCCTTTCCAGCCCGAGGTCGAAATCGCGATAGGCGGCACCCGTGTGATCGAACGTTGGACCGAGGCCGCACGGTGCGTGAGTGGCGCGGCACGCCCCATCCAACGCCACGTGGTTCCTATGCAGCGTCGATCAAGACAAAGGAGCAGGATGATGCCGACTTATGTGATTGAACGGGAAATCCCGGGCGCGGACAAGCTGACCAGCGACGAACTGCGGGATATCGCGGCCAAATCCAACGAGGTCGCCGCCGGGTTAGGGATGCCGTATCGCTGGGTGACGAGCTATGTGGCGGGGGACAAGATTTATTGCGTGCACGAAGCGGACAGCGCAGCGGTAATTGTGCAGCACTCGAAGGTCGCCGGATTTCCGGCCAACAAGGTGACTGAGGTGACAGCGGTCATAGGCCCGGCGACTGCCGGCAACTAGCGCGCCGTGCGGTGGTGTGCGGGCGGCGGTTGCCGCCGCGCCCGCACATCCTGTGCAGCCCGGATGGGGGTTACTCGTTCCCCACACCAATATCCGGCGCGTCCGGGTTCTTCATGCCCACCGTGTGGTAGCCGCAATCCACGTGGTGCACCTCGCCGGTGACGCCGCTGGACAGGTCAGACAGCAGATACGCCGCCGAGCCGCCGACATCCTCGATGGTGACGTTGCGGACCAGGGGGGAGTTGTACTGGTTCCATTTCAGGATATAGCGGAAATCGCCGATGCCGCTGGCGGCCAGGGTGCGGATGGGGCCGGCGCTGATGCCGTTGACGCGGATGCCGTCTTTGCCGAAATCCGCCGCGAGGTAGCGCACCGAGGTTTCCAGCGCCGCTTTCGCCACGCCCATGACGTTGTAATGCGGGATGACCTTTTCTGCGCCGTAATAGCTGAGGGTCAGCATCGCCCCGCCCGGCTTCATCATCTTGGCGGCGCGCTGGGCGACGGCGACGAAGCTGAAGCAGGAAATATCCATCGCCTGCAGGAAGGCGGCGCGGGGGGTATCGACATAGCGGCCGCGCAGGAAGGCTTTGTCGGCGTAGCCGATGGCGTGGACCAGAAAATCCAGCCCATCCCAGCGTTCGGCAATGGCGGCGAAGGCGCCGTCCATGCTGGCATCATCGGCGACATCGCAGGGCAGCACGATATCGGAGCCGAGGCGTTCGGCCAGCGGTTTGACCCGCTTGCCCAAGGCATCGCCCTGATAGGTGAAAGCGAGGTCCGCCCCTTGGGCGGCGCAGGCGGCGGCAATGCCCCAGCCGAGGGAGTGGTCGTTGGCGACCCCCATGATCAGGCCGCGTTTGCCTTGCAGCAGGTTGCCACGCAGGGGGGCTTGGATGGTTTCACCGTCGGCCATGGTCGTCATATCCTGATTGCTAAGGGGCGGCGATCTAAACCTCTCGTCGCATAGCACCCCCCGCGCCGGCAAGGGGTTTGCCGTCTTGGCTTGCCTGCATGGCTGGCGCACACATGCGCCGTCATCGCTGGAGCCGCCGAAATGTCGCATTCCGATCCGTTTGCCTTCTTCCAGGCCTGGTTCGCCGAGGCCGAAGCCACCGAATTGAACGACCCCAACGCCATGACGGTGGCGACCGCGACGCCGGGGGCGCTGCCGTCGGCGCGCATCGTGCTGCTGAAAGGCTGGGATAGCGCCGGATTCGTGTTTTACACCAACACCACCAGCCGCAAGGGCGGGGAGTTGGAGGCGAATATGAACGCCGCCCTGCTGTTCCACTGGAAATCGCTGCGCCGGCAGATCCGCATCGAAGGTCGGGTGGAGCATGTGACGGACGCCGAGGCGGATGCGTATTACAATTCCCGCCCGCGCAATTCGCGCATCGGCGCCTGGGCATCGTTGCAATCCTCGCCGTTGGCGGAACGTGGGCAGCTGGAAGCGCGGATTGCCGAATATGACGCGCAATACCCCGGTGAGGCGGTGCCGCGGCCGGCGCATTGGACCGGGTATCGGGTGATGCCGCATTGGTTCGAGTTCTGGCAGGACATGCCGTTCCGCCTGCATGACCGCACCACCTTCACCCGCACCGCCAGCGGTTGGTCCAGCGGCAAGCTGTTCCCCTGATGTTGAGCAGATGACGGAACCCGCGCGGTTTGATAGACCGCGCGGGCCTTAACCGAACAGGATCGCAGTGTGAGCAAAGCCGAGCGTCTGGCCCTGGGGAGCGTGGCGGTCGGCATTGTCGTGCTGGCGATGAAGCTGGCTGCGTGGTCGATCACCGGCAGCGCGGCGCTGTTTTCGGACGCGGCGGAAACGGTGGTCAATGTCGCGGCGGCGCTGGTGGCGTTTCTGGCGTTGCGGCTGGCGGCCAAGCCGGCGGATGCGAACCATCCCTACGGGCATGACAAGGCGGAGTTTTTCGCCGCCGTGATCGAGGGTGGCCTGATCGTGGCCGCCGCGTTGGTGATTTTGCATGAGGCGTGGACGGCCTATGCCAACCCACAGCCAATTGTGCAGGCCGGGCTGGGCGCGGTGCTGAACGGTTCGGCGACGGCGGTGAATCTGGGCTGGGCGACGTATCTGCGCTGGCGCGGCAAGCAGTTGCGGTCCCCGGCGTTGCTGGCCGATGCGCAGCATATCTATAGCGACGTGGTCACGGCGGTGGGGGCGCTGATCGGCGTGGGCCTGGTGCTGCTGACCGGGCTGCCATGGCTCGACCCGCTGGTGGCGGCGATTATCGCGGTTTACGTGCTGGCCTCTGGCGGGGCGGTGATCCGTACCTCGGTCAGCGGGCTGATGGATGCCGCCCCCTCCCCCACCGTGGTGGCGCGGATCCGGCAATTGGTGGCCGAGCATGCCGAGGGGGCGATTGAGGCGCATGATCTGCGCACCCGCCATGCCGGGCGGCTGACGTTTCTGGAATTCCATCTGGTGGTGCCCGGCGCGATGACGGTGGCGGCGGCGCATGAGATTTGCGACCGGGTGGAGGCGGCGCTGAAGGCGGAGATGGATGGGTTGATGATCACCATCCATGTGGAGCCGGAGGGCAAGGCCAAGCATCTGGGCGTGCTGGTCTTGTGATCGGGCGCCTGCTCGCGGCGCTGTTGTTCTGCCACGGCGCGCAGGCGGCCGGGGTTGTGTCGCTCAATCTGTGCACCGACCAGTATCTGGTGCAATTGGCGCCGGAGCAGGTGGCGGCGTTGAGCCCGCTGGCGCGCGATCCGTCGCTATCCGTGGTGGCGGCGGAGGCAGCGCGGCTGCCTTGGGTGCGGGCAGATGCGGAGGCGGTGCTGAAGCTGGCGCCTGATTGGGTGTTGGCCGCCGATTGGGGGGCGCAGACCACGTTGCAGGCGCTGGAGCGGCGCGGGGTGCGGGTGGTGCGCAGTGCGTTGCCGGAGGATTTTCCCGCCATCCGGGTCGAGACCCTGCGGCTGGCGCGGCTGCTGGGGGTGGAGGCGCGCGGGGTGGCGTTGCTGGCGCAGATGGATGCGACCTTGGCGCAGGTGGTGCCGGGGCCGGCGCTGGCCGCGACGGTGCTGGAGCCGCGCGGCTATACCGCCGGTGCGGGGTCGTTGGCCGATAGCGTGCTGCGCGCGGCCGGGTTGCGCAATGCTGGGATGGGGCGGCGGCAGGATCTGGAAACGTTGCTGGCGCATCCGCCGGCGCTGCTGGTGATGACCGATGCGCCGGCCTATCCGTCGCTTGCCACCGATTTTCTGCGCCATCCGGCGCTGGCGCGGCTGCCGACGCGGCATTTGCCGCCGGCGTCCCTGGTGTGCGGTGGGCCGTGGTCGGCGGATGCGGTGCGGGCGTTGGCGCCATGATCCGTGGGCTGGCGGCGTTGGTGCTGGGCTTGACCGCGCTGGGGCTGCTGCTGGGCGCGGCCGGGTTTGGCCTGCCGCAGAGCGAGATTTTGTGGCAGTTGCGGCTGCCGCGCACCGTGCTGGCTGGATTGGTCGGGGCCGGGTTGGGGCTGTCCGGCGCGGTGCTGCAAGGGGGTTTGCGCAACCGGCTGGCTGATCCGGGTTTGCTGGGTATTGGCGGCGGGGCGGCGTTGGGCGCAGTGGTGGCGTTCTACTGGGGGCTGTCGGCCCGGTTTGCCCCGGCGCTGCCGCTTGGCGGGCTGGCCGGGGCGGGATTGGCCTGCGCCGCCTTGTTCGCGCTGGCGGGACGCGCGCCGTCCGCGCCATCGCTGATCCTGGCCGGGGTCGCCTTGTCCGCGCTGGCCTCCGCCCTGCTCGCCCTGGCGCTGGCCTTGGCGCCCAATCCGTTCGCGCTGGCGGAAATCACCTTCTGGCTGATGGGCGGCCTGCAGGATCGCAGCCTGGACCATCTGGCGCTGGCCGCCCCGCCGATCCTGCTCGGACTGATCCTGTTGTTGCGGCTGGGGCCGGGGCTGGACGCGCTGGCCCTGGGCGAGGATGTCGCGCAAAGCCTGGGCCGGCCGGTGGGACGCACTCTGCTCTGGGCCGCCATCGGCAGCGCACTGGCGGTGGGCGCCGGCACGGCGGTTGCCGGCAGCATCGGCTTTGTCGGGCTGGTGGTGCCGCATTTGCTGCGGCCGCAGCTGGGCGAACGCCCTGCTGGCTTGCTGCCGGCCGCGGCGCTTGCCGGCGCCGCGTTGCTGCTGGGCGCCGATCTGCTGGCGCGCGCCGCGCCGCTGCTGCTGCCGCTGTCGCAGGAACCGCCTCTGGGCGTGCTGACCGCCTTGCTCGGCGCGCCGTTCCTGGTGCGCATCGCCCGGCAGGTGGCGCCATGATCGCGCTTACCGCCACGGTGGCGCTGGGCGGGCGGCCGGTGCTGCATGACATCGCCTTCACCGCCCAACCCGGCCAACTGGTGGCGCTGTGCGGCCCGAACGGCGCCGGCAAATCCACCTTGCTGCGCGCCCTCGCCGGCCTGCTGCCCGGATTGCCCGGGCGCGACCCGAGGCAGGTGGCGTATCTGCCGCAGGGCGCGCGGTGCGCCTGGGGCCTGACGGTAGCCGAGGTCGCAGCCCTCGGCCGGCTGCCGCATGGCGACGCCGCCGCCGCGCCGATCGCCCGCGCGTTGACGCTGTGCGGCCTCGACAGCTTGCGCAACGCCCGCGTGGACCGCATTTCTGGCGGGCAGGCGCGCCGCGCCATGCTGGCCCGCATTCTGGCAACCGAGGCCCCCACGCTGCTGCTCGACGAACCTACCGCGGACCTGGACCCCGCCGCCGCCCACGCTATCATGGCCCTGCTGCGCCGCCTCGCGCAGGCCGGCGCAACCGTGATCGTGGTGCTGCATGCGCTCGACCTGGCACGCGATTACGCTGACCGCATGGTGGTGCTGCAGGACGGCCGCATCATCGCCGATGCCGCCCCCGCCGATGCTCTGCCGGCGGCGGCGCGGGCGTTTGGGCTGCCGGTTGGCCTCGACACGCAGCCGCGCCTGCTGCCGCCTGCCGCCGCATGAAGCGCGCGCTGATCTTATCCGCCGTCGCGCATGTGCTGCTGGCGGCGCTGTTGGGCGGGTGGCTGGTGCTGACCGATCGGCCGCCGACGGAGCCGCGGATGGTGGAGGTGGAGTTGCAGACCGCCGCCCCGCCGCCGCCCGCACCGCCGCCGCAGCCGCCGCGCGACAAGCCGCCGGAGAAGGAGAAGGCGGCGGAAAAGCCGGTTGAGAAGCCGGTTGAGAAACCGGCCGAAAAGCCCGCCGAGAAACCGGCTGAGCCACGCGCGGTGGACCCGGCGGGGCTGCCGGTGCCGCCGGTTGCGCCACCCCCACCGCCGCCGCCGCAGGACACGCCGAAGCCCGCGCCGAAGCAGCCGGAACCGCCACCGGCCCCGGCGACGCCGCCCACCCCGCCTGCCCCGCCCAGCCCGCCGGCATTGCGGTTGGGCAGCGATACCTCGGTGGGCGAGGTGCGGGATAACGGCACCGGGCCGAGTTGCAAAAGCCGGCGCAACCTGTTTCCGCCCTATCCGCCGCAGGCGTTGCAGCGGGGGGAAAAGGGCAGCGTGAAGTTGCGCCTGCATATCGACTCGCATGGCGATGTGATCCTGGCGGAGATCCTCGAATCCTCCGGCCATGCGCTGTTGGACCAGGCCGCGCATGACCGGTTGTTGACCTGGCACTGCAACCCGGCCACCGATGGTGGCGAGGCGGTGCTCGATACGCTCGAAATTCAGATTAACTTTCAGCCGGAGTAGGCAGCATGGTCCGTCTCGACCGCATTATCACCCGTGGCGGCGACGCGGGGGAAACCTCGCTGGGCGATGGCAGCCGGGTGCCGAAGGATGCGCTGCGGGTGGAGGCCTATGGCACGGTGGACGAGGCCAATGCGAGCATCGGGCTGGTGCGGTTGCACGCGGATGCGGCGACGGATGCGATGCTGGCGCGGATTCAGAACGATTTGTTCGATATCGGCGCCGATTTATGCGTGCCGGGGGAAGCGGGCGACGGGCTGCGGCTGACCGACGCGCCATCTTTGCGGCTGGAGGCGGAGGTGGCGGTGATGAATGCCAGCCTGCCGCCGCTGAAGAGCTTTGTGCTGCCGGCCGGCTGCCCCGGCGCGGCGCAGGCGCATCTGGCCCGCACCATCACACGGCGGGCGGAGCGGCTGGTGGTGGGGCTGTCACATGTCGAGGAGGTGAACCCGGCCGTGGTGCGCTACCTCAACCGGCTCTCGGATCATTTGTTTGTGCTGAGCCGGCATCTGAACGCGCAGGCGGGTGGGGATGTGCTGTGGGTGCCGGGGGCGAACCGCTAGGCGCCGTCGAACAGGGCGGCGTAGGCGTTGAACATGGTGCGCTGGTCGTAGTCGGCGACGACTTTGGCGCGGTTGGCGGCGCCGAGGGTGCGGCGCAGCGCCGGGTTGGCCACCAAGGCGGTGAGGCTGGCAGCCAAAGCGGCGTCGTCGCGCGGCACGACATACGGACGGTTGTCAGCGGCGAGCATGCTGGCGACGTCCCCCACATCGGTGGCGGCAACCGGCAGCGTCGCGGCCATGGCTTCCAGCACCGTCATCGGCATTTGTTCGGTGTCCGAGGACAGGGCGTAGAGGTCGAAGGCTTGGAACAGGCCCTGCGGGGCGGCGATGTGGCCGGTGAAATGCACCCGGTCGGCGACACCGCATGAGACGGCCAAAGCGTGCAAAGCCGGGCGTTCCGGGCCGTCGCCCACGATGACCAGCCGGCATGGCGGCGGCACCAGGGCGAAGGCGCGGATGAGGCGGGCGAGGTTTTTTTCCGCGCGCAGGGCGGCGACGGTGCCGATGATCGGGCCGTCACCGGGTGGCCAGGGCGCTTCGGCCGGGGCGGCGCCGAAGCGGTCCAGGTCGATACCGTTGGGGATGTAGTGCAAGCCGGCTTGCGGCAGGCGCCAGATATCGGTGGCGATACGCAGCAGGGTGCGGGATGGCAGCATGATCGCGGCGCGGCGCAGCAACAGGCGGCGCAGCCAGACGCGGCGGGGGATTTGCCGGTCTCGTTCCTCTGGCCCGAAGCCGTCTTCCATGTGGACGTGGCGCACGATGGGCAGCCAGTTGGCCAGCGCCCATTCGATGGTGCCGAAATTGGAGGTGACCAGCACATCCGGCGCGAGATCGGCCAGGAAGCGGCGGAACAGGCGGGCATTGGCCAGCGTGTCGCCCTTGCGGAAGTCCAACTGCGGGAAGCTGACATCGAGGCTGGCATCGAACCGTTCCCGACAGGCCAGATTGCGGTCCATGGCGATGACGGCATGGCGGTAGCGCGGGCCGAAATGATTGGCGATGGTGGTGAACCGCACTTGCGGCCCACCAACGGCGAAGGTGGAGAAAACGCTGAGCAGCAGCTTGGGATTAGTCGGCATGCACATCCACCGCCGCGCGCCAGAAGCGTTCGATATCGGCTTCCGGCGTCCAGGCCAAAGCGCGTTTGGCTTCCGTCGTATCGAAGCGCGCGGTCATGCCGCGCGAGAGGAAGTCTCGCATGGTCGGGCGTGGCACCTGCCGTCCCGCGGCGCGCTTGATGGTCCACTTGCCGATGTCTTCCAGCCAGAGCCGGCGCGGCGACTGGGCATGGAAGCGCAAGGGCCGGTGCAGCGCGCGGCCGAGGCGGGCGATGAATTCCCGCGCATTCGGGCGCACATCGCCCACCAGATTGAAGCACCGCCCGTCAATATCCGGCGCATCGAGCGCGCGGACGATGGCAGCCGCGACGTCGCCGACCAGAACGAAGGGCAGCGGGTTGCGGCCATCGTTCCAGCCGACGCAATGCTGGTCGTTGTTGAACAGGCCAAGCCCGGAATGCAGCACGATGCCGTCCTGCCCGACCACCACGCCGGGCCGCAGGATCACCACTGGCAGCCCGCTGGATGCATGCAGTTGCAGCAAGGCGCGGTCCGACAAGACCTTGGCGCGGGCGTAATCGGCCCGTTCAGCCTCCCGTTGATCCGGCGGGGTGGCGTCGGTGATCGGGGTGGATTGTGGGCCGAGATAGAGCGCGGCGATGGAGCCGACATGGACGAGGCGCTTGACGCCGCGCGCCATCGCCACCTTGGCGACGGTCTCCGCCCCGCCGACCATCGCGGCGCGCACCTCGGCAAAGCTGCCGCTGCCGCCGCCATGGGCGAGGTTGATGACGTATTTTGCCTCACCGATGGCGCGGGCGATGTCGTCCTCGTTGGCGATGCTGCCCCGGATGACCGCAACGCCCGGTTCTTGAAACACCGCCGGGAGATTGCGGTCTGACCGCGCCATGACGGCCACGGTTTTACCCGCGTCGAGCAATTGCCGCACGACGTGCCGGCCGATGAAGCCGGTGCCGCCGAGCACGGCGACATCCCAGCGTGTCGGCGCGTCCGGGCGCGGTGCCGCGGCTTGGGTTGGCGGCGAGGGGAAGGCCTGGTCGCGCATCGTTTCGCAGAGCGTGACCAGCGCCAGGCCAAAGGCACCGTCGAGGGTGGGAGGCTGGCCCGCGCTCACCGCCTGGTGAAAGCTGGCGATGCTGTCGTGCATGGAGGCGAAAAACGGTGACCGGCTCTGGATCAGTTTGGTCATACCCAGGCTGTAGGCCATGAAATTGCGCACGCTGTCGCCGGCGATGCCGGAGGCGGTGCGCAGGCCGGATACCATGGCATCGAGCGCATCGAGCCAATGGGTGCGGCCGTAATGGATCAGCCGGTTCGACAGGATGTCCGCCACTGCCACGCCGTCATCGCCGACCACGGTGACCTGCCAGAAGGGGAAGCTTTGGCCGACAGCGAAACGGAGTTGCGCGGGGGCGGTGCCGCCGCTGAAGGAGGCCACGAGATCGCGGCAGAACCAGGTGCCCGGCGCGATTTCCTGCATTGGGCCGGGGATGGTCTGGAGGCTGGTGGGGATGCCGGTCAGGGCGACGATTTGCGACAGCGGGTGCACCGCCTGTTCCAGCAGGAGATTGCCCGGCGTCTGGAACATCCAATGGCCGAACTGGCGGCTTTGCAACTGGCGCAGCGGGACGTTGTAGAGGCAGGAGACGAAACGCGTCCGCCCCAGGGCGCCGCTGTCGATCAGGCTTTGCAGGCGGAGCATGGCCGGGTGTTTGACGAAATTCTGGTTCACGCCGAGTGCGACCCCGGCGGTGGCAGCCTGGGCGACGAGGTCGCGGCAGGTTGCCACATCGGTTGCCATGGGCTTTTCCAGCAGCACCGGTTTGCCGGCCGCGATGACCTCGCGCGCCACCTGGGCGTGTAAATCGGGCGGCACGAGCACATGGGCGCGGTCGAAGGCGTCGGCGGCAACGGCTTCGGCCACCGAGGTGAACACCGCGGTGACGCCCCAGTCTTTGGCGAGCCGTTCCGCGGCTTTGCGGTTTGGATCGATCACGCAGGCGAAGGTTACGCCGGGGGTACGGTGCAGGGCCTCGGCATGGCTGCGAGCGATGAATCCCGCTCCGATCAAGGCAACGCGGCTCATGGAAATGATCCTCTTTCAAAATAGCGGCCGGGCGCGGTCATCGCCGCACCCTGGCCAGGCGCCCGGCGATCAGCCGCAGTAAATCGGCCTCGGTCCCGTCGGGGCGGCCGGATAGCATCCAGGTGGCGACCAGCGTGCCGGCATATAACGCCGCCCCCAAGGGCACGACGAGCAGGAGGTGCAGGCTGAGGGTCAGCCGATCGGCCACCACCGGCACCCAGCCGAGACCGGCGGCGTAAAGCACGACCGCCATCAGCAGCGCCGCGAACAGGAAGCGCCAGTTGCGGGCCCAGAGGACGGAAAAGCGTGCGGCGAAGTAGATGCGCACCAGCACGATATAGGCGAGATCTTCCAACATCGAGGTGAGGAAGACCGCGAGGGCGGCGCCGACCAGTTCCAGGCGCGGCAGCAGCAGGTAGAGCAGCAACAGGCGCAGCAGCGCGCCGGTGGCGGTGATGACGAATACCAGTTTCAGCCGGCCATGGGCGAAGAACAGCGTCCAGCCGAGATAGCCGTAGACGGCGAAGGAGGAGAGCAGGCTGACGATGGAGATGAGCGGGACGGTGCCGAGCCATTCGGTGCCGAGCGCGAGGCGGACCAGCGGGTCTGCCACCAGCGACAGGCCGACCCCGACCGGGACGGTGAAGACGGCGATGAAGGAGACGATGCGCAGATAGGTTTCGCCGCCGCTCTCCCCCTCGTGCCGGCCGACGCTGAAGCCGGAGAAGGCGGAGCGGGACATGGGCGCCACCAACTCGGTGATCGGCATGCCCGCGAGGTCCATGCCGAAGCCGAACATGCCCAGGATTTTGGCCGGCAGCATGAAGCCGATGACCGCTTTGGGCGCCTGATCGCGCAGCAGCACGGCCATGGAGACCACCCAGGTCCAGGCGGAGAAGCCGAGCAGGTGGCGCCAGGAGGCGAGCGACAGGCGCGGGCGGAATGGGTGCAGCACGTAGCCCATCACCCATTTGACCACGCGGGCGACCATGATGCCGGCGAGCAGGGCGACGTAGCTGCGGGTGAGCACGGCGACCACGATCATGGTTAGCACTTGCAGCACGCGCGGCACGGCGAGCCAGAAGAATTCACGATCAAATTCAAAACTGCGGCGATAATCGACCATGCCGATATTGCCGGCGGCTTCGATGACCGAGCCGAGGCCGAGGATGAGCAGCACCGGCAGCAAGGCCGGCTGCTGGTAGAACAGCGAGACCGGGTAGGCGGCCAGCGCCATCACCGCGCCGACCAGCAGGCCGCGCAGCAGGTTGAGGGTGAAGCCGGTGTTGTACATCGCCCGGTCCGGCGCTTTTTCCCGCACCAGCGCGTCTTCCACCCCGACATAGGACAGGGTTTCCACCATTTGCATGCTGGCGGTGCCGAGGGTCCAGATGCCGAAATCCGCCGGGAGCAGCAACGCGGCGAGGATGATGTTGCTGAAGGTGCCGAGCACACGGGTGAACAGGCGGAAGGCGAAAATCCAGCCGGCGCCGCGGGTGGTGCGGGCGAGGATGGAGAGTTTCGGCGGGTCGGCAACCGGTGGTGGGGGGACAGGCGGCGGCCTGTCCGCGTCAGACGGCGGCATCGGCAAAAGCGGCGGCTTGCGGGGCGGCCTGGGCGGCGAGGAAGCCTTCGAAGACCAGCAGCAGCCAGAGCTTCTGGCTGTGATCCATGGCGCCGGCGGCGTGCTGGTCGATCAGCCCGGCGATCACGCCGGGTTGGAACAGGCCGCAATCCTGCATCACCGGGCCGAGCAGGCGGGCGCGCAGGCGATCGGCTTCGCGGCGGAACAGGGCGGCGGGGGATTTGGAGAAGCCTTGCTTGGTGCGGTACAGCACCTCCCGCGGCAGATACGGTTCCATGGCGCGTTTGAGCAGGTATTTGCCTTCGGTGCCGCGCAGTTTTAGCTCGGCGGGCAACGACAGGCCCCATTCGACCAGGCTGATGCCGAGCAGGGGCGCGCGGACTTCCAGCGAGTTGGCCATCGAGGCGCGATCCACCTTGGTGAGGATGTCGCCGACCAGATAGGTGTTGATGTCCACGTATTGCGCGGCTTTGAGCGCATCATCGGTGCCGACGCGGTCCATCAGGTCGGCCACCAGGGCGCCGGGGTCATAACCATCGAGTGCGGTGCGCAACTGGTCCGAATAGAGCGCCTGGCGGTCCTGGCGGTGGGTTTTGGTGACCATGCGGAAATAGCCCAGCGCGGAGTCCAGGCTGAGTTCGGTGAGGGTGTATTTGGCGCGCAGCCAGCGCGGCGCCCAGTCCATTTTGGGATAGACACGGGCCAGTTGGCCGATGACGCCGCGCCGCACCCCGGCGGGCAGATAGGCGCGCACGGCTTCGGTCATGCGGTGCCATTGGTAGCGGCGGTAGCCGCCGAACACCTCGTCCCCGCCATCGCCGGAAATGGCGACGGTGGCGTGGCGGCGGGCCAGGGCGCAGACGCGATGGGTGGGCACGCTGGAACTGTCGCCGAAGGGTTCGCCGAAGACGCGGCCCTGGTCGCGGGCGGCGTCGATGACGTCCATGGTTGCGGCTTCGTTATGCTGGGTGGTGCCGTAGCGGGCGGCGACCATCTGGGCGTAGGGGGTTTCGTCCATGTCCCCGCCGAAGCCGATAGTGAACGTGTCCAGCGGGCTGTCGCGCAGGCCGGCGGCGAAGGCAACGACTGCGCTGGAATCGACGCCGCCGGACAGGAAAGCGCCGAGCGGCACATCGGCGATCAGGCGTTGGCGCACGCTGTCGCGGAAGCGGGTGACCAGATCGGGCAGCGCCTCGGCTTCCGATACCGCGTGGCTGTCGGTGCGCAGCGCCCAGTAGCGGCGCGGGGCCGGGCGGGGGGCGCCGTGTTGCAGCAGCAGGCTATGGGCGGCGGGCAGCTTGTGGATGCCGCGATAAATGGTTTTCGGGTCCTGGATGTAGCCGTAGGTGAAAAAATCATCGACGGCGCGCACATCCAGCGTGCGGTCCAGCCCGGGCACGGTGGCGAAGGCGGCGAGTTCGGAGGCGAAGGCGAGGCCGCCATCGGCGGTGAAGGCGTAATGCAGCGGCTTTTTGCCCAGCCGGTCGCGCGCCAGGAACAACTGGCCGCGCGGGCGGTCCCAGATGGCGAAGGCAAAAAACCCGTCGAGCCGGGTGAGGCAGTCCGGGCCCCATTCTTCCCAGGCATGCACGACGGTTTCCGTATCACAGCGGGTGCGGAAGACGTGGCCGAGGGCCTGCAACTCGGCCATCAAGGCCTGGTAATTGTAGATCATGCCGTTGAAGACGATGACCACCGAGCGGTCTTCGTTGAACATCGGCTGTTCGCCGCCGGTCGGGTCGATGATCGCCAGCCGGCGATGGCCGAGGCCGATGCCGGGCGCGTGGTAGAATCCATCGCCATCCGGGCCGCGATGGGCGAGTGCAGCGGTCATCCGGCGCAGCAACGCGGGATCGACCGCGCCATCACGGTCCGGGTGAAACAGCCCCGCCAGCCCACACATGCCCCTTGCCCCCGCTTGCCCGAACGATCTGTGACCGTCCCTTACGACGTTTTACCTCGTAACGCATCTTTGCAGCTTGGGGTAAGGGAAAGGTGAAAGTTTCGGCTTGGCCGTTGGCCTAGACCGTGGTGGCGAGCGCCTCATCAAGGTCGCGGATGATGTCCTCGGCCGATTCGATGCCGATCGACAGCCGGATCACATCCGGGCCGGCGCCGGCGGCGATGCGCTGTTCGTCCGAGAGTTGCCGGTGGGTGGTGGAGGCCGGATGCAGGATCAGGCTGCGCGTGTCCCCGACATTGGCGAGATGGGAGAACAGGCGGACGTTTTCGACCACCTTGATCCCGGCCTCATAGCCACCTTTGACGCCGAAGGTGAACACCGAGCCGGCGCCACGTGGCAGGTATTTCGCCGCCAGACCGTAATAGGGGCTGCTGTCCAGCCCGGCATAGGACACCCAGGCCACGCGCGGGTCGGCGGCGAGGAAGGCGGCCACCCTCTCCGCGTTGGCGACGTGGCGTTGCATGCGCAGCGGCAGGGTTTCGATGCCGGTGAGGATGAGGAAGGCGTTCATCGGCGCCAAAGTCGGGCCGAAATCGCGCAAGGCGACGGCGCGGGCTTTGGTGGTGAAGGCGAAATCGCCAAAGTTCTCGTAGAATTTCAGCCCGTGATAGGCCGGTTCCGGGTCGCACATGCCGGGGAATTTGCCGCTGGCCGACCAGTCGAACTTGCCGGATTCGACCACCACGCCGCCGAGCGAGTTGCCGTGGCCGCCGAGGAACTTGGTCATGGAATGCACCACGATATCGGCGCCGTGCTCGATCGGGCGGCACAGATAGGGCGAGGCCAGGGTGTTATCGACGATCAACGGAATGCCGACGGAATGGGCGACCTCGGCAATGGCGGCGATATCGACCACCACGCCACCGGGATTGGCCAGGCTTTCGACGAAAATGCCCTTGCAGCGCGGGGTGAGGGCGCGGCGGAAATTCTCCGGGTCGGTCGGGTCGACGAAATGGCAGGTCCAGCCAAGTTTTTTGAACGAGAGCGCGAACTGGGTGAGCGAGCCGCCATAGAGGTTGCGCGAGGCGAGGAATTCGTCGCCCGGTTCCAGCAAGGTGTAGAAGGCGAGGAACTGCGCGGCATGGCCGGAGGCGCAGGCGAGCGCGGCGCGGCCAACTTCCAAGGTTGCCACCCGTTCTTCCAGCACCGCCACGGTGGGGTTGGAGAGGCGGTTATAGATGTGGCCGAAATCATGCAGGTTGAACAACGAGGCGGCGTGGTCGGCATCGTTGAACACATAGGCGGTGGTCTGGAAAATCGGCGTTGCCCGGGCGCCTGTCGTCGGGTCTGGCGCGGCGCCGGCATGCACGGCCATGGTTTCAAAGCCGTAGGTGGCGTTTTTGGCCGGGGATTTGCCGCCGCGCGGCCGGCGGGCCAACGGTGGCTCCGGCGGGCGGTTGCGGATGATGCCGGTGTTGACGCCCGACCAGGACAATTCCCCGCCGAGGCGGCTGAATTCGATTTTCGGGCAGCGGTTCATCACCACATCCAGCCCGGCGGCGATGCCGACGGCGGCAGCGGCATCATTGCGCACGCCGAGCTGCGCCCAGACCACGCTGGCGCCGATGGCGATGGCGTCTTCCATGATCGGGCCGAGCGCGTCCGAGGTGCGGAAAACATCGACCATGTCGATCTGGTCTGGGATGTCTTTCAGCGCGGCGTAGACCGTTTCGCCCAGCAGGGTCTGGCCGGCGGTGCCGGGATTGACCGGGATCACCCGGTAGCCTTTGCCTTGCAGATACTTCATCACGAAGTAGCTGGGCCGGTTCCAGTTGGACGAGGCGCCGACCATGGCGATGGTCTTCACCCGTTGCAGGATGCCGCGCAGAAAATTGTCGGAATAGACCAGTTCGCTCATCGCCGGTTCCTAGCTTGCCGGGTCGAGCGCGTGATAGCGCCGACCGAAATACACCAACCCCTGCCCGGCCGGCGCCACGCGCAGCGCCTGAACCTCGCAGAAGAATACGCTATGCGTGCCGACCTCGTTGACCTCCACAATGCGGCAGTCGAACGAGGCCAGCGCGCCATCGAGCACGGCGCAGCCGGTTTGCAGCACGCTCCAGGAGGCGCGGCCGAAGCGTTCGGCGTAGTCGCCCTCGGTCATGCCGGCGAAGACCGGCGAGAGATGTTCCTGGTCGGCTTGCAGGACGTTGATGCAGGCGACCTGGTTGACCTTCAGCGCTTCATTCGAATCGCTGTTGCGGTTCAGGCAGACCAGCAAAGTCGGCGGGCTGTCGGTGACGCTGCATACGGCGGAGGCGGTGAAGCCGCGCTTGCCGCCGGGGCCATCGGTGGTGATGACATTCACCGCCGCCCCCAGCCGGGCCATGGCGTCTCGATAGCTCTGCTGTGTCACCACCGCTTTCGTCCCCCGCGCATTCGCAATTCCCCCCGATCATGCCCGGTATGGCCGTGATCTCCAACCCTGTTGCCGGCTTGGACAGTCTTGCGCATTCTGCTGGTTGAATAAGCATAGCACAGGAGCCGCCGATGACTTTCCTGGCCGAAACCGAGGCGATGATCGCCACCTGGCACGGCGTTGCCGCGCCCAATGCGACGGCCCGGCGGCTGACCGCCGATCTGGTGGAAACCATTGCCGCTTTCGAGGCGGTGCGCGGCAGTTTGCGGTTCGAGGATGAGCCGGCGAGTTTCGAGGCGGCGTTGCAGGCGTGCAAGGAATGAGCGCGCCACATATGCTCGGGCTGGTGGAGGCCGCCGAGGCGATTGCGCGCCGGGAGATCACCGCGATGGGGTTGCTGGAGGCCAGCCTGGCACGGCTGGATGCGGTGAACCCGACGCTGAATGTGGAGATCTGGCGCGATGCCGAGGGCGCGCGGCGGGCGGCGGAGGCTGCCGATACCGCCTTGGCCAATGGCGCGGCGCTGGGCCGGCTGCATGGCGTGCCGCTGGCGCATAAAGATATGTATTACCAGGCCGGCAAGCCGGCGACCTGTGGCTCCGCGATCCGGCGGGATTTTGTGCCCGATTATACCGCGACCGTGATCGAGCGGTTGACTGAGGCCGGGGCGTACAGTTTCGCCGGGCTGAATATGGCGGAGTTCGCGCAGAACCCGACCGGGCATAACAAAGCGTTTGGCGACTGCCATAATCCGTGGAACCCGCCTTACATCACCGGGGGCTCGTCCTCGGGCTCCGGCGCCGCGGTGGCGGCTTTGGTGACGGCGGGCTCGCTTGGGTCGGACACCGGTGGGTCGATCCGGTTGCCGGCTTCGGCCTGCGGGGTGACCGGGGTGAAGCCGACGCAAACCCGTGTGTCTCGCTACGGGGTGATGCCGCTGTCGTTCTCGGCGGATAATGTGGGGCCGCTGGCGCGGTCCGCGCGCGATTGCGCCCGGCTGCTGTCGGTGATCGCCGGGCATGACAGCCGCGACCCGACCAGCGCGCGCGAGCCGGTGCCGGATTACGAGTCGGCGCTGAACGGGGATTTGCGCGGGCAGCGGATCGGCGTGCCGACCAACGCGTTCACCGTGGGGGCCGATGCGCCGGTGCTGGCGGCGATGGAGGCGGCGTTGCAGGTGCTGGAGGCGCGCGGGGCGCAGATCATCCGGCTGAAACTGCCGTTGATGGAGGCGATCAACGCCTATAACGCCGTGGTGGCGCGGGTGGAGGCGGCGACGGTGCATGCGGAATGGATGCGCAGCCAGCCGCAAAGCTATGCACAGCATTTGTCCGGGCGGATTTACCCCGGCTTCGCCATTCCCGGGCCGTATTACGTCGAGGCCCTGGCCAAGCGCGGGCCGTTGCTGCGGGCGTTCTGCCGGGAGGTGTTCGCCAAGGTGGATATTCTGGCCACGCCGACCATTCCGACCTGCCTGCCAACCTTGGCGGAAACCGATATCGACCACGGGCCACCGGGGACGGAGCGGCGGTTTATGGCGGTATCGGTCAACACGCGGCCGTTCAACTATCTCGGCCTGCCCGCCAGCAGCCAGCCTTGCGGGTTCGACCCCAACGGGCTCCCGATTGGCCTGCAACTGGTCGCGCGCCCGTTCGCCGAGGCGCGGCTGTTACAGGTGGCGGACGCGTATCAGCGGGAAACAGAGTGGCATCGGGCGCGGCCGGAGGTGTGAGATCTGGGAGGGAGGAAGCAAGGCGGGGGCTTCGCCCCTCGACCCCACGTCACGCGGGACGCGCGCCTTCGGTGCGACGGGCAGCGGCGCCTGGACCCACAACTTTTTGAGGTGGTGCCTAAAAGAACGAGGGCTGAGGTATGTGAACGAACACAT
>CAITOL010000075.1 GCA_903893975.1 uncultured Rhodospirillales bacterium | reverse complement strand
GGGCGCGCAGGGCGAACAGCAGCAGCGAGCCGCCGATGGCGACCATGAGCAGCAGCAGGATGAACATGCCGCGCGCCGGGTCTACCGCGAAGGCGTGCACCGAGCTCAGCACGCCGGAGCGGACCAGGAAGGTGCCGACCAAAGAGAGCGAGAACGTGATGATGGCCAGCAGGATGGTCCAGCTTTTCAGCGCGTTGCGCTTTTCCACCACGATGGAGGAATGGATCAGGGCGGTGCCGGCGAGCCAGGGCATCAGCGAGGCATTTTCTACCGGATCCCAAAACCACCAGCCGCCCCAGCCGAGGGTGTAGTAGGCCCACCAACTGCCGAGCGCGATGCCGACGGTGAGGGCGCACCACGAGGCGAGCGCCCAGGGGCGGACCCAGCGTGCCCAGGCGGCGTCTACCCGGCCTTCAATCAGGGCGGCGACGGCGAAGGCGAAGCTGACGGAAAAGCCGACATAGCCGAGATAGAGAAACGGCGGATGGAAAGCCAGGCCAGGGTCTTGCAGCACCGGGTTCAGCCCCTGGCCGTTGGCCGGCGGGGTGGCGGTACGCAGGAACGGGTTGGAGGTGAGCAGGATGAAGCTGAGGAAGCCGACCGCAATCATGCCCTGGACCGACAGCACCAGTGCGCGCAGGGCAGGGGGCAGATTATTGCTGAAGCTGGCCACCGCCGCGCCGCAGAGCGCCAACATGAACACCCAGAGCAGCATCGAGCCTTCGTGATTGCCCCAGACGCCGGTAATTTTGTAAAGTAATGGTTTATCCGTGTGGCTGTTTTCGATTACGTTGATAACCGAAAAGTCCGATGTGACGTAGGCATGCATCAGGGCCAGCATCGCAATGCCGACCAACAGAAACTGCGCCAGCGCGCCGGTGGTTCCCACCAGCATGGCGCCGTAATTGCCGCGCGCGACGCCGAATAGCGGAATGCTTGCCTGACACAGCGCCACGCAGAGCGCGAGGATGAGCGCGAAATGGCCGATTTCGATGATCATGGGGCGGTCCCGGATTGCGCAGTCGTTGAGATCGACAGGTTAAGCACGAATTCGGTCTCCGATGCGACCGCGCGAAAGCGCGAGAGCGTTGCGTTGCCGCATCCCTAGCGTGCCTGGGCGGATTGGGAATTGTTTTAGATCAATGAGGAGCACGGGTATCTGACGCATTAGAGGCCAGCAGAAACCAACCGGATACCGTCATGCGTGGGGTTCGCAAAAGATGTTTCGTGCCAGGTTGAGGCCGTTGCTGGCGCCTTGCCGTACCATGCGATTGCGTGCCGATTGCCGGTGGCCAATGGCGGAGACAACCTGATGTTGTTGCCCCTGACGTTGCAGCGCGACAAACCGTTACAGCAGCAGCTTTATACTCAGCTAAGGGCGCTGATCGAGAGCGGCGATTTGCCGGCGGGTAGCCGGATGCCGTCGACCCGTGACTTCGCCGCGCATTACAGTGTCTCCCGCATGACGGCGGTGGTGACGTACGATCGGCTGTCGGTTGAGGGGTTTTTGCATACGGTGCCGGCCGGCGGCACGTTTGTGGGCGCGGCGGGGCGCCCGGCCAATGCTGCCGTGGCGCCGGCAGCGGCGGGCGCGGCGGTGTTGCCGGCCCCCAACCCAACCCTGAGTAACGAGATCATTCAGGCTGATCCGGCGCTGTTTCCCGCCGCGCGGTGGCGCAGCCTGCTGCGCGCCTCGCTCGACCGGCGGCAGCAATGCGAGCGTGGGGTTTTGCAGGCAACGCTGGCGAAATGGCTGGGAGGTACGCGCGGGATGGCTGTGCTGCCGGACCAGGTTATCGTTGTGAGTGCCCGGCAGCGGGCGCTGGATATTGTAGCGCAGTTGCTGCTGAGGCCTGGGCAGATAGTGGCCTTCGAAGCGCCGGGGGATGAGGTTGCCGCCCATATCTGGGCGGCGCGCGGTGCGCGGCTGGAGGGGGTGGGGGTGGATGCCGACGGGCTGCTGCCGCAGGCGTTGCCAAGCGGGCCGGCGGCGTTGCTGCATCTGACGCCAGGCTGCCAATATCCGACCGGGGCGATTTTGTCCGAACCCCGGCGGGCGGCGGTGCTGGACTGGGCCGCCCGCAGTGGCGCGCAAATTGTAGAGGTCGATCGTGTGGGTGACATGCGGTACGACCATGACCACTCGCCGGCGCTGATGGCACAGGACCGGACCGGCTGTGTGCTGCATATCGGCGACTTTACCAGCGTGCTCGGACCGTTGGTGTCGATGGCGTATCTGGTCGTGCCACCGCATCTGGTCGCGGCGGCCGAAATGGCGCGGCGGATGCTGGATGGGGTGGCGCACGGGATTGAGATTGGCGCGCTGGCGGAGTTTCTCGAAAGTAACGCCTATTCCCGGCATGTGATCGGGTTACGCCGGGTTTATGCGGCGCGACGTGCGGCCCTGGTCGCGGCGTTGGGGCATCATCTCGGCGTGCCGGATCATTTCGGGGCAGCAGCGGGGTTTGCGCTGCCTTGGCGCCCGCCGCCGCAACTGGGGGCTATCGCTCAGATTGCCGCGGCGGCACGGCTCAGCGGCTTGCCGGTGATGCCGTTTCCGGACCTGCCGTTGCTGGGTGAAAATACCTGCAAGCATCTGCTGATGCTTGGTTTTAGTACTATTCCAGAGCCGGAGATCACGGCGCGGGTGGCGCAAATGGCCGCCCGCTTGCATGTGCCGGTGGCCGACGAACTCGGCCTGGAACACGCCGCCAACTAGGCGGATGGTGCCGTGGCGGATTTTGGCAAGGCATCTGGTCTGCTAAATTTTCGGTAATCGTGGCTCTACTCCCTGGTCATCTCGAATGCGAGGCTACGTTACCTAAAGTTTAGGGAATCCGCCGTGGGTGCTTCCCCGGCTTTCCCCGCAAGGGAAGGCCAGGGAAGCGCCCACACCCGATGCAGGACGACGCATCGGTTAACGACAGTGATGGTATCGATGCCAGAAAAAACGCGCGAGGTCCTGATGACACGCAAAGCCCTTCCCTTCGCCATGCTCGCCGGCTGTGCCGGTTTGCTGTTCGCCGCCGCGCCAGCGCGCGCCGCGATCGACTGGGGCTCGGTCCCCGGTAAGAGCATCGTGCTGTTCTATCCCGGCCAGTCTTCCTATGAATGGGCGCTGACCGAGAGTTCCATGTCCGGCGCCAAGGCGTTCCGTACCGAGGGCAAGAACTGCGACACCTGTCATATCGGTGAAGAAAAGGACATGGGGCCGCAGATCGTCACCGGTCAGCCGCGGGTGTTCAAGACCGGCGAAAAGCCGTCTATCGAGCCGACGCCGATTGCCGGCAAGCCGGGCAGCATTCCGGCCACGGTGAAGTTCGCCAATGATGGCAAGAACCTGTTCGTTCATGTCGAGTTCCAGGAGGGCAGCCAGCCGGACGCCAAGCAGGACCCTGCATCGGCGACCAAGGTGACGGTGATGTTCATCCCCAAGACGGCCAAGGAAGCCACCCGCACCGGGTGCTGGGCCGCCTGCCATGAGGATGCGGCCACCATGCCGGCGGCGGGCGGTGCCGAACGCACCAAGTACCTGCCGGGCACCCGTGCCAAGCTGACCCGCCAGGGTGGCGGCGATGCGTTGAAGCCGGCCGATGAACTCGCGAAGATGAAAGCCGATGGCTATATGCTCGAATACTGGCAGGCGCGCCTGAACGCCGGCAAGCCGGCGGTGGGCATTACCGGCACGATCTTCGACAAGCGCCAGGAAGTGACCCCGAGCCAGGTGACCGCCGAGGCGACGGGCACGGGCGGTAACTGGGCGGTGACGCTCAGCGGGCCGTTGAACGGCGGTGGCGGCATGATCGCCTTCCAGCCCGGCCAGACCTACCAGGTGGCGATTGCCATCCATGCCGGGCACACCGCCCGCCGGTTCCACTACGTTTCCTACGAACGCACCCTCGCGATTGACTCCGGATCCGCCGATTTCGTGGCGGTGAAGAAGTAATCGCGCCAAGCGACAGTACAGGACAGACGCAGATGCGCTCATCTCACATCACCGGCCTGCTCTGTGCCGCGCTGTTGTCGCTCTTTGCGGCAACAGCGTCGGCCCAGCCGGCAGCGCCTGCTACCCAGGCCCCCGCGACCCCGGCCCATTTCGCCAATGGCGGACCGGAAACCTGCCTGAAATGCCATAACGACGCCAAGGTCAATCCGATCTTGCAAACCCCACATGCCAGCAAGGGCGACCCGCACGCCCCGTTTGGGCAGATGGGTTGCGAATCCTGTCACGGCGCCGCGGGCGACCATGTGGACAGCCGGGCGAACAAGCCGTCGGTGTTGTTCAAAGGGCCGAACAAATCCCCGGCCGCTGCCCGCAATGAAATGTGCTTGACCTGCCACCAGAACGGTTTGCGCATGAACTGGCAAGGCAGCCAGCATGCCAACCAGGACATGGCATGTAACGACTGCCACCAGGTGCATGTCCGCAAGGACCCGGTGCTGATTAAGATGTCGCAGGCAGAAAAGTGCTTCACTTGCCATGCTGAACAGCGTTCGCAGGTGTTCCGCTTCTCGCACCATCCGATCCGCGAAGGCAAAGTGACCTGCTCGGATTGCCACAATCCGCATGGTTCGCCTGGTCCGAAGCTGCTGAAGGAAGTGACGGTCAACGAGACCTGCTACAACTGCCATGCTGAAAAGCGCGGCCCGTTGGCGTGGGAACATGAGCCGGTTCGTGAGAACTGCCTAACCTGCCACACCCCGCACGGCTCCAACCAACCGCGCCTGCTGGTGCAGCGCTCGCCGTATCTCTGCCAAGAATGCCACTCTAACTCGAGCCATCAGGCGAACCCGCAAAGCGGGCAGCAATTGCCGGGCAAGACAGGCTTCAACGGCGCGATCAGCACCAACTTCCGCTCTTTTGCCCGTGGCTGTGTGAACTGCCACTCGCAAATCCACGGCTCCAACAGCCCCGCCGGCATGTGGTTCACACGCTAGGAAGGGAGGACGCATAAAATGGAAACCCCCCGTGCCCTTACAGCCGCAGTCGCCTTGGCGTGCTGCGTGCTGTCAGCCCCCGCTTTCGCCGAGGACGACGACTTCGATTTATCGAATGCGCCGACCACGGCGGCGGGGCCCCCGCCAACCCATAACGCCATCCCGATGCTGCCTATGCCATCGGTCTCCCAACCCGCGCCGCCCTATTCCAACGAGGTTGTCGTTGGCGGCGGATGGACGAGTGGGGCGGCCATGCGCTACGGCCGCTACACCGGGTTGGGTAAAGCCGGCGGCATCGGCCTCGGTGCCTTCAAGATCCATAGCGGCGATGCCTGGGACTCCGGCGGCACATTCTACTTTGATGCCGAGGGCATGGACCTTGGGATCGACGGCCGCTCTGGCGCGCTGAAGTTTGGCGAGCAGGGGAAATGGGGGGTCAACCTCTATTACAACGGCATCGCCAACTACTATTCGAGCCAGTTCCACACGGTGTGGAACACCAACGGTTCGTTGGCGAACGGGGTGACGGCGGGCAGCGTGACCAACGCGACCACGCTGGCATCGAAGCTGAACGTGATGGATATCAGCTCTCAGCGTGATATCTTCGGCGGCGGCGGCAAGGTGCAGTATGGCGACTGGCTGGTGCAGGTTGCGCTGCGGCACGAGCACAAGGAAGGCTACAAGGAGAACTCCTTGGCCATTCTGGGCGCGCCGAGCCCGATTGCGGCCAACGGCAACATCACCAGCTCCGCGCTGGCGTATTTTGCCGAGCCGATCAACTACGACACCGACCGTTACGATGTGACGGCGCAGTATTCGCAGGGCAAGTTCCAGGCTTTGTTGGGCTATACGTTCAACAACTTCACCGACAACCTGGCGTCCGACAATCTGTTGAACCCGTTCCAGTTCACCAACACCGCGAGCGTGACCGGTGTGGCGGGTGGCGCGGCGGCGGGGTCGAAGAACATCACCTCGATCTACTCGCTGCCGCCGTCGAACTCGGCGCATCAGCTGAAGGGGCAATTCGCCTATAACCTGAGCCCGACCACGCGGCTGAACGGCAATGTGCAGTTTGGGATGATGTTGCAAAATGCGGGCTTCGTGTCCGGCACTGGCAACGCCAACCTTGCCGCCGTGGCGCCGCCGACCAGCAGCCTGGCTGGGGCGATCCAGACCTTGCATGCCAATACCGCGTTGACGACGGTGCCGTTCGACCGCGCCGATCTGCGGCTTGCCTATACGATCGACGACCGGCGCAACCAGACGCCGCGCAACAACTACGTGAAGCAGTTCTACCAGGATGCGTATTCGGCGACGGGCATTTCGGTCTACAACCTGCCGCTGAGCTACCAGCATCAGAACATCGTGGTGGAAGGTGGCTACCGGATCAGCCCGCAGACCAAGCTGTCGCTCGGTTATAACTTCGATATGACCAAGCGGAACTACTCGGCGACCAACCAGAGCAACACCAATGCCGTGAACGCCAAAATTCGCACCACATTGGCGGATGAGGTTTACGCGACCTTGGCCCTGTTGCATGAGGACCGGCAGTCTGGCGATTACAGCCGCAATGCCGCCTGGACTGCGTTGGGTGCGGCGGAGAATGAGTTCTCAGGCTTTGTGAACTACTACGAAGCATCCCGTCGCCGGGAAGAAGTGAAGGGCATGATCGACTTCCCGGTTGGCCCGAAGCTGACCGCAACTGTAATCGGGAAAGCCGATTACGACCGGTATCCGAACTCGGCACTCGGCCTGCGCAACAACAACAACTTCTCGATCGGTCCGGACCTGACGTACCAGATCGCCTCGAACCTGAGCGCGCATGGCTACTACACCTATCAGATGATCTTCTTTAACCAAGCCAACGCAGTGTCCAACGCGGCGTGTAACGGCAATGGCACGACATTGGTGACTGGCCCGGCGCCGTGCTTGAACAACGGCACCTGGGTTGGCCGCAATGTGGATCAGACCCATACGGCGGGCCTGACCCTGGACTGGGCGCCGATGGAGGCGCTGAAGTTGAGCGCCGACTATACGCTGTCTTATGGCCGGAACGCCTATGCGATCGCCAATGGCGGGATTTTCTCCTTCGTGGCTGCCGGCACGGCCGGCTTGCAACTGGCGCCGATCCCGGACGTGACGTCGCTGATGAACAGCGTCAGCCTGCGGGCGGAATACCAGATCCTGCCCAATGCCTCGCTGTGGCTGGCCTATAACTTCGAGCGGTTCGACTCGAAGGACTACGCCACCCAGGTCTCCGCGGCGCAGTATTCTAACGCCTTGTTCTCGGGAGCCTCTGGCCCGAGCTACAACGTTCACCAAGTGCTCGCCGCCGTGCGGGTGCGCTGGTAACACAGATCGTCCGGGCGCCGTGTGGGGCGCCCGGGTTACGACCGATAAGAGAGCGCTGGCCGAACAGGCCGGCGCTTTTTTTATGCGGCGATGATGAGATCCGGGCTCTCGTTGCACATCCAGGCGTAGTAGCCGTCTGGCTGCATTGCGAAGGGGTCGTCGAAATGGCCCATCAGATCGGTGCGGGTGCGGAAGGTAATGCGCATGGGCTTGGCGATTGGCGTGCCGTTGGAGAACTGGCCGTAGTGCCAGTAGCCCTTGGGGATGGCTTGCGATTCCCGTTCGGCGATCTGCCGTTTGTACCAGGTCCACACTTCCCAGATGGCGCTGTTGCCGCTGAGGTATTTCTCCGTCATCACGTCACCCACGCCGTTGATTTTGGTGAAGTGGTAGAATTTCAGCGGCGCGCCGTTGACGGTGATGTTGCCATCGCGGTTGATCGCGAGGCTGCGGTTGGAGAGGTTCCAACTGGCGAGGTTGCAGCCGGGATCGCGGAGGACTTCCACCTCGTCAAACAGCGCCGGGGCGAGGTCGAGGTAGCGTTGGTCGGTGAACAGGCCGTTCGCCGGATCGTCGTAGCAGGCTTCATACAGCAGGCCCGCCCACCAATCGGCGAAGGCGCGGCCGACCGGGCTGTTGCGCACGCCGAGGAAGCCGAGGTTGAAGATGCCGTAGCGCAGCGAGGTCATTTCGTTATCGCGGAAGGCGGCGTAGTCGCGGCTGGGTTCGGCCTGATGCGGGGTGAGCAGGATGGAGGCGCGGTCCAGCCGGGCGAGGACGCTGTGCAGCGGGTGGAAGATGGCTATGTCGGGATCGAAATAAAATACCCGATCGTAGCCTGCGGCCAGCAGATGGGCGAGCATGTGCCCTTTGACGGCGGTGCAGGCTTCCACCAGGTCGTGCTTGAAGATCCAGGCCTGGAAGCGCGGGATGGGCAGGCTGGGCGCGTAGACCACATGGTCGAAGGCGGCGAGCTGCGCGCTGAGGTCGATGCCTTCCGGTGGCGTATCGACGATGCAGGCATGGATGGCCCAATCCGGATGCGCGGCGCGCAGGGTTTGCGCCAGCACCAGGGCGCGGGAGAGGTAGCTGAAGGTGAAGCTGGTGTAAGCGGCGATGCGCATGCGGGCTATTCCGGCCCGGCTTGCGGCAGCAGGGTGGCGGTGGTGCCGGTGGCGGCATAGTCGAACAGCGGCAATTTGCGGCGCTGGGTGCGCAGGAAGGCGACGGCACCGGTGTCCAGGAAGGCTTCCAGCGCCTCGGCAGTCTCGAAGACCTGGCCGCAGCCGGTGCTTTCGGCCAGCGCGCGCACGTTGCCGCTATCGGCGAGGCAGAGCAGCAGGGCGCCGGCGACGATGACCTCGCACGCCACGTAGGCGAAGGTTTCCGGCCAGTTCGACAGCATGGCGACATAGTCGATGCGGTGTTCGCCGAGCAGGCGGATGGCGGCGCCGCGATCGGTGGGGCTGACGGTGGTGGGGATGGTGATGACGCCGTCGATCGGGCTGCGGCCGGTATCGACGAAGTGGTAGAAGCTGAAGCGGCTGTCGCCGCGGAAATGTTGCACCAGGGCCGCGAAGAGGGGCCAGCCTTTGGCGGCGACGGCCTGGCCGAGGAAGGCGATGCGCAGACGGCCAGCGGGGCCGGCGGGGCGGCGGCGGGGGCTGGGAGTGAGGTGCCAGTGCGGGTGTACGATGGCGCCGGCGACCGGGTAGTTTGTCGCGGCCTGCCAGGTGGTCAAGGCGGCTTCCGACGGGGCGAGGACGGTGAAGCGGGTTTGCGCGAACAGGCGGGCCATCGCGTCCTGCAATGCCGGGCGGGAGGCGCCGTAGATGCAGACACGGCAGGCCATGCTGTCGGCAGGGGGGGCGCCGCAAAAGGCGACATCGTTGCGCAGCAGGGTGTAGCCAAGGCAGGCGGTGGCGTAGTCGTGCAGCCAGAGATAGGCGGTGCTGCCATCGACGGCGCGGCACAAGGCCGCCAGGGCGGCGACGGAAAAGCCGAGGGCGCTGTGCAGCACGAAGGCGCGGCCGGCGGGAAAGCCCGCGCGCACCTGCTGCAAGGCAGCAGTGACGGTGGCGAGGTCGGCTAGGCCGAGCACCTGGCCGTTGAGGGTGAGCCGCAAGGGCGGGTCCGCGCCATCATCGAGCACGTGCAGTTTCGGCGTGCTGGGGGAAAGGTGCAGGTAGAGATAGCCGCGCGCCTGGCTGTTGGCGGCTTCATCGGCAAGGAAGATCTGCATGCCGCCGGTGAAGCGGACGTAGCAATCATGGCTACAGGCCAGCAGCAGCCCGGTATGGTCGGCCTGGTGGGCGCGCAGGGCGGTGATGATCTGCTGGCGTTGCAGCATTGGGTCGCCGGCGTGATCGACATAGGCGCGGGTGCGATCCTGCGGGGTTTGCGCGGCCTCGATGATGGCGCGGCGATACCCGCCGGGGGCGCGGGGCAGGCGGCCTTCGGCCTGGCCGGCTTGCAGGTAATGCAGAAAGGGCGGGCGGCCGAGGGCGCGCACATCCGGGTTATTGGCGGCGTAATAGGCGGCATCGAAGCTGGGGTTGGGGTTGCGGTCCTCGCGCCAGCCTTGGCGCAGGTAATGCGCCAGCGGGTCGAAGCCGGCCTGGGCGACGTCTTCATAGGTCGCGAGGTAATATAGCGCGGAGAAGCCGGATTGCAGCGCAGCGCGCTCGGCATCGGTGGGGATGAATTCCGGGGCTTCGGCTGCGGCTTCGGGGGCTGGGTCGGTGGGGAGGACGACGCCGGGGCTGTGGGCTGGCGGGGTGTTGTGCGCGGCGTGGCGCGCAGCTTCGAGGCTGAAGCTGCGGCGGATGGCGCTGTCATCGAAGCGGCCGGCGGCTTTTTCCGCCTGGATGATCAGCGGGTTGACCAGGAAGCGGGAGAGTGCGGGGTTTTGCGTGAGCCAGTTGCGCAGCGGGAAGGCGCGCGCGGGGGAGAGGCCGCGGCGCCAGCCGTAATAGGCGAAATGGGCGACGGGGTTGATGCCGTCCAGGTCCGGGTCCCGGCATTGCTGGGCGTAAAAGGCGCGGTCGAATTCCGGGGTGATGCGGGCGACCCAGTCGCGCAGTTCGTAGCCGAACAGCAGCTGGGTGCGCACCGAGGGCGAGGCGGCGGGCATGGTTTCCCGCCCTTCATAGAGCCCGTAGCGCAGGTAGTGGTAATAGGGGTTGATGCGCTCGTCCGCGACATCGGCATTGGTGAGCAGGTAGCCGGCGGTGTCGAAATACGGGTTCGGGTTGCGGCCTTCGCGCCAGCCGAGTTCGAGGAAATGTTGCAGCGCGTCGGTGCCGGAGAGGCCGAGATCGGGGTATTCCCAGGCATAATACGTCGCATCGAACACTTGTTCGATCAGCACGGCTTCCGGAGATTGCTTGAGCATGCCGGGCGACCTTTGGTTAGGCGGGGCGGGTCAAAACAGGCTGAACCCGGCGAAGGGGGCGCGGCCTTCGCGAAAGCCGACCGTATCGAAATGCGCTTGCGGGGAGGTGACCTTGCCGTCGCGCATTGCCTCCGCCACGTCCGGGTTTTCCGACAGGTAGTAGCGTTCATCGATGATGAAGCGGCGGGGCTGGCGGTTTTCGAGGTAGCCGGTGCCGTAATAATGGTCCGCCGGGTCTAGCAGGGTGCCGTCTTGCACGGCCTGGCGGATATCGGGGTAGGTGGCGATGTAGAAATTCGGGTCGAAATCGCCTTTCTGTCGCAACGCCGCGATCAGAACATGCAGGAAGAGCGCCTTGGGGATGGTCACCCGCTCCGCCCCGTCCTGCGGGGGGGCGGGCTCGATCTTTCCGCTGAGCGTGGAAAATTGCATGCGGAGCGATATCCCGTGGCTGAGGGTGTTAACAAATGATATCGAGTTATCTTATGAGGGACTGACATTGTTTACAATATCGCCCGTCTGTGTCTGCCGAGTTGCGAGGCGCAGGCGGGCGGCTTGATTGCGGGGCGGCGGGTTCCGAATTAGAGCAGGCTATGCGTGAAAGACCCGATGCCCCATCCGATCATCAGCCGCCGCGACATCGCCCGGTGCGCCATGCGCTGGCGACGCGCATTCATGCGGCGCGCCATCCGGCGCCGGGGAAGGGGTTTTGGGCGGCGCTGGGGCCGGGGCTGATCACCGGCGCGTCGGACGACGATCCGAGCGGGATTGCCACCTATTCCCAGGCCGGGGCCGCGTTTGGCTATGCGCTGTGCTGGGTGATGCTGTTCTGCTACCCGCTGATGTGCGCGATCCAGGAGATCAGCGCCCGGATTGGCCGCGTGTCCGGCACCGGGATTGCGGGCAATATTCGCGAGCATTACCCGCGGGGGCTGCTGTATTTTATTGTGGGCCTGCTGATGATGGCCAATATCATCAATCTCGGCGCCGATCTGGGGGCGATGGCCGATGCGGTGCGGTTGCTGATTGGCGGGCCGACCTGGCTGTATGTGCCGGGCTTTGCCATTGGCTGCGTGGTGCTGGAGGTGTTTTCGTCCTACGCCCGCTATGTTCATATTCTGAAATGGACCTGCGCGGTGCTGTTCGCCTATGTCGCGGTGGTGCTGGTGGTACAGGTGCCGTGGGGGGTGGTGGCGTATCACACGCTGGTGCCGAGTTTCAGCCTGAGCACGGAGTATGTGACCACGGTGGTGGCGGTGCTGGGCACGACGATCACGCCGTATTGTTTCTTCTGGCAGAGTTCCTCGGAGGCGGAGGATACCCGCACCGACCCGAAGGCGCAGAGCCTGATTGCCGCGCCGCGCCAGGCGCCGGCGGCGATGCAGCGCATAAGGTTCGATACCTATCTGGGCATGGGGTATTCCAACCTGATCAGCCTGTTCATCATCATCGCCACTGCGGCGACGCTGCACGCGCATGGGGTGACGGATATCCAGACCTCCGCCCAGGCGGCGGAGGCGTTGCGGCCGATTGCCGGGGTGTTCACCTTCGCGCTGTTCGCGATTGGGATTGTGGGTATCGGGCTGCTGGCGGTGCCGGTGCTGGCGGGGTCTTGTGCGTATGCGTTGGGGGAGGCGCTGGGCTGGCCGACCGGGCTCGGGCGGCTGCCGCAGGATGCGCGGGCGTTTTATGCCACGATTGCGGTCTCCACGCTGATTGGCAGCGGGTTCAATTTCGTCGGCATCGATCCGATTAAGGCGCTGTTCTGGTCGGCGGTTTTGAACGGGGTGGTGGCGGTGCCGTTGATGGTGGTGATGATGGTGATGGCGATGGCGCCGAAGGTGATGGGCGCGTTCGTGCTGCCGCGCCCGCTCTGGGCGATGGGGTGGCTGTGCACGACGACGATGGCGGCGGCGGTGGTGATTATGTTCGTGACCTGGTAGGCGGAAAGCAGGTCAGCAATGCTGCCATAAACTGGCAGAGAGCGCGCATTTATGCTCGGGTGGCAGGATGGATATTGCCCTTTTGCCCTTGGTTGGCTTCGCCATCGCGGCCACCATTACCCCTGGCCCGAATAATGTGATGGTCACGACATCTGCCGTGAACCATGGCGTGCGGGCGACGTTGCCGCATATTGCCGGGATTGCGGTTGGGTTTGCGGTGATGCTGGTGGTGGTATGTGTGGGGCTGGCAGAGGTGCTGTTGCGCAGCCCGGTGCTGGCCAGCGCGCTGCGTTGGGCGTCGCTGGCGTGGCTGCTGTGGCTGGCGTGGAAAATTGCCAGTGCCGGGCCGCCGGGCAGTGCGGATGCGCGGCCGCCTTTGGGGTTTTTCGGCGGCATGGCGTTTCAATGGGTGAACCCGAAGGCGTGGATGATCTGCCTGGGGGCGGCGGGGGCGTTTATGCTGCCGGATGGCCGGGCGCTGGGGCAGGCGCTGACGATTGGCGGGGTGTTTCTGGCGGTGGCCTTGCCGTGCATTATGCCGTGGGCGCTGCTGGGGGCGGCGGCGGCGCGGTTGCTGCAGAGCCCGACCAGGTTGCGGGTGTTTAATGCGGCGATGGCGGTGTTACTGGTGCTGTCGATGTTGCCGGTGGCGTTTGGGGAGTGAGAGAAGCGCTGCCTATTGGGAGATTGGGGTTGTTGGGCCTGCGGTGTACGGCGAAGCCAAGGAATTGATGAAGTTTTTTTGGTTCTTTTTGTTCACAAAAAGAACGACTTGTCTGGACTGACCACCCTCACCCCGACCCTGTCCCGTAAGAACGGGAGAGGGGACGGTTAGGCGCGTTCAGGCTTCGAGCAGGCGGGCTTGTAGGTGCGCGCGTTTGCTGGCGTCGAGGCCGAGGCGATCTTCGAGATAGGCATCCATCGAGGGGTAGGCGGCGTCGATGGCGGCGAAGGCGGTGTTGAGGTAGGCGAGGTCGGCCGACAGCATGGCTTTGCGGGCGGCGGGCGTGAGGTGATTGGCGAGCGACGCGTCGGGTTGCCAGATGCGGTTGGTGGCAAGGTAGTCGTGCTTGATGGTGTCGCGATCGACGCCGAGGGCGGAGAGGATGAGGGCGGCGGCGACGCCGGTGCGGTCTTTGCCGGCGGTGCAATGGAACAGCAGTGGGGTTTGTTCGGCCAGCAGCAGGTCGAACATCGCGCGGTAGCGGTGCGCCCAGTCCAGCGGGTAGGCGGCGTAGGCGGCTTGCAGCACGGCGCTGGCGTGGTCGCCGGTAGCTTCGGCGTTTTCCGCCAGGTCGCGCAGCGAGGCACCGATGGTGGGTTGGATGGCCAGCGAATGGTGCTGGGCGCTGGCGGGCAGGCGCGAGGGGGCGTTGGCCTGTTCGGTTTCGCCCCGGAAATCACACACCACCCGCACGCCGAGGCGGAGCAGGGTGGCGAGGTCGGCGTCGGTCAGCGTGTGCAGGGCGGCGCTGCGGTAGATTTTACCGCGCGCGACGCGCCGGCCGTCCCTGGTTTGGTAGCCGCCGAGGTCGCGCAAGTTGGTGGCGCCTTCCAACGGCACTACCACGGGAAGGTCGAAAATCGCGTCGTTCATTTGTTTGCCTCAATAAACTCAAAGCGGAAGCCGTCGCCCTGGCGGCGTACGAAGCCGGTATGCGGGCGGCCGAAATGGGCGGGGAAGACGTGGACGTTGCCGTCGGCACAGTGCGCCAGCATCGCCCGGCGGGACTTTTCGGCCTGTCGCGGGTCGTAGTCAAACGCGCTGGACCATTCCGGGCGGTAGACCTGGATGGGGTGGTGCATGACGTCGCCGATGAAAATGCCTTCCTGGCCGCCGGCGAGCAGGCGCAGCATGATATGGCCGGGGGCGTGGCCGGGGGCGGGGGCGATCAGCAGGCCGTCGCCGATCTGGTCGGTCATGGCCACCACCATGGCCTGGCCGGCGGCGATGACGGGGAGCACGCTATCGGTGAAGATTTCGGCCTGGCCGGCTTTGAGGCTGGGATTGAGGCTGGGGTCCCAATGGTCGCGCTCGGTTTTCGACATAACGTAGCGGGCGTTGGGGAAGGTGGGGACCCAGCGGCCATCGAGCAGTTGGGTGTTCCAGCCGACGTGATCGACATGCAGATGGGTGCAGAGCACGTAGTCCACATCTTCCGACTGCACGCCGGCTGCGGCGAGGCGTTGCAGATAGGGGGTGTTGAGCATGTGGAAGCGGTCCGAGCCCGGGCGGTTTTTGCCGTTGCCGCAGCAGGTATCGACCAGGATGGTGTGGTGCTTGGTTTTGATCACCCAGGAATGGATGGAGGAGACGAAGCGGCCGCTTTCGGGCTGGTAGTAGTTCGGCGCCAGCCAGCCGCCGTGTTCGGCGAGGATGGCCGGGTCCCAATCCGGCAGCAAGCCGTTGGCGGGGAAGCCGGGACCCATTTGTTCTTCGATGCGGGTGATGGTGATGTCACCGATGCGATGCGTGGTCATGGCGGTCCCCTCTGCGCTTTGGTGCTAGCTGACCGCAGAACGGCGGCGGGCGCAACCGGGGCGGTTGGGGGTTGTGGGGGGCTTGGGTATAGTGGGGCGACTGCATTGGGAGGAGACGGGGTTGAGCGATTATTTCTATGAGCCGCGCAAGGGGCATGGGCTGCCGCATGATCCGTTCAAGGCGATTATCGCGCCGCGACCGATCGGCTGGATTTCCAGCGTTGATGCGCAGGGGCGGGTGAATCTGGCGCCGTATAGTTTCTTCAACGGCTTTGCCTCTAACCCGCCGGTGATTGGGTTTTCCAACGAGGGGCGCAAGGACAGCCTGCGCAATGTGGAGGCCAACGGCGAGTTTGTCGCCAATCTGGTGAGCGCGGATCTGGCGAAGGAAATGAACATCACCGCAGCGCCGGTGGCGCATGGGGTGGATGAGATGCAGCTGGCCGGGCTGGCGGCGGCGCCGTCTACTTTGGTGCGGCCGCCGCGGGTGGCGCGGGCGGTGGCGGCGCTGGAGTGTAAGGTGTCGCAGATTATCCAGTTGCAGTCTGCGGCTGGCAGCCTGATGGAAACCTGGCTGGTGCTGGGCGAGGTGGTCGGCGTGCATATCGACGACCGGTTTCTAGTGGACGGAATTTTCGATACAGTTGCCGCACATCCGATTGCCCGCATGGGGTATCGGGGGGATTACACCGAGGTGGTGGGCAAGTTCGAAATGATCCGGCCGACGGCGTGAAAAAAACAAGGCCAGAACCTGCGTTCTGGCCTTGGATGCGTCCCCCGGGGGCGGGTTAGACGGATTTTTTCAGCGTGGGGGAGGCTTTGAAGCGCACGGTCTTGCCGGCCTTCACTTTAATGGCCTCACCCGTGCGCGGGTTCAGGCCCTTGCGCGCTTTGGTTTTGCGCACGGTGAAGGTGCCGAAGCTCGGGAGGGTGAACTTGCCGGCTTTCTTCATTTCTTTGACGATGGCTGCCATCAGTTCGCCGGCCGCGCGGTTCGCTGCGGTGCCGGTGATCGAGGTCGATTCCTGGATCACCTTCGCGATAAATGCTTTTGACATACGCTGGTCGTTCCTTTCGTTGTTGGGCCGCGCGATGCCAGGGCCCAGCCTGGGCCGGCGAATCGGAACGGTCAGGATTAGTGTCTGAAAGACGGCGCGGATTAACAAGAGCTTTCGCGTTGCGCAAAGACTTTGTGCGAATTGTCTGCAACATCTCGCACCGCGCCGGCGGATGCGCGGCCATACAGGAGGGCGTCGGGGATGCCGACAGAAATGAAGCTGCCAGCAACGGAAACCATCAGCGCGCGCTATGCCGAGCTGGATAGCTGGCCGGCGGGGGATATGCTGGCGGCGATGTGGGAGGCGCAGATGGCGGCGGTGGCTGCCGTGCGGCCGGCGTTGCCGGCGATTGAGGCGGCGGTGACGGCGGCGGCGCATCGGCTGGGGGCGCGGGGGCGGCTGGTTTATGTGGGTGCCGGGACCTCTGGCCGGATTGGCGCGCAGGATGGGGCGGAGTTGCCGCCGACTTTCGACTGGCCGCAGGAGCGGTTGCTGCTGCTGATGGCCGGCGGCGACATCGCCTTCACCCGGTCGGTGGAGAATGCCGAGGATGATGTGGCGGCGGCGGAGGCGGCGATTGCGGCGCATGCGGTGGGGCCGGATGATGTGGTGATCGGGCTGGCGGCGAGCGGCAGCACACCGTTCACCACGGCGGCGATTGCGGCGGCGCGGGCGCGGGGGGCGCTGACGATTGGCATGTCTAACTCCGCCGGTGGGAAATTGCTGGAGGCGGCCGAGCATGCGGTGCTGGTGGAGACCGGGGCGGAGGCGATTGCCGGGTCTACCCGGATGAAGGCGGGGACGGCGCAGAAGGTGGTGCTGAACCTGGTGTCATCGACCGTGATGGTGATGCTCGGGCGGGTGCATCGCGGTTTGATGGTTGATATGCAGGCGAAAAATGCCAAGTTACGGTTACGGGCGATGCGCATGGTTCGGGCACTGACCCACGCCCCTGAAGACGCGGCCAGCGCGGCTTTGGCGGAAAGCGGGGGATGGGTGAAGCTGGCGGTGCTGGTGGTCCACGGCATGAGTGCCACCGAAGGCCGGGCCGCGTTGGCGCGCAATGGCGGGCGGTTGCGGCTGGCCTTGCAGGAGAAACAGATATGAGAGCGATTTATTCCCCCGCCGTTTTCGATGGCGAGCATGAGCACGCCGAAGCGGTGGTGCTGATAGACGGCGACCGCATTGTGGGCCTGGCGGCTGAGGCGCCGCCGGGGTGTGAACTGGAGGAGTTGCCGGAGGGCGCCATTCTGGCGCCGGGGTTTATCGATTTGCAGGTCAATGGCGGCGGCGGAGTGTTGCTGAACCACCGCATTGACGTGGCAGCGATGACGGCGATGGCGGCGGCGCATGCGCGGGCGGGCAGCACGACGATTATGCCGACGGTGATCAGCGGCACCCGGCCGGAATTGCATGCCGCGTTGCAGGCTGCGCGCGAGGCTTTGGCGCAGGCGGTTCCGGGGGTGGGGGGGCTGCATCTGGAAGGGCCGTTTCTGGCACCGACCCGGCGTGGCATTCATCCGGCGTCACATATCACTGCGCCGGATGCTGCCGATATCGAGATGCTGACGGCGAAGTTTCCCGGTCCGCTATTGCTGACGGTGGCGCCGGATGTCGTGTCGTCGGCGATGATCAGGCAATTGGTGAACAGCGGCGCCGTCGTATTCGCTGGCCACACCGATGCCGATTACGAAACGGTGCTCGCTGGCTTCGACGCCGGGATCAGCGGTTTCACCCATTTGTTCAGCGCCATGTCGCAGGTTATGCCGCGCGCGCCGGGTGCTGTGGGGGCGGCACTCGTCGATCCGCGTCCGTTCGCCGGCATCATCGTCGACGGTTTGCATGTGCATCCGGCGGCGATCCGCCTGGCCTTCAACGCCATGGGGCCGGATCGGCTGTTCCTGGTGTCGGATGCGATGGCGACGGCGGCATCGGACCTTGAGCGGTTCATGCTCTACGATGTGGAAATTACGCTGCACGACGGCAAGCTGACGGATGCCGCCGGCACGTTGGCCGGGGCGCATCTGACGATGGCGGAGGCGGTGGCCAATATGGTGCATCTGGTGGGCTGCACCCGGCATGATGCGCTGCGGATGGCGACGGCGACGCCGGCGGATGTGGCGGGGTTTGCCGATCGTGGCCGGATTGCGCCGGGGTTGCGGGCCGATCTGGTGGCGTTGAACCGCAAGCTGGAGGTGATCGACGTCTGGCAGGGCGGTATGCGGCTGTAACAAAAAAAGGGTGCGGTTCCGGTGGGAACCGCACCCATTCATGGGTTCGTCCGCAGCCGGCTTACAGGCCGGCTTGGGTGACGAACTTGGTGTTCAGATAGGCTTCAATGGCTTCCGAGCCGCCTTCCGAGCCGTAGCCGCTGTCTTTGATGCCGCCGAACGGCACTTCCGGCAGGGCCAGGCCGTGGTGGTTGATCGACATCATGCCGGACTCGACCGCCGCGGCTACCGCATTCGCCGTCTTGGCGGAGGCGGTGTAGGCATAGGCGGCGAGGCCGTAGGGCAGGCGGTTGGCTTCGGCGAT
>CAITOL010000074.1 GCA_903893975.1 uncultured Rhodospirillales bacterium | reverse complement strand
TCGCCCCCATCGTCGCCGCCGCTTCCCGCCACGCCGGGCGCATGCCTTCAATCGCCGGGGTGAACACAATCACCATCAGCGGAATCTGAAAGTAGGCATAAACCAACGTCAGCCCGGTAATTGAAAACAGACTGAACCCGAGCCCATACAAATCCAATCCGATGGATTTCAGCAGCGTTGTCAGCAACCCCAGCGTGCCTAGGGTGGCGATAAAGGAAAACGCCAGCGGCACCCCGCCAAAATTGGCCGCCACGGCGGAAAAACTGGTCACCAGCGCCCGAAACCGCCCGGCCGCCGGCTTTTGCAGCACATAGGCCAGCAGCCCACCGGCCACCACACCCACGGTGGCGGACGCTACCGACAGGATCAACGAATGCTGAAAGGCGGTCGCGTAGCGGTACTGCCCCAATTCGGCAAAATACTGCAACGTGAAGCCGCCATCGTCGCTAAACGCCTGCACCGCCAACATGGCCGCCGGAGCGACCATGAAGGCAGCAGAAAACGCCAGGAAAGCACCGATCCACAGCCAGGCAATCGATGCTTTCATCCCGGCCTACGATCAGACCTTGACCAACCGCGGCCAGGCATCGGCAATCACCTTTTTGGCGGCGTCAGACTGGGCGAGGGAGGCGAATTTGATGTCCTTATAGGCGGCGGCCGGCGGCAGTGTCTTCAACACCGCATCCGGCACCTTGCCGGCCGCTACCAGCGCGTTAAAGCGGATCGGATGCGCAAAGCCGCCGAGGAAGGCCAACTGCCCCTCGTCGGAATACACATACTCCATCCACAATTTCGCGTTCGCCGGGTGCGGCGCATGGGCGCTGATCGCCATGCAGTAGTAATTGCCGAACGGCTGCGCCCCTGCCGGCACCGCCACTTCAATCTCCGCTTTGCTGGCGTTGGCCTGCTTGTAGCCGAGGCTCAGGTAATCCCAATCAATGGTGATCGGCGTTTGCCCGGCCACCAGGCTGGCAGCCCCCGCCTTGGACGGTGAAAAATTGCCGATCTTGGCCAGTTCGGCAAAGAACTCCACCCCCGGCAGCACGTTGTCGAAGCTGCCGCCATTGGCCAAAGCGGCCGCGAACACCGCGCCAATCGCCGAGCCGGCCGAGAGCGGATTGCCGTTCAACGCGATCATGCCCTTGTATTCCGGCTTCTTCAGATCCGCCCAGGTCTGCGGCATGTTCTTCACCACCGCCTTGTTGGCGGCGAACGCGGTCACGCCGTAATAGTCACCGCAGTAATGGCCGTCTTTGTCCTTGGTGTCCGCCGGGATATCCGCCCAGGTGGCAACCTTATACGGCATGAATAGTTTTTCCTTGGTGCCGGAAACGGCGAAGGCCGGCCCGACATCCACCACATCCGGCGCGCGGGATTGGCTCTTCAAGGTGCGAATGGCCTGCAATTCCTCGGCCGAACTGCCATCCGGATTGGCGCTGTCCAGCTTCACCCCATAAAGTTCCTGGAAGCGATCCATCGTCGCCCCCCAGTTCGCCCAGTCGCGCGGCAGCGCAATCACGTTAATCGCGCCTTCCTTCTTGGCGGCGGCGATCAGCTTGGCGTCCAAAGCGGGAGCGGCGGCAAAGGCCGGACCACGGCCAAACAGGCTAAAAGCCCCGGCGGCGAGGCCGGCTTGCAGAACAGAGCGACGGGCGACCGACATAGCGGTGATCCTTTTTTCTTTTCGTCGGGCTAGGCCCGGCGGTGTTTCGGCAACATCCTCGCCTCTGGCGTCGCCCCCGGCGGGAGGCAATGCGTTATGGCTGGCATGTCCCTCTTGCGAGCCTAGATGAAAGGTAAGCGAACGCGCAATGCGACCGTTTCATTCAGGGCGCCCCGCATAGCGCCCAACGATGACACGCCGATGACAGAAATATGAACTCTCGCCGCGCCGGTTTACGCCTCCCGATAGTCCAGCAGCACAAACCCGACCAACACCAGGCACAGCGGCCAAATCCACCCGGCGACCCGCTTGCCCCGCCCATCCTCCAGCCGCAACTCCAACCAGCGCGCCCAACCGGCCGCCGCGCCAGCCAACGCCAGCGGCGTATGGGTGATCTCAATCAGCAACTGGTCGCGGATGTTGGCAATCGCATGGCTATGCGTCAGCAGCGCCGCCGCTCCAATCGCCGTTAGCAGCGGAAACACCAGCGGCATCCAGCCGCCACGCAAATCGAACGCCCGCACCCGCCACTCGAAGGCCGCGAACCCGATCAGCAGCAGCACGAAAAACCGATGTTGCAGCACCTCCACATCGCGCAGGCTGTCGAAGAAGGAAATATCCCCCATCGGCCAGGTTTCCGGGTCGGAGCGGAAAAACAGAAACCCGGCCAGGCCCAGGAACAGCAGCGGCCAATGCCGTGCCGCCCGCAGCCCCGCCTGGGTCAGCATCGCCAGCAGCCCGATGACGACGACGAAAATGCCGGCCCAGTGGTGATTGTATTCCGACCAGGCGATATCATCGGCATTGCGGTCCGGAATTTCACCCGACCCAGGCACGAAAGCGGGGGAGGGTTTGCTGGCGCTGGCCTTCGCCTCCGCGTCCAGCTTCGCCTGCAACGCCGGCAGGGTCAGCGTGTCATGATCCGGTGAGACCAGTCGGGGGGATACCGGCCAGTTGCGCTCGACAATTTCATGCCACGTCACCCGGTCCTGCGTCAGATCCACCCCCGGCGGCACCGAGGTCAGGGACGCGGCGGCAAAAAATAGCGTGAAGCCGATGCCGATTTCCACCTCGGCAAAGCGCCGCACCCGCAGCACGCTGCGGGTTTGCTGCGGCCGCATGCCGCGGATCAGCCGGTAATTGCCATAGCCCAGCAGCAGCAGCGCCGCGAACATCACCGCCTTCGCCCCGGCCATTACGCCATAGGCGGTGCCATAGGCGGCGGGGACCGAGCCGATGTACCAGGTGGCCAGAATGCTGGCGGAAATCAGAATCGCGACCACGCCGATCTGGCACATAGTGGAAAACCGCTCCCCCACCAGCCGCCACGCTGCCTGGTCGGTGCCGCGCTTCAACGCGGCGATGAAGGCGGGAATGCCGCCAATCCAGATCGCCGCACCGAACTGATGCAACGCGGTCGCCGCCAGCAGCAGCGGCCGATCATCCAGCCGCGCCACCGCATGCGTGGTCAGGGTGCCGGCCGCCAGTTCCAGCGCGCCCACCACCACCAGCAGCACCGACGACATCCGGCCCGCCGGCAGCAGCAACACGCCGAACAATGCCAGCGTGGCGGCAATCTTGGCCAGCCCGGCAATGGCGAAATCCGCCCCCAGCGCGTCGGCCAGCCCGATGCCGGTGGTGCTGGTCAGCACCGCCGTTTGCATCGCGATCACGATGCTTTCGCCCACCACCAGCCCCAGCGCCGCCCAGCGCGCAATCCGCGTGGTATCGGCAATGACCACCGCCCCGCCATCGCCCATCATCCAGGCATGCGGCCGGGCCAGAAACACCAGGAACAGCACGCTGCCCAAGGTGACCGCCTGCCCCACAATGGTCAGCCCATGCAGCACAATGCTGAGATAGCCGAACAGATCCACCAGCAACTGCATCTACTTGGCCACCACGGTAAAGCCGACGACGCCACGGGTGATGTGCCCATCCACCGCCAGCACCTGCCAGTTCAGTTGATAATGCCCGGCGGCCAGCACCGCATCCGCCAGCATGGTATCCGGGCTTGCCCCCGGCTGCGGCGCCAGCTTTTGCTCGGTACGGTCCGGCCGCACCAGCATCAGCCGTGACCGGCCGACATCGATGCGGCTGTTAAAGCGCAGCCGGATCTGCCCTGGCCCGGCTGGCATGGTGCCGTTGGCCAGCGGGAAGCTGTCCATCAAAATGGCATGGGCCTGCGCCGCACGTGGCAGCGCCAGCAAAGCCAGGGCCAAAACCCGGCGGCGGTTCAGATGTTTCATATCGCGCATGATGGCGCTGATTTACGCCGCACTGCGGCAATCGTCCAATCCTGGCTGGACGCTGGCCGCCATTCCCCGCCATATCCGCCGATCTCGCAACCACGGAAGCCCCGCATGTCCCGTCCGCCGCCTGCCAGCCGCGCCGCCTATCGCTGGTTTATGCCCATCACCACCCGCTTTATGGACAATGACGCCTTCGCCCATGTGAACAACGTGATCTACTATTCGTGGATCGACACGGCGGTGAACCGCTTCCTGATCGATAACGGCCTGCTCGACCTGCTCACCAGCCCGGTCATTGCCGTCGTCGCCGAATCCGGCTGCCGCTACCTGTCGCAGATCGCCTACCCCGAAGGGGTGACGGTCGGCCTGCGCATCGCCCGGCTGGGCGGCAGCTCGGTGCGGTATGAGCTGGGGATTTTCCGCGAGGATGACGACCAGGCCTCCGCCGAGGGGCACTTCGTGCATGTCTATGTCGATCGTGCCACCATGCGGCCCGTGCCGATTCCGGAGCCAACCCGGGCGGTGATGCAGACGATTACGGTTTAGGGAGAACGCGACCATGGATCTGGGACTTAAGGGAAAAACCGCTTTGGTGTGCGCGGCCAGCAAGGGCCTCGGCAAAGCCTGCGCCATGGCGCTGGCCCGTGAGGGGGTTAACGTGACCATCACCGCCCGTGGGGCAGAGGCGCTGGAAGCCACGGCGGCGGAAATTCGCGCCGCCACCGGCGCCCGCGTCATCACCGTGGCGGGGGATATCACCACGGAGGCCGGGCGCGCCGCAGCCCTCGCCGCAACGCCGAATATGGACATCCTGATCAACAACGCCGGCGGCCCGCCGCCGGGGGATTTCCGGAATTGGGAGCGGGAGGATTGGATCAAGGCGGTGGATGCCAACATGCTCACCCCGATCTTCCTGATCAAGGCGGTGGTGGATGGGATGATCGCGCGCAAATTCGGCCGCATCGTCAACATCACCTCGGCGTCGGTGAAGTCCCCGATCGCGACTTTGGGCATGAGCAACGGCGCCCGCGCCGGGCTGACCGGCTTTGTCGGCGGCCTGGCCCGCCAGGTGGCGCGGCACAACGTGACCATCAACGGCCTGCTGCCCGGCCCGTTCCTCACCGACCGCCTGCGCGGCACCTCGGCGGCAATGGCGGAGAAATCCGGCCGCTCGGTGGATGATGAAATCGCGTTCCGCATGAAAGACAGCCCCACCGGCCGCGCCGGTAACCCGGCCGAATTCGGCGACGCCTGCGCCTTCCTGTGTGCGGCTTCTTCGTCCTACATCGTCGGCCAGAACCTGCTGCTCGACGGTGGCGGGTTTAATTCCACGATGGGCTGAAGCGGATCGGTATGGTGCGGTCCCCTCGCGGGGCCGCACCACTGATGCTGGTGAAATCCAGGTCGTGTAGACAAACCGGATCCGGATTTTGATAGTAGAACGCTGAACAAATCCAAGAAAACTGTGGGTCAGCTTGTCGTATCGTGTTGCCACTCGGCGTGAGTGCTTGGGTGTGTTGAAGAAGCGCTATGTAATGACCGTTACTGGCATAAAAATCATCAACGGCGTGCTATAACGGCTCCGGCTGGGTCAGCGGCCCGAAATAAACCCGGCTGCCCCGCATTGGGATCCACACGCGATGGTACTGAAGCAACGGCATGCCGAACACCACTTCCGGCGCCCCACCGACCTCGGACACGATCAGCTTGGGCGCTTGGACTGTCTGACCTAGAAACTGCAGGCTCGTGAAAGTGTGCCGGACTGCGGTCACCTTATCCGGCGCGGCGGCATTGAGCATGCCGCCTTCGTCCTGTTCCAGCATTTGTGCTGTTACGCCCACCTTCGCCGCGGCTTTGCGATCAATCACGATGCTTGTGGCGCCCGTGTCCAGCAAAGCCAGCAGGTCCTGGCCATTCACCCCCACGGTGAGGTACGGGCGATGTTCACCGGATAGAAACCCAAGATCGTCCACGGTGGCGAGGGGGCGTGTATCCCGCGGGGCCTGCCGCGGGCGGGCAACCAGGGTGCTGCCGGTTGCCCAAGGCGGGCCGCCAGTGCTGCAATCCCGTGGCTTATAAAGTGCCATCACGTGGTGTGGCAGATCGATATCTATATCATAACGGCCGAGAATGTCGTTGCCGAGCATGCCGTCGATGGGTGTCGCACTCAGGCTCGTGAGCGCAAATGGGCCGACGGTGGGCGAAAGGCGGGGGAAATTTGCGTCCACCCCTGCGAGCCTGATCGAGCCGACTTTCACGAAAATTGGCGAATACATGCCCTTGGCACCACCAGCGCCGCTGGCCCAGCCGGCGAGCAGCCGGTTTTGCTCCAGGCCGAGCCGCTCGTAGCTCGCCTGTAGCACAACGGTCATGGCCGCGCCGGTATCCAGCAGCATCGTTAGCGGCTTGCCGTCGATTTCCAGCTTCACCAGCGGCTGGAGCAACGACCCGCTCAGCGGCACTTCGCCAAGCTTTTCGACCTTGCACGCTTCCGGGCTATCCGCTGCCACGGTCGCGCAGCCGGCCAAGGCGAGCAATGCTGCCGCCAGCATCCAACCCTGTGCTCCGCCTATGCGTCCCATCCCCACCCGATCCTTGCCCGAATCTTATTTCGCCACGGTATGGAAGCCGCTTAGCCGCCGCAAGACAGTCAATCGTGAAAAATGCGCATCAAACCGAAAAGTATTTCGCCTTCGGGTTCAACACCACAATCGCGCTGGTGGACTGTTCCGGGTGCAGTTGAAACTCGTCGGAGAGCGAGACGCCAATCTGCTCCGCGCCCAGCAATTTCAGGATGGCTGCCTGATCCTCCAGCTTCGGGCAGGCCGGGTAGCCGAAGGAATAGCGGCTGCCGCGATAGGATTGTTGCAACATCTTGTCGATATCGCGGTCATCCTCACCCGCGAAGCCCAGCTCGGCACGGATGCGCTTATGGGTGTATTCCGCCATCGCCTCCGCCATCTCCACCGACAGCCCGTGCAGATACAAATAGTCCTGGTAACGGTTTTCTTCGAACCAGACCCGTGCGGTGTCAGAGGCTTTCTGGCCCACCGTCACCACTTGCAGCCCGATCACGTCGCGCTCGGCGTCATCCACATCGCGGAAGAAATCGGCAATGCACTCGCCGTCGTCTTTCGGCTGCCGTGGCAGGGTGAAGCGGGTGAGTTCGGTGCTGCCGTCCTGGTCGAAAATAATCAGGTCGTTGCCCGCCCCGGCGGCTTTCCAATACCCGTATGCCGCTTGCGGCCGCAGGATATCTTCCGCTTCGCAAATCCCCAGCATCCGCCGCATCACCGGCCGCAATTCCTGCTTGGCCCAGCCGAGGAAATCATCCAGCGCCCGGCCTTGTTTGCGGAAGCCCCATTGGAATTGATACAGGCTGCGTTCGTTGATGAACGGCACAATGGCTTTCGGCGCGGCTTCCACAATCCGCGCGCCCCAGAAGGGCGGGTTTGCCACCGGCACATCCTGGGTCAGTCGCTGCCGGCGGGCGCGCACGGCGGCCACATCCACCGGGCGGAAGGCCCGCGCATCCGCCTGGCCCAGGCTGCGTGCGGTGTTGCGTGCCTTGCCGGCCCGCTTGGCCTGCACCGCGGCCAGATAGTCGTCCAGCGCGTTGCCGGTCACCTTGTCCATCAGATGCAAGCCATCGAACGCATCGCGCGCATAGGCCACCCGGCCACCGCCATAGGCCCGCACGCAATCATCCTCGACATAGTTGCGGGTTAGCGCGGCGCCGCCGAGCAGCACCGGGATATCCATGTTCTGCCGCGCCATCTCCTCCAGGTTTTCCCGCATCACCACAGTGGATTTCACCAACAGGCCGGACATGCCGATGGCGTGCGCGTGGTGTTCCTTCACCGCCGCCACCATATCCGCCAGCGGCACTTTGATGCCGAGATTGATCACCCGGTAGCCGTTATTGGTCAGAATGATATCGACCAGATTTTTGCCGATATCGTGCACATCGCCCTTCACCGTCGCCAGCACGATGGTGCCTTTTTCCTGGCCTTCCACCTTCACCATATGCGGCTCCAGATGCGCCACGGCCGCCTTCATCGTCTCCGCACTTTGCAGCACGAAGGGCAGCTGCATTTTGCCGGCGCCAAACAGCTCGCCCACCACCTTCATGCCGTCGAGCAGGATGTTGTTGATGATGTCGAGCGGCGCATTGGTGCGCATCGCCTCGTCCAACTCCTCCGCCAGGCCCTTGCGATCACCATCGATGATGCGGTCTTTCAGCCGCCCTTCCACCGTATCGGCCCGCACCTTCTTCACCGCGTCCGCCAGCTTACGGTCCGCGAAGATTTCCAGCAGCTTCTGCAACGGGTCGTAGCCATCGCGGCGGTGGTCGAAAATCAGGTCCTCGCAAACCTGCACTTCCTCGGCGGGGATCAGATGCAGCGGCCGGATTTTGGACACATGCACAATCGCCCCGGTCATGCCGGCTTTCACCGCATGGTCCAGAAACACGCTGTTCAGCACCGCGCGCGCCGCCGGGTTCAGGCCGAAACTGATATTGGACAGGCCGAGAATGATCTGAATATCCGGAAACCGTTCGCTGATCAGCTTGATGCCTTCCAGCGTCCACTGGCCCAGCTTGCGGTCATCCTCGTTGCCCGTGGCGATGGTGAAGGTCAGCGGGTCGATCAGCAGGTCAGACGGTTGCAGGCCGTGCTGCTTGCAGGCGAAATCCACCAGCCGCGTGGCAATTTCCAGCTTGCTTTCCGGCGATTTCGCCATGCCGGTTTCATCGATGGTCAGCGCGATCACTGCCGCGCCAAACCGCTTGGCCAGCACCAGCCGGTCAGTGGCGGCCTGCTCACCATCCTCGAAGTTGATCGAGTTGATGATCGGCTTGCCGCCATGCAGCTTCAACGCCGCTTCAATCACCGGGGTTTCGGTGCTGTCGATCACCAGCGGGGAATTGACCGAGGAGGTAAAGCGCCGGATCACCTCGTTCATCTCGGCAATTTCATCGCGCCCGACAAAGGCGGTGCAAATATCCAGGCTGTTGGACCCTTCGCCGATCTGCTCCCGCCCCATGGAAACGCAGCCGTCCCAATCGGCCTTTTCCTGTAATTCCCGCCATTTTTTCGACCCGTTGGCGTTGCAGCGCTCGCCGATGGAGAAGTAGCTGTTCTCCTGCCGTAACGCAGTTTGCTGATACAGGCTCGCCACCGACGGCATCCACACCACGGAACGCTGCACCGGTGCAGGCCGGTCTGCCCCGTGCCGCCGCAACATCGCATCCAGCGCCTGAATATGTTCGATATTGGTGCCGCAGCAGCCGCCGATCAGGTTCACCCCGTCCTCGACCACGAAGCGTTCCACCCAACTGGCCATTTCCGCTGCGCCGAGCGGATAATGTGTCTGCCCATTCACCAGTTCCGGCAGACCCGCATTGGGTTGCACGCTGATCAGGCCAGGGAAGTTATGCGCGAGGTAGCGCACATGCTCGGCCATTTCCTGCGGCCCGGTGGCGCAGTTCAGCCCGATCAACGGCACATCCAGCGCCTGAATAATCGTGGTCGCCGCCGCAATATCCGGCCCGACCAGCAAGGTGCCGGTGGTCTCCACCGTGACCTGCACGAAAATCGGCGTATCCGTGCCGGCCAGGCGCCGGGCCCGCTTGGCACCGTTCACCGCCGCTTTGATCTGCAACGGGTCCTGACAGGTTTCGATCAGGATCGCGTCCACCCCGCCGGCGATCAGCCCGCGGCACTGTTCGGCCAGCGCGTCCTCCAGCGGGTCATAGGCGATATTGCCCAGGCTCGGCAGCTTGGTGCCCGGGCCGACGCTGCCCACCACCCAGCGATGCCGCCCATCGGCGAAGCTTTCCGCCGCTTCCCGCGCCAGTTCGGCGGACCGCATGTTCAGCTCAAACGCCCGATCGCCGAGATCGAACTCCGCCAGGGTAATGGGGGAGGCGCCGAAGGTGTTGGTTTCCACCATATCCGCGCCGGCGGCGAAATAGCCACGATGGATGTCGCGCACCAGGTCTGGGCGCGACAGGCTCAGAATATCCGTGCAGTTCTCCTGCCCCCAGTAATCCAGGTCGATATCCAGGGTCAGGCCCTGCACCCGGCTTCCCATCCCGCCATCGCACAGCAGCACGCGGTCGCGGAGGGCATCAAGCAAATGGGGGCGGGTCATGCGCGGGCTTCCAAAGCAGGTGTTTCGAGTAGGAGCGGGGCGGTGGCGGACCATAGGCAGACCGTCATCGGGCCGGCCACGCTCACGGTCTGGGCCGGAGATAGCCCGGCATCGGTGAACAGGGCGTGCATGGCAGCATCGGCAAAGCCAGGCCAACGATGCGCCAGCCGCTGAATGGCGGCCGCACGGCCATGGGCGGCCAGATCCACCACCACCAGCCGGCCGCCAGGGCGCAGCACCCGCGCCGCTTCCGCCAGGGCGGCGGCCGGGTCTTCGGCGTAATGCAGCACCATTTGCAGCACCACCAGATCGATGCTGCCATCGGCCAGCGGCAGCCGGTACATATCGGCCAGGCGCACAATGCAATGCGTCAGCCCCGGCTTGGCCAGGCGGGCCCGCGCCAGCGCCAGCATCGCCCGGCTGGCATCGACCCCCAGCCCGTTGCTGATCCGCGGCGCCAGCAGTTCCAGCATCTGCCCGGTGCCGGTGCCGATATCCAGCATCCGCCCCAGCGAGGCCGCCGGCAGCAAATCCAGCAGCGCCTGCTCCACCGCGGCGGCTGGCAGGTCGAGCGCGCGCATCTCGTCCCAATCCGCACCTTTTTTGCGGAAACTTTCCGACGCCACCCGCGCCCGCTCCGCCAGCACCCGCGCGGCCTGCCGCCGGTCGGCCGCCAGCACCGGATCATCCGGCGGCAACTGCGCCAGTACGCCGCGCGCCAACGCGCCCGGCACCGTATCGGCGCCCGGCAGGCTGAACCACACATTGGCGCCCTCGCGCTCCCGGTCCAGCAGCCCGGCCTCCCCCAACAGGCGCAGATGCCGCGACAGCCTGGGTTGCGACTGGCCCAAAATCTCGGTGAATTCCATCACACAAAACGCCCCGCGCGCCGCCAGCGCCAACAGGCGCAGGCGGGTTTGCTCGGCACAGGCGCGTAAGGCGGTCAGCACATCTTCCATGTGCGCCAAATGACATAAAGATATCCTTATGTATAGTCGAAATCCGTTGTGATTTGCCCCGCTGCGGTTTATGCCTGCGCCGCATGAGCGCTGATGATCGTGTGTCCGTGCGGTTTGGCGACCTCGCCGAGGCCGGCCCCGGCGATGCCATTTTGTATGATGGCCATCGCGGCCCCATCATGCCCGCCGCTGGGGCGGCAATGGCTCAATTCGTCGGGCTGCCTGGGCATAACGCGCTGAAATGCCAGACATTCGGCTGCCCCTGTGGCACCGGGCGGGACCCCGCGGCGCAGGCATTGTCCGGCCTGTTTTTTGCCCGGGCGCGCGGCGAGGTGCCGCATTTCGAGCGCGTTATCGCCGATGTGCGCGATGTTGCTCTTGTGCGGTCCATGCTAGAGCACGATTTATTCGTTCGCGCCCGCTTCCGGTTACACCCACCGCCGGCCAGCGAGCCCGTTCATTCGGTATGAGTTATTTAATCAGAGTTGGTTCATGTCTATGATGTAGCGTCACGGGAACTGTGATGATTTGTGTCTGCCATGGCGAAGGCGCTGCGGCACGGGTATTGGGACGACGTATCGGGTTCACGGTCGCTTTCATCAGGCCGTGCCGGTGTTGAAAAGGCAGAGGTAGCGATTTTGGATCCGATTGAAAGCCCGTCTTCGCGGGAAGCCCCGCGTGCGGAAGCGGCAGCGCCGACCAGCCCACTCGAAGTGCGCATTCTCGCTGTCATGGCGGCTGCCCGCTATCACGGCATCGAACTGGATCGTGACGATCTGCGTATCCCACAGGGTGAAATTCCCCCCCCGGCGGCGTTGGTTGAATGGGCGCGTTCGGTCGGGCTCTGGGCGCGCGGCACCAAATTCCGCTGGCGCCACCTGCTGGGCGTGCAGGCCGCTGGCCCGGTCGTGGTATTGCTGAACGACGGCAGTGCGGCCCTGATGGTGCGGGCGGACCCGGCGCGGAACGTGGTCTGGCTGAAAGACCCGCTTGCCGGCCCGGAATCGCAGGGCATTCCGGTGGACGAGCTGCGCCTGTCGCAGGTCTGGAATGGCGAAGTGCTGCTGCTGCGCCCCGAGCGTGGCACGGTGCTGGATAACGAGCCCTTTGGCCTGTTATGGGTTGCGCGCCTGGTCTGGATCGAAAAATCCATCCTGCGCGATATTTTTGTCGGCTCCATCGTATTGTCGTTTCTGTCCATCCTGCCGGCCTTGCTGGTGATGGTGGTGATCGACAAGGTGGTTACCTATCAAAGCTACAGCACGCTCGCGGTGATCAGCGTCGCCGTGGTGCTCGTTTCCATCTACGAAATGTATCTGGGCTATATCCGCCGGCAGTTGATGCTGATCATCGGCACCAGGCTGGATACCAAGCTCGGCCTGCACGTGTTCAAGCGGCTGCTCGCGCTGCCGATCGATTATTTCGAGCGTACCCAGACCGGCGCGATCATGTATCAGGTCGGCCAGATCAGTAAGCTCCGGGACTTCCTGACCGGTAAGCTGATGACCACCATGATCGACCTGGTGATGGTGCTGGTGCTGCTGCCCATTCTGTTCTGGCTCAGCCCGATCCTGACCTGGATGGTGGTTGCCTGCTCGGTGATTATCGCGCTGATCATCATCGCCTTCCTCAAGCCGATGCGCCGGGTTTTTGGCAACTATCTGCATGCGGAGATCCAGAAGAACACGGTGCTGGCGGAAAGTGTGCAGGGTATCCGCACGGTGAAATCGCTGGCGTTGGAGCCGCAGCAACGCGAGTTGTGGGACCGCCGCACCGCCGATGCCGCATCCTGGCGGCAAAGTGTTGGCAATACGTCGAACTGGAGCCAGACCCTGGTCTCCCCGTTTGAAAGCATGATCAATCGTGGTGTGCTGCTGGTCGGCGCCTATATCGCGCTGGTATCCCCCACCGGGGTGAGCGTCGGCAGCCTGCTCGCGTTTATGATGCTCAGCGGCCGGGTTGCGGCACCGCTGGTCAGTATGGCCAAGCTGATCGAGGATGCCGAGGAAGTGCGCAGCGCCACCGGCATTGCCGGGCAGGTGCTGAACATCGCGCCGGAAACCATGTCCCCCGGCGCTGGGTTGCGGCCGAAATTTGAAGGCGCGATCTCCTTCAAAGACGTCACCTTCACCTATCCCGGCTCGAAAAACCCCGCGCTGGAAAAGGTGAGTTTTGAAATTCCGGCCGGCACCATGCTGGGCCTGGTGGGCCGCAGCGGCTCTGGCAAATCCACCATCACTCGGCTTTTGCAGGGCATTAACCGCGAATACGAAGGCACCATCAAAATTGATGGCACCGATCTGCGTGAGATCAATCTGGCGCATTTGCGGCGCAGCTTCGGCGTGGTGTTGCAGGAAAACTTCCTGTTCCGCGCTAACATCAAAGACAACATCATCTCCGGCCGTCCGGGCCTGACTCTGACCGACGCGGTGCGCGCGGCACGCCTGGCCGGCGCCGAGGAATTCATCGAACGCATGCCGGGCGGCTACGAAACCTGGATCGAGGAAGGCTCCCCCAACCTCTCCGGCGGCCAGCGCCAGCGTCTGGCGATTGCCCGGGCGCTGATCCACGATCCGCGCCTGCTGATTTTGGATGAGGCCACCAGCGCGCTCGATCCGGAGTCCGAGGCATTGGTGAACGCCAATATTCAGCGCATCGCGCATGGCCGCACGATGATGATCGTCTCCCACCGCCTGTCCTCGCTGACCGAGTGCCACAACATTCTCGTGCTCGACAAAGGCAAGATGGTCGATATCGGGCCGCATGATGTGCTGGTGGAGCGCTGCCAGATCTACCGCCAGCTTTGGTTGCAACAGCATCGCCACCTTGAAAGCTACAAATCCAACGTGTCGCACACCGCGTTGCCGAAGGGGGCCTGATCCATGCGCGCAACCACCCACCCCACGCGCCTTTTCGCCCGCCAGCCGCGCCCCTCTGGTGCGACCATGCCGGGCATGACGGATACGCATCATGACTGACCAACCGGACCCGCAAACCCCGCCGCCGAGCCTGCCTGCGCCGGATATGGGGGCTGGCCATGCCATGCAGCGCATGACCGCTGACCGCAATTCCATCGCCGCCGCCGCGCCTTCGGCCGATGAGATGACGCCGCTGCTGATGGAGTTCGAATCGCCCAGCGCGGCGCTGATCGCCAAGCCGGTGCCGATTGCCTCGCGCTACGTGACCTGGATCATCGCCTCGATGTTCTTCGCCGCCCTGATCGTCATGGTCACCATGAAGATCGACCGCGTGGTGTCGTCCACCGGCAAGGTGGTGGCGATTGCCAACAACGTCGTCGTGCAGCCGTTGGAAACCTCCATCGTGCGGTCGATCGACGTCAAGGAAGGGCAGGTGGTCCGCAAGGGCGAATTGCTGGCGCGGCTGGACCCGACCTTTACCGCCGCCGATGCCGGCGCGCTGGAAAGCTCGGTCGCCAGTTTGCAAGCTGAGGTGGATCGCTTGCAGGCCGAAGGTGACGGCAAGCCCTATGTCGGCGATGGCACCCCGCCGAGCCAGTTGCAGGCGCTGATCTACCTACAACGGCGCAGCGAATACACGTTCAAGATTGAGGGGTATCGGCAGAAAATCGACGGTTTTCAGGTCAAGGTGGCGCAAGCCCAGGGCGATGTGACGTCACTGACCGAACGGCTGGGGCTGGCGAAAATTGTGCTCGATAAGCGGCGGGAACTGGAACGCCTGCAGGTTGGCAGTGCCCTCAATCGCTTGCAGGCTGAAGACGCCTATGCCGACACGGCCGCGCGTTTGGCCACGGCGAAGGCAGCGGTGGAGAGCAATCAGCGCGACCTCGGTGCCATGACCGCCGAACGCGACGCCTATGTGCAGAACGCCAAAACCGAATCGGCCCAGCAACTGACCGAACAAGGCCGCAAGCTCGCGGAAGCCAAGGAAAACCTGAACAAGGCCCGCTTGCGTAACCGGTTGGTCGAAATGCGCGCCGACCGCGATGCGATCGTGCTGAGCGTGGCGCCGGTCAATGTGGGCTCGGTGATGGGGTCCGGCGATCAGTTCATCACCTTGGTGCCGGTCGATTCCCCGCTGGAAGTCGAGGCCATTCTCGATGGGCGCGATGCTGGCTATGTCGGGGTCGGCGATGGGGTGACGATCAAGTTCGAAACCTTCCCCTACACGCTGTTCGGCACTGCCGAGGGCGTGGTCCGCTCGGTCAGCCCTGACAGCTTCCGTAACCCGAATGCGGACCGGGTGAAAACCGGTGGGCGGCCGCAGAACCAGGATGATGGGCCGGGGCAGTATTTCTTCCGCGCCCGCATTTCGATGGACGAGGTCAAACTGCACGACCTGCCGGCCAGTTTCCGCATGACGCCGGGTATGCCGGTGATCGCCGATGTTAAAGTCGGCAAGCGCACGCTGATGGGCTACATCTTCGCCCGGGTCATTCCGGTCGCCTCCGAAGGGATGCGCGAGCCGTGAGGCGCATCCGCATCCTGTGCACGAGGGGCTGAGCCGATGTCCGGTTTAATCGGCGCCGTGTCCGGTTGGCTTGGCTCAGCCACTGGCAAGTTGAAGGCCGGCAAGAAACTGCTGGCCGCCGACAAGCCCGCCGAAGCCTTCCCATTGCTGGCGCAAGCGGCGCAATCCGGCCTGCCGGAAGCCGAGTTCCTGGTGGCCCGCGCCTATCTTGAGGGGCGTGGTGTGCCGCCAAGTGCCGCCGAGGGCGCGCGCTGGCTGGAACGCGCGGCGGCGCAGGGGTTGGCGGATGCGCAATCCATGCTCGCGGCGCTATATATTCGCGGCATCCCGGCTTTGGCCAGTTCGTTGACCGGGGCGGCGGGTGCGGCGAGTGAGGCCACGGCGTTGGTGGGCGGGCGCCCGGCTGCGGCCTTGTTCGCGGCGGTAGAGGGCGCGCAGCCCGATTTTGAAAAAGCCGTGCTGTGGTCGCGCAAAGCCGCCGAACAAGGCTCCGCCGACGGGCAGGCGCTGCTGGCTTTCGTGCTCACCTCCGGGCCGGAGGACCTGCGCGACCTTGACGAGGCCGAGCGGCTCTACCGTTTGTCGGCCGAGGCCGATTGCCCGCAGGGATGCCTGGGCTACGCGCTGGCGCTGATGCGCAAGGCCAAGGGGCCGGAGGAATATGGCCCCGCCGCTGCGCTGCTGGTGCGGGCGGCGGAGGCCAAGCTGGCCACCGCGCTCTATCTGGTCGGCGTGCTGGCGGATAACGGCCACGGCATGGCGCAGGACGGCGCCAAGGCGGTGCGTTATTTCCGGGACGCCGCCCAACTCGGCCTGCGGGCCGCGCAAACCCGCTACGGTGTCGCCCTGATGCAAGGCCGTGCGGTGCCGGCAGATCTGGTCGATGGCGAATCCTGGCTGCGTCGCGCCGCCTTGCAAGGCGATCCCGATGCCGCCGCGATGGTGGGCGACCTGTATGCCCGTGGTGGCGACTTGCCGCCCAACCACGCCGAAGCGGCCATGTGGTATCGCCGCGCCGCAGAAGGAGGGCACAAAGCGGCCTCCCGCGCCCTGGGCTTGCTGTACCTCACCGGTGCCGGCGTGCATCGGGACCCGACGGAAGCGGCCATCTGGATCCGCCGCGCCGCTGAGGCTGGTGAAGAGCAGGCCAAGCACGATCTGGCCGGGCTCGTGATGAAGGGCGCTGCTACCACGGAAGATTCCATCCGCACCCGCGAATGGTTCGAACAGGCGGCCGCCAGCGGTGACGCCATCGCCGCCTATAACTACGGCGTCTGCCTGGCCGAAGGCCTCGGCGTTGAACGCAATGACAATGAAGCCGCGATCTGGTTGCGCCGGGCGGCGGAAAACGTGGTCAACGCGCAATATTGGTATGGCCGCATGCTGCTCGATGGGCGCGGGATGACCGCCAACCCCGCCGAGGCGCAGATCTGGATCGCCAAGGCCGCCTATGCCGGGTTGACCGATGCCCAGGTGCTGCTGGGGGAAATGCTGATCAGCGCCCGCGGCGGCACCCGCGACCATACCGAAGCGCTGGCCTTGTTCGAGAAAGCCGCCACCGCTGGTGGCCATGTCGGGGCGATGTTCGCCATGGGCGCCCTGCTCGGCGGCGGGCATGACGTGCCGTGGGATCGGCCCAAGGCGCAACACTGGTTCCGCATGGCGGCCGAACGCGGGCACAGCATCGCCCAGCAAATGCTTGGGCGCTACCTCGCCCGCAGCCTGGCCGGTGACCTCGACATTGCGCAGGCGCGCATGTGGTTTGAACGGGCGCAGGCGGCCGGGGTCGATGTAACCGCCGATCTTGCGAGCCTGCCGACGGATGACGTTCCCCCTGACGTGACCACCGGAACCGACGTGGCCGCCGCGTGACCCGGCAGCCGCCGTTCAGGGCCGGCGCATGAGCGTGGCGCAGGATGCGCTGGCCGCGTTCCAGGCCGGCAACGCCGCCTTGCTGGCGGACCGGGTGGCGGATGCGGCCAATTGGTTCGACCGCGCCCATCGCCTGGCGCCGCAAGACCTGTCGATCGGGCTGATGCTGGGCGTGACCTGGCTGCGCCAGGGCCGGGCCGACGCGGCCGCCTCTGTGTTGCAGGATGTGGCGGAAGCCGGGGCGGGGCGGGAAGCGTGGATTACCTTGGCCAATGCCCGGCACGATGCCGGTGCGCCGATGGACGCGGCGGCCGCTTTGCAACGGGCGTTATCCGCGTTTCGCCTGCCCGACGATCTCGGTTTCGCCGCCGTGGCCGACAAAATTGCCGTGGCGGCGGGATATCCCGGCTGGTGTGGGCTGCGTGCCGATGGCCGGGTGGAAGTCCGGCTGGCGGACCCGGCGGGCAAATATGCCCTGGCGCTGGATGGCAAAGCCTGGCGCCCGGCGGCGCGGCTTGCGGTCAATGCCGCCCCGAAGCCGGACACCGAGGGTGTGGCGCTGCGCGTGACCTCCGGTGGCACGGATTTGCTCGGCAGCCCGCTCTCCCTCACCGCGATGCGCCGCTGCGAGGCGACGGTGGCGGTGCAGGATGGCGGGCTGACCGGCTGGATCTGGTATCCCGGCGATCCGGATTGCGACCCGGTGGTGGCGGTATGTGCTCCGGATGGCCGCCGCCATTTCACCGTTCTGGCCGATACGCCGGACCGCACGGTGGTGCAAAGCCTGCACCGCCGTCGCGTGTTGCAGATCCCGGCGGCGGACCTCGCATCCCTGCCGATGCCGGTGCATGTGCGCGCCAGCGATGGCCGCGACCTGCCGGGCAGCCCGGTGGACCCGCTGGCAGCCTCCCGGCTGGCGCAGGCGGCGGCGCAGGCGGTGGCCAGCGCCTGGCCCTTGCGCCTGCCAGCCGCGGATGTGCCGGCTTTGGCGCTGGCCAGCGTGCCCGCCAACCTCGTTGGCCCGCCCGCGAGCGCCAAGGCCGACCCGGACCGCCCGGTTGCGGTGGTCATTCCGGTTTATGGCGGGCGGGAGGTAACACAAGCCTGCCTCGCGGCGGTGTTTGCCACCGTGCCGGCCGGCACCGTGGTGGTGGTGGTCGACGATGCCTCCCCCGATCCGATGCTGGCGGGCTGGCTCAATGGGTTGAAGCGCGCCCGGCGCATCCGCCTGATCCGCCACCCGCAGAATCGGGGCTTCCCGGCGGCGGCGAATTCGGGCCTGCGGGCGGCTGGCAGGCTTGGCAAACCGCATGACATGGTGCTGCTGAATAGCGATGCCGAGGTCACGCCCGGCTGGCTTGAGGCGCTGCGCGCGGTGGTGCATGCCAGCCCCGATATCGGCAGCGCCACGCCGATTTCCAACGATGCCAGCATCCTCAGCTACCCCAAGGTTTCCCCGGCGCCGGAATATGCCAATCCGATTTTGCGCGGGGCTGAACTGGCGCGCATTGCCCGCCAGGCCGCCAGCGCCAATGCGGGCGTTGCGGTCGATGTCCCGACCGGCGTCGGCTTCTGCCTTTATCTGCGCCATGAATGCCTGCGAGCCACCGGCGTGCTGCGCGAGGATATTTTTGCTCAGGGCTATGGCGAGGAAAATGATTTCTGCTTGCGTGCCCGCCATCTCGGCTGGCGCCATGTCGGCGCCCCCGGGGTTTACGTCGCCCATCTCGGCGGGCAGACCTTTGGCGCCAGCGCCCAGGCGCTGATCACCCGCAATCTGGCGGTGCTGGAGGCGTTGCACCCCGGCTATCACGCGCTGATCGCCGCCTTTGAACGCGCCGACCCGCTGGCCGAGGCGCGCCGCCGGCTCGACCGGGTGCGCTGGCGCGATGGGCGTGCCCGGGCGGTGAAAGCGCGCCAGGCGCTGGTGCTGGTGACGCATGACAATGGCGGTGGGGTGGAGCGGGTGATCGCGGCCCGCTGCGCCGCTTTGCGCGCGGCTGGAATCCGCCCGATTGTGCTGCGCCCGGCGCGCACGGCGACCGGCGTGCTGGTGCCGGATCTCTGCGCGCTGTCCGATGATCAGGCGCTGACCCCCAATCTGCGCTTTCAGGTGCCGGGGGAGTTGGACGCGTTGGCCGAGTTGCTGCGGGCGGACGGGGTCACCGCGCTCGAAGTGCATCACCTGCTCGGGCATAACCACATGGTGCTGCGCCTGGCCGCGTTGTTGCAGGTGCCGGTGGATTACCACGTGCACGACTATGCGATGTATTGCCCGCGCATCACCTTGTTCGGCCCGGAGCGCCGCTATTGCGGGGAGCCGGCCAACCCCGCAGTGTGCGACGCCTGCATTGCTGACGCTGGCCGGACGATTATCGAGGATATCGCCCCCACCTCGCTGCGCGCCCGTTCCGCCAACGATCTGGCCGCGGCGCGGCGGATCGTGGCGCCGTCCGCCGATGCCGCCGCGCGGCTGCGCCGGCATTTTCCGGGCATCGCCCCGGTGGTGCAGGCGCTGGAGGATGACAGACACATCCCTGAGGTGCAGGTGCCCGCCGCTGGCGGCCGGCGGCGGGTTTGCATCGTCGGCGCGATCGGGGCGGAGAAAGGCTACGACGTGGTGTTGGAGTGCGCCCGCGACGCGGCGGCCCGCGATCTGCCGCTGGAATTCGTGCTGGTTGGCCACTCGATGGACGATCAGCGCCTGTTGCAGACCGGGCGCGTGTTCGTCACCGGCCGGTATGAGGAGGCGGAGGCCATCGCGCTGACCGCGGCCCAGGGCGCGCAGCTTGCCTGGCTGCCGTCGATCTGGCCGGAGACCTGGTGCTTCGCGCTGACCGTCGCCTGGCAGGCCCGCCTGCCGGTGGTTGCCTTCGATATCGGCGCGCAGGCGGAGCGCATTCGCAGCCAGGGACAAGGCTGGGTGCTGCCGCTCGGCCTGCCGCCAGCTACCATAAATAACACGCTGTTAAGCCTTGAACGGTAAATTTCCGCCGGGTGATGCGGTTGACGTTTGACATCTGAGGGGTCATCACGTGATCATCTTTGTATGCTTGTTATTGTAATTGTTTAATGTTGAGACATTGTCGGTGAGATGCCGGCTGACCGTTACGCTGCCATCGCCAGACCGGATTTTTGCTGCCCCTTACCTTCAGTGCCCCCGAACACAGTGAGTGCCCGATGCCCCCGCAAATGCCTGCCCGCGCCGCCGCCGAGCCGAAACGCCCCGCCCAGCCGCAGATCGACGATCTGCGCGTGACGGCGCATATGATGACGCTGGAAACCGGCCTGTTCTGCGTCGTCAGCCTGCCGGTAGCGGGTGCTGATGCGGCGCTGGGCCTGCCCGGGGTGCGGCTGACGGTCGCGCCCGGCCCGGCCGGCCGGCCGGATATGGTCAGCATTCGCGGCTTTCGGGAGGATGGCTGGCTGACCGCGACCGGTGACGCTGCCCTGGTGCGCGTGGCGGAAGGCCCGGCGCAGATCATGGTCACCATCTACCAGAGCAAGAACGCCAGCGACGGCGCGCCGAATTTGCAGGTGCGCCAACTGGTGGAGCCCACAGCGGACGCGCCGGCCAACCCGGCGCCTGCCAATCCGGCCGCCGCGCATGTTGCCCCGGCCTCGGCGCCCACGGTGCCGGCGGAAATGCGCAAGGCGATGGACATGATCGCGCATATCCAGGGCCGCGGCGACGTGGGGTGCATGTTGGGCGACTGGATTGGCGAGCAAGGCAGCCGCGCCTGGATTGAAGGGTTCGCCGTCGCGCCGACGCAGGATGTGCTGCCGGCCGATATCGAATACCAGGCGGTGCTGGGCCGCGGGTGGCTGTCGCCCTGGGCGGAAGGCGGGCAGTTCTGTGGCAGCCGGGGCATGGCGTTGCCGGTGCTCGGCCTGCGGCTGCGGCTGCGTGGCGCGGCGGCGCAGACCCATGAATGCAGCTACTCCGCCACCTTCGTCGATGGCACCGCCATTGGCCCGGTTCCGGCGGGTGAGGCGTGTGAGGCGGAGAGCCTGGCGCCGCTCGAATCGTTCCAAATCATCATCCACAAGCGCGGCGCGGCACCGAAGCCGGTGGAAAAGCCCGCCGCCAAGGCAGCGCCTGCGAAGCCGGTGCCTTCGAAGGCCGCCCCGGTAAAACCGGCGCCGAAAGCTGCGGCTAAAGCCGCGCCCAAAGCGGCTGCGCCCAAAGCTGCGGTGAAAGCCAAGCCGGCGGCGAAGAAGCGCTGATCGGCGTGGGGTGTAGTCTCGGGGCGTGTAGGATCGCGGCGTGAAATTTCTTTTCGTTCATCAGAACTTTCCGGGCCAGTACCTCTACATCCTCAAGCATCTGGTCGCCTCCGGGAAGCATGAGGTGATGTTCATCTCCCAACCGTCCCCCAGCACCATGGCGGGCGTACGGCGGGCGATTTATGAGGCGCCGGTTCCCGGTACCGGGGCGATGCACCCGAACGGCGCCGATTACGACATGATGCTGAAACGGGCGGACAAGGTGCTGGGGATTGCCCGCAACCTGAAGTCGCTCGGCTTCGTGCCGGATATTATCATCGGCCATCACGGCTGGGGCGAAACGCTGCATCTGGTCGATGTCTGGCCCGGCGTGCCGCTGCTCGGCTATTTCGAGTTTTTCTATAACCGCGACGGCCAGGACATCGGCTTTGACGCCGAATTCCCCACCCAACCGGAAATCGGCGCGCATATCCGGGCGATGAACACCATCAACCTGCTGGCCTATAGCCTGAAGCAGCACGGCCAGACGCCGACGCGCTGGCAGCATTCGCGCTACCCGGAGTGGTTTCAGCCGGATATCGAAATTCTGACCGAGGGCGTGAACCTCGACACCTGCAAGCCCGATCCGGCGGTGCGCAGCAAAACCCTGACCGTGGGCAAATTCAAAGTCACGCCGAAGGATCGGCTGGTGACCTATGTCGCGCGCAATCTGGAACCCTATCGCGGCGTGCACACCATGTTGCGCGCGCTGCCGAAGCTGATGCGCACCCGGCCGGATGTGAAGGTGATCATGATCGGTGGGGACGATGTCAGCTACGGTCCGCGCCATGCGGATATGAGCTGGCGGGAGTATTTCCAGCGCGATCTGGCGGGGAAATACGATGCCAGCCGGGTGCTGATGCCCGGCCAGGTGCCGTATGACGAGTATTTGAAAATCCTGCAGCGCTCCGACGCGCATGTGTATCTGACCTACCCGTTCGTCACCTCGTGGTCTTTGCGCGAATCGATGGGGATTGGCTGCGCCATCATCGCCACCGACATTCCGGCGGTCAGTGAGTTCGTCACCCACAACAAGACAGGCATTCTCAGCCCGAAGCTCGACTCCGACATGCTGGCGGAAAATATCCTGCTGCTGCTGGAGGATACCAAGCTGAATGCGAGGCTGCGGCTGGCGGCGCGGCGCTATGCCGAGAAGCATTTGGACAACAAGCTGCACATCGCCGCCTTCACCAAGCGCATCCACCAGCTGACCGGGCAACTTCCCTAGCGCGACCCGGGCGGCTAGGCTCCCGCGAGCTAATATCAACGGGAGAGATGTTCCATGATCCACGTGCTCGCCATCATCACCACCAAGCCGGGCCTGCGTGAGGAGGTGCTGGCGGATTTCCGCGCCAATATGCCGGCCGTGCATGCCGAAAAGGGCTGCATCGAATACGCCCCGGCGATTGATGCCGAGGGCATGGGCGCGGTGCAAACCCGGCTTGGCCCGGATACGTTTGTCGTGATCGAAAAATGGGAAACCGCCGCCGACCTCGCCGCGCATGGTGCGTCCGCGCATATGGCGGCTTATGGCGCGAAAACCCGCGACAAGCTGGCCGGCCGGGTGATCCATATGCTGTCGCCGACCTGACTGGGTGAGGAAGGTGTTCTTTTTGTGAACAAAAAGAACCAAAAAAACTTCATCTGTTCCTGGCCTGCGGCGTAATCTCCCCAGTGAGAGTACGCCGCAGGCCAGGAAGTCCTAAAGTTTTTTTGCTTCTTTGTTTTCAAACAAAGAAGACCTTCCTGCCTTCCTTCTCCCCCCTTTATCGCCGCCAAGAAGGACGTCGCCATGGATTTCTCGCTGTCACCGGAACTGGAGCGCAAGCGCAAGCTCGTCCGGGCTTTCGTCAACGATCGGCTGATCCCGCTGGAAAGCGATCCGGCGAGCTATGATGCGCATGAGAATATCCGGCACGGGTTGCTGACCGAATTGCGCAAGGAAACCCGGGCGATGGGGATCTGGGCTATCCAGTCCCCAGTGGCACGCGGCGGTGGCGGCTTGAAGATGGCCGATCAGGCGGTGCTGCTCGAAGAAATGAACCGCTCTATCTTCGGGCCGGTCTGCTTCAACTCCGCCGCCCCCGACGACGGCAACATGCGTGTGCTGAGCCAGGTCGGCATGCCGGCGCAGCAGGACCGCTGGCTGCAACCGATTATCGACGGCAAGATCAACTCCGCCTTCATCATGACCGAGCCGATGGACGAGGACGGGGAGGGCTGCGGCTCTGACCCGTCGCTGACCAAGACCGAGGCGCGGCGCACCAATACCGGCTGGGTGATCAACGGCCATAAATGGTTCAGCACCGGGGCGGAAACCGCACAGCACTTCATTCTGATGGCGCGCACCTCGCCCGATCCGCGCAAGGGGCTGTCGGCGTTCATGTTCGACCGCGACCAGCCGGGCTGGCGCATCGTGCGCCGCATCCCGATCATGGGGCCGGAAGAGCATGGCGGGCATTGCGAACTGGCGTTCGAGGGGTTGGAAATCCCCGACGAAAACCGGCTGATGGAGGTGGGGGACGGGCTGAAGCTGACGCAGATCCGCCTCGGCCCGGCGCGGCTGACCCATTGCATGCGCTGGCTCGGCCTGGCGCGGCGTTGCCTTGAAATTGCTCAGGATTATGTCAGCCAGCGCAAATCCTTCGGCGGCAAGCTGATCGACCATGAAAGCGTGCAGACCATGCTCGGCCAGGCCGGGATGGAAATTCAGATGGGCCGGTTGCTGACCATGCATGCGGCCTGGACGCTGGATCAGGGCGATTTCGCGCGCAAGGAAGTGTCCATCGCCAAGGTTGTGGTGGCCGACGCGTTGCAGAAGGCGGCCGATACCGCGCTGCAATTGCTTGGCGCCCGCGGCTATTCGAAGGACACCATCGTCGAATGGGTCTATCGCTACGCCCGGCAGGCGCGGCTGGTGGACGGCGCCAGCGAAATCCATCGCATGGTGCTGGCCAAGAACATGATCCGCGACAAGCAGGACTTCTTCGGCTGGCCGGTGCGGGACGCCTAGGCTTCGCAACGGCCCGATTGTTTGCCGGCTGGCAGCAGCAATGACCGGCGCGCGCGCCCGTCATTGCTGGTTCCAGCGCAGAAATCCGCCTTCTCCCTTGTCGCTGGCGGCGCATTAGGCTACATGCCCGCGCTCGCCGGCACCCCTGGAGGCCGGCGATTATCATTTTCGCAGGAGCGAACTATGGCCAATGTTGTGACGATCGAGGCCGAGGCGCGCGAGCGTGCAGGTAAGGGGGCAGCACGTGCGACTCGCCGGCAGGGCAAGGTCCCAGCCGTGATTTATGGCGGCAAAGCCGCGCCGACGATGATTTCCGTCGAACCCAAAGTGGTGCTGCGTGAGTTGCATCGCGCCGGCTGGCGGTCGCGTTTGTATGAAATCAAGGTCGGCGATGAGACCACCCGCGCTTTGCTGCGCGACGTGTCGCGCCACCCGGTGACGGATGCGATCGAGCATGCGGATTTCCAGCGCCTCGCGGCTGGTGAAATGATGCGCATCGCCGTGAGCGTGCATTTCAGCAACGAAGGCATCAGCCCCGGCATTAAGCGCGGTGGCATGCTGAACGTGGTGCGCCACACCGTGGAATGCTTCGTGGACCCGGACAACGTGCCGAACCAGTTCGACGCCGATCTCGGCGCGCTGGACATCAACGAAAACCTGCGCTGGTCCAACCTGAAGGGCACCGATGGTATCCGCCCGGTGATCCAGGATCGCGATTTCGTGATCGCCACCGTCGCGCCGCCGACCAAGATGCCGGATGCGCCGGCCGAAGGTGCGGCGGGTGGAACCAAGGCCCCGGCCAAGGCCGCCGCTAAAAAGAAGTAGTCCCCGCTTAGGAGACGGGCGCGATGAAGCTGTGGGTCGGACTGGGTAACCCGGAGCCGGGGATGCTCAGGCAACGCCACAATATCGGTTTCATGGCGCTGGATACGATCGCGATCCGCCACGGGTTCAGCCCGTGGCGGCAACGCTTTAAGGGCTTGGTGGCTGAGGGCACGATAGGTGGCCAGAAAGTCCTCGCCCTCAAGCCGCTCACCTACATGAACCTGTCGGGTGAAAGCGTGCAGGCGGCAGCCGCCTTCTTCAAGCTGCCACCGGACGATATCACCGCCTGGCATGACGAACTCGACCTCGCACCCGGTAAAATTCGGGTTAAGCGCGGTGGTGGCGCGGCGGGACATAACGGGTTGCGCAGCATGGACCGCATGCTGGGCACGCCGGATTACTGGCGGGTGCGGCTGGGCATCGGCCATCCCGGCGACAAAGCCCGGGTCACCGGCTACGTGTTGGGCGATTTTGCCAAGGTGGACATGGATTGGTTGCTGCCAACCCTGGACGGCGTGGCGGATGCTGCACCATTGCTGGCAGCGGGTAAGCCAGAAGATTTCATGACGAAAGTCGCACTGCTGACGCGGGAACAGAACTGATGGGTTTTAATTGTGGCATCGTGGGTCTGCCGAATGTCGGCAAGAGCACGCTTTTCAACGCGTTGACCGCAACGGTTGCCGCCCAGGCCGCCAACTATCCGTTCTGCACCATCGAGCCGAATGTCGGCCGAGTCGCGGTGCCGGACCCGCGTCTGGCGATGCTGGCCAAAATCGGCAAGTCGCAGAAAATTCTGCCGACCAGCCTGGAATTTGTCGATATCGCCGGCCTGGTGCGTGGCGCCAGCAAGGGCGAGGGGTTGGGGAACCAGTTCCTGGGCAATATCCGCGAGGTTGACGCCATCATCCATGTGTTGCGCTGCTTTGAAGATGGCGACGTGACCCATGTCGAAGGCAGTGTCGATCCGATTCGCGATGCCGAAACGGTGGAAACCGAATTGATGCTTTGCGACCTCGACAGTCTGGAAAAGCGGTTGGTCGCGGCGCAGAAAAAAGCGCGCGGCGGCGACAAGGAAAGCATCGCCCAGGTGGCGCTGATGGAACCGATCATCGCCGCGCTGACCGAAGGCCGCCCTGCCCGCACCGCGATCCCGAAAGGGGAGGAGGAGGCGGTACGTCGGCTACAGCTGCTCACCAGCAAGCCGGTGCTGTATGTGTGCAACGTCGAAGAAGGCGCGGCGGCGACCGGCAATGCTTTCTCCGAACGCGTTGCCGCGCGCGCGACTGCGGAAGGCGCCCGCTACGTGATCGTCTCCGCGGCGATTGAGGCCGAGGTGGCGCAGCTGCCGGATGAGGACCGGGGCGAATTCCTCGAAGGGCTTGGCCTGCATGATAGCGGACTGGATCGGGTGATCCGTGCCGGCTACGATTTGCTGGGCCTGATCACCTATTTCACCGTCGGCCCGAAGGAAACCCGGGCCTGGACGATTGTGAAGGGCACCAAGGCCCCGGCCGCCGCTGGCGTCATTCATGGCGATTTCGAGCGTGGCTTCATCGCCTGCGAAACCACCGCCTATGACGACTATGTCGGCCTTGGTGGTGAGCAGGGCGCCAAGGAAGCCGGCAAAATGCGGGTTGAAGGCAAGGAATACGTGGTCAAAGACGGCGACGTGCTGCTTTTCCGCTTCAACGTCTAACGACTCGGACCTATACTTCGCCCTGTCTTTTTATCGCGATGTTCTCGATTTTGGGATGTTTCGATGGCAAGGACGAGGGCACAGCATGGCGGGACCTGGTGGCGGCTCCGGCTTGGGCGTAGCACTGGCCATTATCATCTGGCTGGTGCTGATTGTCGCTGTGCCCGCCATTTATGTGCTGGTCGGGTTCGACAATCTGGCCGCGTTCTGGCGGATGTTTCTGGAAAATTGAGCCGCCCTGACGCCTGACGGGGCCGTCTGTCACGAAACATCGCTTGCATCCCGCGCGGCGCCGCGCCATGTCCTACCCGGTAATAGGTCATCGGGGGCGACCCCGGATGGGAGGGCGTTATGGGTAGTTTTAGCATTTGGCACTGGATCGTCGTTCTGGGCGTTATCCTGTTGCTGTTCGGCGGCGGCGGGAAAATCAGCGGTGTGATGGGTGATTTCGCCAAAGGGCTGAAGTCGTTCAAGAAGAACATGGCCGACGATAGCGATGCGTCCATGGAAGCCTCGGCGGACAAGGCGAAGGGCACGATTTCCGGCCCCGGCGCATCTGCGGGTACCACCAGCACCACGAACGCCCATCAGGGCTAAACCTGCGGAGCCGGGCATGGCCCTCCATCACGTTGCCGCCACACCGCAAACCGTGCGGTGGGGCACCTTCTCTTCGTCCTACGCACCGGTGTTGACGGTCGCTTCGGGCGATAGCGTGGTGCTGGAATGCGTGTCTGGCTCGCCTGAGGTGATGCCCGCGCCCGAGTCTGGCCTGAAAATCCCCCCGGCGCTGGCGGCGATCCATGCCGCCAACCTGCCACGCGCCGGTGGGCACATCGTCACCGGGCCGGTGGCGGTGGCGGGGGCGGAACCGGGCGATATGCTGGAAGTGCGGATCGACCGCATCGAGCTTGGCGCCGATTGGGGGTTTTGCGGCTTCCGCCCGCTGGCGGGCACCTTGCCGCATGACTTCAAGGCACCCTTTCTCACCCATATTCCGGTTGACCGTGCCCGCGGCACCTGCCGGATGCCGTATGGGGTGGAACTGACGCTGGCGCCGTTCTTTGGCGTGATGGGGGTGGCCCCGCCGCCGGCCTATGGCACGATTTCCACCATCCAGCCGCGCGAGCATGGCGGCAACCTGGACAATAAGGAACTGACCGCCGGCACGACGTTGTTTCTGCCGGTGCACGCCAAGGGCGCGCTGTTCTCGGCTGGGGACGGCCATGGCGTGCAAGGCGATGGCGAGGTGTGCATCAACGCGCTGGAAATCTGCCTGACCGGCACCTTCACCCTGGTGCTGCACAAGCGGGCTGGGGCGGAGCCGGTGCTGAGCTATCCGCGCGCGGAAACGCCGACGCATTTCATCACCATGGGCATGCACGAAGACCTGGACCAGGCGATGCAGCAGGCGTTGCGGCAAATGATCGACTTTATTTGCGGGCGCAGCAATCTGTCGCGAGAAGAGGCGTATCAATTCTGCTCGCTGGCGGTCGATTTCCGAGTCACGCAAACCGTCAATGGCGAAAAAGGCATCCACGGAATGCTGAAGAAGGGCTTGTTGTTCTGAGACCTCGGTTTGACCGCTAGGTTTTGCTGCCGTGGATAAGTTTTCCACAACATATTGCGTCTCCCGCCGACTCCGTGATTGACCCGCGCCCGAATTTGTCTACCGTATCTGGTAGCAGTTGGCCGGGAGACCTACGATATGGAGTGGAATGACGAGACGATCGCGCGGTTGCGTGAACTCTGGGCCGAGGGCCTGTCCACCGCCGAAATCGGCCGCCGTATGTCGGTTTCCAAGAATGCGGTGGTGGGCAAGGCGCATCGCCTGAACCTGCCGGCCCGTCCGTCGCCGATCCGCCGTGATGGTGCGGGTGCTGCGGCCCGACCGCCGGCCGCCCGCCGAGTTACCGGCCCCACATTGCCGCCGCTGTCCGTCGCGGTGATCCCGGCGCCGGTGGTGGCCGTTGCCGCCGCCCCTGCGCC
>CAITOL010000073.1 GCA_903893975.1 uncultured Rhodospirillales bacterium | reverse complement strand
GGGCGCGCAGGGCGAACAGCAGCAGCGAGCCGCCGATGGCGACCATGAGCAGCAGCAGGATGAACATGCCGCGCGCCGGGTCTACCGCGAAGGCGTGCACCGAGCTCAGCACGCCGGAGCGGACCAGGAAGGTGCCGACCAGGGAGAGCGAGAAGGTGATGATGGCCAGCAGGATGGTCCAGCTTTTCAGCGCGTTGCGCTTTTCAACCACGATGGAGGAGTGGATGAGCGCGGTGCCGGCGAGCCAGGGCATGAGGGAGGCGTTTTCCACCGGGTCCCAAAACCACCAGCCGCCCCAGCCGAGGGTGTAGTATGCCCACCAGCTGCCGAGCGCGATGCCGACGGTGAGCGCGCACCACGATGCCAGCGCCCAAGGGCGGACCCAGCGCGCCCAGGCGGCATCAACCCGGCCTTCGATCAGGGCGGCGACGGCAAAGGCGAAGCTGACGGAAAAGCCGACATAGCCGAGATAGAGGAAGGGGGGATGGAAGGCCAGGCCAGGGTCTTGCAGCACCGGGTTCAGCCCCTGGCCGTTCGCCGGCGGGGCGGCGGTGCGCAGGAAGGGGTTGGAAGTGAGCAGGATGAAGCTGAGAAAGCCGACCGCGATCATGCCTTGCACCGCCAGCACCAAGGCGCGCAGGGCTGGGGGCAGATTGTTGCTGAAACTGGCGACCGCGGCGCCACACAGCGCAAGCATGAACACCCAAAGCAGCATGGAGCCTTCATGATTGCCCCAAACGCCGGTGATTTTGTAAAGTAATGGTTTATCGGTGTGGCTGTTTTCGATTACGTTGATAACCGAAAAGTCCGAGGTCACGTAGGCATGCATCAAAGCCGCCATCGCGACGCCGACCAGCAGGAACTGTGCCAGGGCGCCGGTGGTGCCCACCAGCATGGCGCCGTAGTTGCCGCGCGCAACGCCGACCAAGGGAATGCTTGCCTGACACAGTGCCACGCACAGCGCGAGGATGAGCGCGAAATGGCCGATTTCGATGATCATGAGGCGGTCCCGGATTGCGCAGTCGGTGAGATAGGTAGGTTAAGCACGAATTCAGCCTCCGATGCGACCGCAACAAAGCGCAAGAGCATTGCGCTTGGCCATCCCTAGCGTGCCAGGGCCGAATGGGAATTGTTTTAGATCAATGAGGAGCACGTCTATCTGACGCAATAGTCACCGCCAGGAGCCAACTGGATGTTGAAAGCGTGGGGGGGCGCGAGGGATGCTTGATGACGGGGCGAGTGCAGCGCTGGCGCCCTGCGGCACGTTGTGTTGGCGCGACGATGACCTGCGACCGGCGATGGAGGTGGGCTTATGTTGTTGCCCCTGACGTTACAGCGTGACAAGCCGTTACAACAGCAGCTTTATACCCAGCTGCGGGCGCTGATCGAGAGTGGCGACTTGCCAGCGGGCAGCCGGATGCCGTCGACGCGCGATTTCGCCGCGCATCATAGCGTGTCGCGCATGACGGCAGTGGTGACGTATGATCGGCTGTCGGTTGAGGGTTTTTTGCATACGGTGCCGGCCGGCGGCACGTTTGTTGGCACGGCCGCGCCGGCGCACCTGCCGGCACCAGCGGTTGCGGCGATTTTGCCGGAGCCAGGCGCGGTGCTGAACCCCATCTTAAGCCATGACATCATTCAGGCCGATCCGGCGCTGTTTCCCGCCGCCCGCTGGCGCAGTTTGCTGC
>CAITOL010000072.1 GCA_903893975.1 uncultured Rhodospirillales bacterium | reverse complement strand
TTGCGCGACCAACTGTTCCATCAACTCGTCGATGATCCTATCGTGGGTGTCAGGCATCGTGTGGGGTTCCTTCTTGGTCGTTGGAACGCCTACACCGCCCAGGCCGCAAACTGAATTTCCAGACGTCAGGGTACACCACCATTGCAGGAGCCGTAGACCGTGGCTAGACGGATACCGATTGCGGTCCGGACAGCACTTTGCGCACGCCGAGCACGAGCGCATCCCGGGTTAAAGGCTTGCTGAGAAACCCGTCCATCCCAGCTTCCTGACATTCGACCTCGAAGTTCTTGCCAATCGCCGCCGTCAGTCCAACGATCCGACAATGCTGGCTGCTGCCCCCATCGCGCGCTTCGGCCGTCCGCACCAACCTGGTTGCCGCCAGCCCATCCATGCCGGGCATTTGCACATCCATCAGCACCAGATCATAGCTGGACCGCATGATCGCGGCGACCGCTGAGGCACCATCCGCCACCACATCGACCGTTGCGCCGGCTCGTTGCAACATCGCCCGAGTGACCAATTGATTGGTGGCGTTGTCATCCGCGAGGAGCAGGTGCAGCCCATCCAGTGGACCAGGAACGGCAAGCTCTGGGGCTTTGGCGTTGGCACGGGTGACCGGCGCCAATGGTGCCGGCCGATCGAGCATGACCGCCAATGCCCGCAACCGCGACACCATGACCGGTTTCAGCAACTGGGCATCGAACAACTCCAGTCCGTCGCGGCTTTGGCCCAGTTGGCCGGAGGCGCACAGCACCAGCCGCAGCGGACCATGCGCGCCACGAAACTCGGGCTCCGCCCGCACCGCGCGGGCAAAGGCGATCCCGTCCATCAGTGGCATCACCCGATCCACCAGCACAAGATCGTAAGGCCTCTGGGTCTCGCGCGCCGTCCGCAAGCGCGCCAAGCCGGCAATGGCATCCTCTGCCGCCTCGGCCTCCGCGCCTAGGCGGGTGAGCTGATGCAGTAAAATTTCCCGGTTCAGCGGCAGATCATCCACCACGAGGCAGCGCCGCCCATGCAGCGGACGTGTTACCGCGGGCGCCGGGCCAGGTTGCGGACGGACGACAAGGGTAAAGCAGAATGTGCTGCCGCCACCCGGGCGCGGCACGGCGGTGATTTCGCCGCCCATCGCCTCAACCAACCGCTTGCAAATCGCCAATCCCAACCCGGTGCCACCGTATTGGCGCGAAATCGAGGCATCGGCCTGAGAGAACCGTTCAAACAGCATCGGCACCCGGTCCGGGTCGATGCCGATTCCGGTATCCGAAATGCTGCACCGGAGCAGGATGCGGTTATCGGTCTGGGGGGCGTCAACCGCATCCAGGGTGATTTCAATCCAGCCCTGCTCGGTGAATTTTACCGCATTGCCGACAATATTGAGTAGGATTTGCCGGAACCGCCCGGGGTCGCCGATGACGCCCGCCGGCAGCGTGTCCCCTAAGCGGCAAACCAGTTCCACCTGCTTGACGGCGACAGTTGGGGCAAACAGTTCGACAATCGTCGCCAGTTCCTCCTCCAGCAGGAAGGGCGTCGCTTCAAGCTCAACCGCATGCGCCTCAATCTTGGAGAAATCGAGGATATCGTTCAGCACCGTCAGCAGATGCTCTGCAGAATGCTGGATGGTTTGGGTATAGCGGCGCTGTTCCAGGTCCTGATCGGTGTCCAGCAGCAGGCCAGTCATACCGATCACACCGTTCATTGGCGTGCGGATTTCATGGCTCATGGCCGCCAGAAATTCCTGCTTGGCATGCGCGGCGGCCTGGGCTGCGCGCTCGCTCTCGGCCAGTTTCTGCCCTTGGACCCGCAACGTACGAGCCTGCTGGAATAACGGGAACAAAGCCAGCGCCACCGCCAGGCCCAACCCGGTGAAGCTGCCAATCAACAGGCCACCATCCTCGGCAAAGTCGGCCCGCGCGGCGGCCAGGCGTTGGCTGACCACAATCACAAAGGGTGACTGGGCGAAAGCGGCGTAAGCGGCAATCGCCTGCCCATCGCCGATCATGCCGCGCCACACACCATTGGCTTTCGCCGCCAGCAGGTCGCGGAACGGCGGAATGTTACTCTGGCGCTGGCCAATTTCCCCCATCGCGTGTCCGGAGGCCGCGAGCAGGGTCGCGTCGGGCGCGAAAACTGCAACATCAACGCCAAATCCGAGCGATATCTGCTCTGCCTCCCGCACCAGTTGTTCTGGGTCAACCAGGGCCACAACCGCGCCGGTAAACCGACTATCCACCCAGCGTGGCCGCACCACCGGCAACGTCCACTGCCCGTCTCCATTCGGTCTGGCTGGTTGGGCCGATTTGTCAGCCGACTGCAAATGCGGCAGCCATCCCGGCTCTGGCGCTCCCAGAACCGGCCCGCGCTGCGCTTGCGGCGATGCTTGCCGCAAGCTTTGAAACCAGTCCCGCTGGCCGAGGCTGGCGCCAATGAACTCCGGCGACGACGACCCCACCACCGTGCCAGCCGCATCTAGCGCCAGCAGCGCCCGCACCGTCGGCAGATCACGAATTTGCGCCCCCAGACGCAGGTCATCCGCCGTCATCTCGACATCAAGCAGCAGCGGATCTACCGCTTGCACCACACGCAAGGCGTTCAACGAGAATTGCGAAGCCAGCCCGGCCGTCAGATCCTCAGCGCGCCGGTCTGCCCGAACCGCGCCGCGATGGAGCAACACACCACAAACAATGGCCAACGCCAAAATCAGCGCCATCGCCCCGACCAGAAACAGCCGATCTGACGCCCCCATTGGCGTCGCGTTGGCCCCGACCTGGATATCTGGCGTCGGCTCAGTCATGCACCCGCATCTAACTCCACATTAAACCGCGGCGCATGAGCACGCCGGTATCAACATTGCTAGCCGCCAATTGAACGACCTGCACCGCGGTGCGTTTCGCTGCGGACGACGGACGTTAATCCTACGCAAAATCAACATTTCTATACAATCAATACCTTTCAACCAGGTGAACAACACGGTAATTTTATTTTTAAGATGCCCGCCGATCCGCTGGCGTCGCGGCGGCAAAATGCCCACCTTGCGACGATGTTGTCTCTGCGAACCCGCCTCGTTGTGCTCTGGATCATGCTGCTGCTGGCCTCAGCGGCCGTCGGGGTCTTGTTCGTTCAGTTATACCGCCAATCGAGCAGCGCCCAACTCTGGCGCACCCAAGCCTTGCTGGGGCAAATCTGTGAGACCATCGCCGACCGCTACAGCTTCTACAGCGCCGGTTGGGCCGGGCTGAGTGGCACTGCGGCGGCTGAGGATGTCGGCTTCCGCCGGGACATGGCGACGCTGGTCGCTGAGGCGCTGAGCCAACGCAGTTCAGGTGATGAACCAGCGGCCGTGTCTGCCGGCATTTGGCAGCTTGGGGCCGGTGCCCTCGCCGGACGCCCCCCCTCTGCGGCCGAACCGACCATCGGCGAGGCCGCGCAGGCAGCATTAACGGACGGCACCAACGGACCGGTCGCGTTCGATAGCCCAACCGGCCCAATGCTGCTGCGCGCCTGTGCACTCCCCGGCCCAGTGCCAGATTTAACCGCCTGGACCCTCGCCCGCTTTGAAACCGCACCCGGCGCCAATGCGCTCCAATGGGGCCTCGGCGTCCTCCTCGCTGTCGTCGTCGGCTCGACGGCGTGGCTTACGGCCCTCATCGTCACTTACAATCGCCGCGTCGCGGCCATCGAGCGGGATTTGCGCCAGGACTCCTCGGCGTTGCCGAGGCTGGACCCGACCGGCATGCCGGATCTGGACCGCATCGTCGCCGCGCTGAACGCCAGCGGCCAACGCCTGATGGAGGCACGCCGGCGCGAAGCGGCAATGGCCAGTAAACTTGCCACCGGGGAACGCCTGGCGGCACTTGGCCGCGTGACCGCCGGGGTCGCCCACGAGCTTCGCAACCCGATGGCGGCGATGCGCCTGCGCGTGGAAAACGCCCTCGCCGGCGACAGTGTCCGCCGCCAAGCGGCTTTGGAAGCAGTATTGGGGCAGATCGACCGGTTGGACGCCCTGGTTGCCGCGCTGCTGACTATGACCAGCCGGCGCGACCCTGCGCCGCAAATCGTCAGTCTCCCAGCATGGCTGCATCGGCTCGTCACCGAACTTATCGAGGAGTCGCAACACCCACCGGTGCATATCGACTCGATCGAGTCGCAGGTCGCCTTCGATTCGGACATGATGCGCCTCGCGCTCAACAACCTGCTGCGCAACGCATGCCAGCACACACAGCCCGATGGACGCATCACTCTCACCGCTTCCCATCGTGATGGCTGGCTTCGCTTCACCGTCAGCGATACCGGCCCTGGAGTTCCCCCTGCCCTACGTGCGACCCTGTTCGAACCCTTCGTCACCGGGCGCGCCGATGGTACCGGCTTGGGGCTGGCCATCGCGCGGGAAATGGCCGAAGCCCATGGCGGGCAACTCACGCTCGCACCAACCGAGAGCGGCGCCTGCTTTGTATTGGAGATCCCGTGGCGCGCATCCTGATCATTGATGACGACGCGGCCTTGCGCACCGGATTGGCGGAAGCCCTTGGCGACCTCGGGCATGTCGCAGAGGAAGCCGCCAATGGCAATGCCGGTCTGCAACGCCTCGCCGATCAGCCCCCCGTTGATGCCGTGCTGCTGGACCTGCGCATGCCAGGGCTGGACGGGATGGAAGTGCTGCGCCGCATCCGCGCGTTGCGCGCTCCGCCGCCCGTTGCCGTTCTCACCGCAGTTGCCACCGCCGCCAATACCATTGAGGCAATGCGCCTCGGCGCCTTCGATCACCTGACCAAGCCGATTGGCCGCGCGGAAATCGCCGCCCTATTGCCCCGTCTGCTCCCCTCCGGCATTGCCGCCGTGCGGATGCCGGCGCCAACCGAGGAAGGGGATCTGGTCGGCGCCTCCCCCGCCATGCGCGACGTGCAAAAAGCCATTGGCCTACTGGCCGACAGCGATGCGACCGTGTTGATCACCGGGGAAACCGGCACCGGCAAGGAAGTCGTCGCCCGCGCCATTCATCGCCATGGCCGCCGCGCCAAAAAGCCCTTCGTTGCCGTCAACTGCGCGGCCATTCCAGCGGGCCTGCTAGAGAGCACCTTATTCGGCCATGTCCGCGGCGCGTTCACCGGCGCGGTCGCCGATGCCCGCGGCAGCATTCGCGATGCCGACGGGGGCACCCTGTTCCTCGATGAAATCGGCGACATGGACCTGTCCATGCAAGCCAAGTTACTGCGGGTGCTGCAAGACCGCGTGGTGGTGCCGGTCGGCGGCAAGCCCGTCGCAGTCGACGTCCGCGTTCTCGCCGCCACCCATCGCGATCTGGCCGCCGAACAACGGGCCGGCCGCTTCCGCGAGGATCTCTACTGGCGGCTTGGCGTCGTACCATTGGGCCTGCCGCCGCTGCGCGCCCGACCTGGCGATATCCTGCCTCTGGCCGAGCATTTCCTCGCCCAGACCGACGGTCGCCCGCACGCGCTCACCGCAGACGCCAGCGCGCGGCTGCTGGCACATAGCTGGCCGGGCAATGTTCGCGAATTGCGGAATGCCATGGAACGCGCTGCGGCACTGAGCCGGCACGCGGTGATCGACGCTGCTGATCTCACCTTCCTGCAGGCACCGCCGCCTGCAGACCTGCCGGACGAAACTCTGCCGGACGCCGTCACCCGGTTAGAAAAATCCTTGATCCGCCGTGCCTTGCACGCGGCGGGCGGCAATCGTGCCGATGCCGCCCGCCGCCTCGGCATTCCCCGCCAGGCCCTTTACGACAAATTGCGCCGCTACGAGTTGGATGTGTCGGAAATCCCGACACATCCTGTCGGAAAAGCCGACATCTGATCGTCGCTCCTACATCTCAAACACAACATATTCAATTCGTTAGCCTGTGGCACGGGGCTTGCTCATCCATAAGCAGGTGGCCGCTCGTGCCACTGCAATGGAGAACCCGATGAACGCCCGCAAATCCAAACTCTTCGCCGCCACCCTGCTCGCCGGCATGACCTTCGGCCTTGTCGCCGCCATCGCCCAGCCGTCACCTTACGACCCGGCGCAATTGCCGGAGACCAAGGGTAAAGTGGCCCAGTACCTCCTTAACCCGATGGGCATGGTTGATGGCCTCCTGCTGGCCGACGGTAGCGAAATCCGCCTGCCGCCGAACGCTTCGGTCGAATTGGTCTTTGCCGTTCGCCCAGGCGACGCGATTACCGTGCACGGGCTGAAAGCCCGCGCGCTGCCGCTAATCGCTGCCGCCTCCATCACCAATGACGCGACCGGCATCACAGTCCAAACCACGCCCGCTGCTCATGCACCGCATGGCGCGGCCCCCGGTGGCTCCCACATGGAAGGGCATTGGGGCAAACATCCGATGGGCGGCCCCATGGGCATGATGGGGCACGACGCGCTGGACCTGAACGGCAAGGTTAAGGCCAGCCTGCACAACGCCCGGGGCGAAGCCAACGGCGTGGTGCTGGAAGATGGCAGCCAGGTCCTGATGTCGCCGCCGGAAGCCAAACGCCTCGCGGACACGCTCGCCGTTGGCAAAGCCATCTCGGTCAAAGGCCTCGGCCGCACCAGCCTGCTCGGCAAGGTGGTCATCGCCCAGCAGATCGGCCCGGATGCCGAACATCTCACCGATGTGCGCGGCCCGCGCGGCATGACGGGGGACCGCAAGGGCATGATGGATGTGCATCACGGCATGGTGCCGGCCCATCCGCCGACCGTGACGCCGCAATAACCACTCCCCCCTGCGTTGGTGCGGCCCGCTTGCGAACGGGCCGCGCTTCGTCTAGCCGGTTATGCAACAGCTAAGGACAGTCCGATGCCACGCATGACCGGCGGTGAAGCCCTCGTCGATAGCCTTCTGCGCCATGACGTCGATACCGTGTTCGGCCTGCCGGGCGCGCAGACCTACGGGTTGTTCGACGCGCTGGCCAAGCAGTCCAACCGCATCCGCCTGATCGGCGCCCGGCACGAACAAGGCTGCGGCTATATGGCGCTCGGCTACGCCAAAGCGTCTGGCCGTCCGGGCGTGTTCAGCGTCGTGCCTGGTCCGGGCATGTTGAACGCCAGCGCCGCGCTGCTCACCGGCTATGCCGTCAACGCCCCGATGCTGTGCCTCACCGGCCAGGTGCCCAGCGCCTTCCTTGGCCAAGGCCACGGGCATTTGCATGAAATGCCCGACCAACTCGCCACTCTGCGCGGCTTCGTCAAATGGGCGGAGCGGATCGACGATACCACCCAGGCCGCCCACCTCGTCGCCCGCGCGTTCCAGGAAATGACCTCCGGCCGTCCGCGCCCAGTGGCGCTGGAAATGCCTTGGGACATGTTCACCACCTCGGCCGATGTCACCGTGCAAGACCCGCTGCCGCGCTTCCCCAACCCGACGCCGGATGCCGAGCGCATTGCCGCTGCCGTCAAGCTGATCCGCGCCGCCAAATCGCCGATGATCTTCGTCGGCGGCGGCGCCGTGGGGGCGGAGGCGGAGGTAAAAGCCTTGGCCGAACTGCTCGGCGCCCCGGTGATCAGCCACCGCAGCGGCCGCGGCGTGCTCGATGATCGCCACCCCCTCGCCGGCACCACCGCGCTCGGCGGCAAATTATGGGCCGAAACCGACCTGCTGATCGGCATTGGCACCCGGCTGGAAGCGCCAGGCTGGCGCTGGGGGCCGCCGCCGGCCGGGCAGAAGCGCATCCGCATTGATATCGACCCGGCGGAAATCCGTCGCGGCAAGCCCGATATTGGCATCGTAGCCGATGCGCGCGACGCCACCGCTGCCCTGGTCGCCGCGATCCCCGCGCCGCAACTCGGCTGGCTGGCAGAGGTAACGCGCAGGAAGGCAGAGGTGGGCAAGGCGATCCAAAAGGTCCAGCCGCACATGGATTACCTCAGCATCCTCCGCGCGGTCATGCCGGATGACAGCTTCGTGGTCGATGAAGTGTGCCAATCCGCCTTCACCGCCATTTTCGGCTACCCGATCCATCGCTCCGGCGGCTTTGTCACCTCCGGCTGGCAGGGCACCTTGGGGGCTGGCTTCCCGATCGCGCTCGGGGTCAAGGTCGGCGCGCCGGACAAGAAAGTAGTCTCCCTCACCGGCGATGGCGGCTTCCTGTTCGCTGGCAGCGAACTGGCCACCGCCGTCCAGCACGGGATCGGCCTGTGCACGGTGGTGTTCAACAACAGCGCCTACGGCAACGTGCTGCGCGATCAGACCCGCCTGTTCGATGGCCGCGTCTCCGGCTCCCGGCTGCATAATCCGGACTTCCAGCAATACGCCGCCAGCTTCGGGGTGAAGTCCTGGCGCGTCACCTCGCCGGACAGTTTCCGCCCGGCCATCGAAGCCGCCTTGGACGAACCCGGCCCGACGCTGATCGAGGTGATGACCGACATCGCCACCGAAGTCAGCCCGTGGGAATTTATCGCCCCCGGCCGATCCTAACCGACGCCCGCGCGCCTGCGATGGCGCGCGGGCCGCGCCTCAATCGACGATAAACAGCTTCGCGCCGATTTTGGTCGAAGACCGATGCGCCGCGTCACCGAAATCCGAGACCTGATAGCTCATGCCCGGCAGCAGGGTGAACCGGCTGCCGTCGCGCAGTTCGGTCTCCAACTCGCCCTCCAGCACGTACAGCACATGGCCGCGGTCGCACCAATGGTCGGCCAGATAGCCGGCGGAATACTCCACCTGGCGCACCCGCAGATCGTCAATATTGAAGGTCCGCCACAGCGCCTGCCCGGTCTCCCCGGCATGCACCGTCGGTTCCACCGCCGACCAGTCGGTGACGGTGAACGGCAGCGTCGGGATTTTCATGGCGTTGTTTCCGTCCCCAACCGGCCGGCCAGATCCTGGATGAACTGCCACGCCACCCGGCCAGACCGCGCCCCGCGCGTCACCGTCCATTCCTTCGCTTCCGCCTGCAACCGCTCGGTCGAGATCCGCAGCCCCAGATCGGCGGCATAGGCCTGCACCATGGCGAAATAGGTGTCCTGGTCGATATTATGAAAGCCGATCCACAGCCCGAACCGGTCGGAGAGCGACACTTTCTCCTCCGTCGCCTCGGTCGGGTTGATGGAAGTCGCCCGCTCGTTCTCGATCATATCGCGAGGCATCAAATGCCGACGGTTCGACGTGGCATAGAACAGCACGTTGTCCGGCCGCCCTTCGATGCCGCCATCCAGCACCGATTTCAGCGCCTTGTAATCCGCATCCTCCCGCTCGAACGACAGATCATCGCAGAAAATCAGGCAGCGCCGGGTTTCGCCCCGGAGTCGCGCCAGCAACCCGGTCAGCCCGGCAATATCCTCACGATGGATTTCGATCAGCGCCAGGCTGCCTGGCCAGCGCGCATTGGCCGCCGCATGGGCCGCCTTGACCAGCGAGGATTTACCGGTGCCGCGTGCCCCCCACAGCATCGCGTTATTCGCCGGCAGCCCCTGGGCGAAGCGCAGCGTGTTGTCCAACACCAGTTGCTTGGCCCGATCAATGCCCAGCAGCAGATCGATTTCCACCCGCGATACCACCGGCACCGGCTGCAACACCCCCGGTTCGGGGTGCCAGACAAACGCATCCGCCGCCCCCAACGCAATCGGCGCCACCGGCGGCGGGGCCAGGCGCTCCAGCGCCTCGGCAATTCGGGTCAACAACGCTTGGTCCATACGATAAATTCCATCTCGGCAGGGAAAGCTTGACGTGCGGGGGGCGGAAACTATGGTCCGCGACATCTGACCGCAACCTGGAACCGACCCAAAATGCTCATTTCGCCCGCTTATGCCCAGGATTTCTCCTCCACCTTCGCCAGCTATGGCCAGTTCCTGCCTATCATCCTCATCTTCGCGGTCTTCTATTTCCTGCTGATTCGCCCGCAGCAGCAGCAGCAGAAAACCCTGAAAGCCCGCCTCGCCGCCGTCAAACGCAACGACCGCGTCGTCACCGGTGGCGGCATCATCGGCATCGTGGTCAAGGCGCAGGATGGCCAGAGCGAAATCGAGGTCGAAATTGCCACCGGCGTGAAGGTGAAGGTCCTGCGGGAAACCATCACCGCCGTGCTGGGCGAGCCTACCCCAGCCAACGACACCAAGCCGGCCAAAGCCTGATCCACTTCGGACCGGGTCAAAAAAGCGGGGCTGAAGCGCGGGACACCCCGCGCTTCAGCCCCGTTTCTACATCCAGCCTCGCGGCAGCTTACAGACTGATCGCCTCGTAGTTGGCGAGGTTGTCGAGCCAGTTCTGCACATAGTCCGGACGGCGGTTGCGGAAGTCGAGGTAGTAGGAGTGTTCCCAGACGTCGCAGCCGAGCAACGCGCGGCCTTCGCCGGTCGCCAGCGGGTTGGAGCCGTTCGGCGTCTTGGTGCATTTCAGCTTGCCATCCGGCGCCAGCACCAGCCAGGCCCAGCCCGAGCCGAACTGCGTGGTCGCGGCGGTCTTGAAGGCGTCCTTGAACGCCTGCACGCTGCCAAAATCTTCCACCAGCTTGGCTTCCAGCCGCGCCGGAATGCCGCCGCCGGTGGCGGACATGTTGTTCCAGAACAGCATGTGGTTCCAATGCTGGCCGGCATTGTTGAACACCGGGGCCATATCGGCCTTGCCGTTGGCCAGCAGCACGATCTCGTCGAGCGACTTGCCAGCCAGCGCGGCATTGCTGGCGACAAAGCCGTTCAGCGCCGTGACATAGGCCTGATGATGCTTGCCGTGGTGCAGTTCCAGGGTCTCCTGGCACATGCCACGGGCGGCAAGGGCGGCGGTGGTGTAAGGAAGGGCGGGCAGTTCAAAAGCCATGGCACGGTTCTCCGGTTACTTAGCTCAAGTTAGCTATGTCCGGCCGGCCAATAGGTCAAGCTTGCCTTCCAAGACATTTGGCCCCAGTTGCCACTTATGCAGGCCGAATTGTCACCGCTCGCCCAGTTGGTCCGCCGGCACGACCCGGACCGGTTTTTTTGCACCCTCTTCGCCCCCCCGGCGCTGCGGGAGGCGTTGTTCACCCTCTACGCCTTCAACCACGAACTCGCCCGCGCCCGCGAAGTCGCCTCCGAACCCATGCTGGCCCTGATCCGCCTGCAATGGTGGCGAGAGGTGGTGGAGGGCACAGCCAAGCGGCACGAAGTCGCCACACCGCTTTCGGACGCCATCGCCCAAGGCCTGCTGCTGCCCACGGATCTGCTGGCGATGATCGATGGGCGAGAGCGGGAGGCTGATGCCAGCATCCCCGATCTCGCCGCCTGGCAGGCCTATCTCTCGGCCACTGCCGGCACGCTCGCGGTCGCCGCCGGCCGCCTGCTCGGCGGCGACCGCGCGCAACTTGACCGGCTCCGCGCCCTCGGCACTGCCTATGGCATGGCCGGCCAGTTGCGCTCGGTCGGCGTGCTCGCCCGCGCCGGCCGCTGCCAGTTGCCAGAGGACGCGCTCGCCGCCCAGGGCCTGACGGTGCACGATGTCATCGCCCACCGTGCGCCCGACCAATTGCTGGCCGCACTGCGCAGCCTCGCGGCGCAGGCCACCGCAACCCTGCGCGCCGGCACCGGCCCGCTGCCCGCCCCGGTGCACGCCGCCGCCCTGCCCGCCGTGCTCGCCCGCCGCGACCTGCGTCGCCTCGGCGCCCCGCTGGGCCCGCGCGGCCTGGGCGACCGCCTCGCCGTGATCTGCGCCGCCAGCCTACGACGATTTTAGTTGCGCTGACTCAGCCCAACCGCGCAGGCTAACGTCGTCGTCAACTTACTGAAAGGAGGTGATCCAGTGTCTCATTGTTCTCGGCTGCGTCGCGCTATGGGCGTTCGGATCGCTGGCTTCACACTATCCGGGGTTCAGTAATCCACGTCATGCCCAGCGTGGCCTGACAATGTCTTACCGTGGGGGCGTCGGGGGTAACTCCGGCGCCCTTACTTTTGCACCAACCGTGTCACGAAATCATCATCCCGCTTCAATCGGCGCCTGACCGCCAGTATCCGGTCAGCCATCGCCGGGTCATCACACGCCAGCAACAGGCTGCGCACAAACACGTCGCGCTGGGCGTGGCTGCCCCCCATCGGCGCCAATCCGGCAGCAATCCGGTCGAGCGGCAACGCCGCTGCCCCGTCGGCCATCGCCACCAACGCGCGCGCCAGCGGCAACCCCACGGCCGCCGCCACCCAGGCCTGCTCGGTGGTGCCGCTTTGGGCTGCGGTGACCAGTGCCATCACCGTCGCGTGCGCCGCAGCCTGATCCTCCACCGCCAGCAATGCCAACAACCGGTGCAAGCTGGCGAACACCAACGTGGTCTCCTCCCGCCGGCACCGCGCAATCGCCGCCAGTTCCGCCCACCGGTCCCCCACCCCGACCCCAGCCTGCCGCAGCCGCCAGAGCAGCGCGGTCGCATTGGCCAGATCGCGATTATCCTCCGACCGATCCGGGCGGATCTCGTGGTCGTACAATGCCAGCGCCGCCGCCGCGTCCCCCTGCTCCAGCCGAAACAGCGCCAGATGCCAGGACACGTGGCGCGCGAACGGGTTCCCGGTCTGCCAATACGGCCGCAGCCCTTCGATCAGCGCGATCCCCTCCGCCGGCCGTTGTGTCATCTCCATCACATGCGCCACCGCATGGATCGCCCAGGGATCATCCGCATGCAACGCCAACGCCCGCCGCCCCTGCGCCTCAGCCTCAGCAAACACGCCCGCCTCCTCCAACGCGAAGGCGTGGCAGCCGAGCACGTGGCTATAGCCGGGCATGTCCGGTGCCCATGCCGGCAGCAAGCGCGCGGTCGCCGCCAGCATCCCGTCGCTATCACCGCCGGTAAAGCGCAGCCCGGTCGCCAACTTCACCAACAACGACAAGGTCGGGCGCTGCGCCAGATGCGCCTCCAGCACCTCGGCCGCCGCCGTCAGCCCGCGACAAAGCCCGGCCTGCAACGCCCGGATCAGTGCCACCTCATCGGCCGTTTCCGCCCGGGCGGCCTCTGCCTGCGCCAGGCAATCCCGCGCCATCGCCACCGTTTCCCGCCGCGCGCCCAGCAACAGGCTCAACCCACGCAGCGCATGCGCCGCCGGCAAATCCGGCTCCTCGGCCAACGCGTCATCCAACGCCGTCATCATATCGGCGCGATAGGCCAGCACCCCCTCGGTCGCGCGGGCAAAATGCCCCAGCGACGCCGGCCCGCCCCGTGCATGGCGCAGCCCAAATCGGTCGGTCGGCGCAACAGTCAACTCAGCCATGGCGGTTATCCCGCAGGGGGTTGCCCGGCCAGCCGCGCCACCACACGATCTTCCACCCCCGGCTCCAGCGGCAGCTGGATCCGGCCGAGCAAATCCCTGGTGCGGCGCATCTGGCCGAGATACGCCCGACACATGCCGCAAATGGCGAAATGAAAGCGCACCGCCAGCCACCGTGCAGGCGGCAACGCGCCCTCCATGTATTCGGTGGTCAACTCGGTCACGTCACGACATTTCAGCATCGACAGCTCCGTCGGGGCGGTTGCTTATGCAGCCGCATCAGGGGGACTGCGCTACCCTAGCCATGTTACACGCTAAATGCAGTATCGCGGTGGAGACGAACGGACGATGACCGACGCCGAGCTTGACGCGCCCGAATTTCTCGCCCGCCTCCGTGCCGGCGACAACGCCGCCTTCCGCGCTTTGATCCGTCGCTTCCACGCGGCCCTGGTCGGCACCGCTGCCGGCATCATCGGCAGCCGCGCCCAGGCGGAGGAGGTGGTGCAGGATGCCTGGCTCGCCGTCTTCAACAGCATCGGCAAATTTGAGGGACGGTCGAGCCTCGGCAGTTGGATCTTCACCATCGTGCTCAACCGCGCCCGCACCCGCATCGGCCAGGAAGCCCGGCTGACCGCCCTGCCCGCGCTGGATGCCGGGCCGCAGGACGAGCGCGCGGTGGACCTGTCGCAGTTCAGAGACGATGGCCACTGGCTCGACGCGCCACGCCTGTGGGACACGCTGGACCCGGAACGCCGCTATGGCGGCAAGCAGCTCTGGGCGCATATGCAGGATGTGCTCGCCAGCATGCCGGCCGCGCAACGCGCCGTGCTGGTCCTGCGCGACCTGGAAGGCCAGGACGCCGCAACCGCCTGCGACCTGCTCGGCATCAGTGCTGAAAACCAACGCGTCCTGCTGCACCGCGCCCGTGGCCGGGTGCGCAAGGCAATCGATGCGCTCACCACCCCCACCGCGCCGAGCCTGGCCGGCGCTCCCATGCTCCGGCGCGCTGTCGGCAAGGGCACCGCCGGCCTAAGCCGCTGGGGGCAGCGCCTGGCCAACTGGTGCGATCACGCCGCCGCCAGCGCAATCCGCGCCAGCGTCGCACTGCGCAACCGCTGCTTGGTCGCGGCAAAAGCGGCACTGTCCAACGCCAGCATCGCCGCCGCAGCGTCGCGGATTGCCGCATCGAACCCCTCGGCCTCCACCGCCTGATCCAGATACCCCACCCGCGCCGCCGCATCCGGATCATAGAGCCGCGCCAGCAGCGTCGCCTCGGTCAACGCCGTCGGCAGCAGCCGGTCGCGTGCCAACTCCAACCCGGCCTGCGGCAACGACAGCCCGATCGTCGTCTCATTCAGCCCCAGCCGAAACGCCCCACGCACGCCGATCCGCATATCCCCGGTCAGCAACAGCAAGCCGCCCGCGGCCACCGAGTGCCCGGTGCAGCCGAGGATCAGCGGCTGCGGTAACAGATACAGCCGCTCCAGCAGCCGCATGCCGCCTTCCACCATCGCCGCCCGCGCCGCCGCATCGCCGCCCCGGATCACCTTCAGGTCGAACCCGCCGCACAGCACCCCCGGCCGGCCACGCAACACCACCACCCGCGCTTCCACCGCCGCCCGGTCCAGCCCGGCGGCGATCGCCTGCGACATCTCCGACGACATCGCATTGGCCTTGCCATCATCCAGCCGCAGCGTCGCCACCCCGTCCTGCACCGCGTAGCCCACCAACTCGCTCATCCGTCCGCGCTCCCTTAAGCGAGAAAATCCCGTGCCGCCGCCGCGTAATCGGCCTCCTTGGTCAAGGTCTTCATCAGCGCCGCACTCGGCTGATTGTGCAGCGCCTTCGGCGCCACGCCCGCGCGCAAGGCCTGCAACGTATCGTGCACCGCCTGCACCGCGGCCATGAACGGCTGATGCCCTTGCAGCGCCACCCGAACCCCGGCCGCCGCCATCGCCTCCCGCCCGCCCAGGTCGCCATCGCCACCGCCGAGGATCAACGGCTTGGCCGTCACCGCCTGAATGGCCCGCACCTGCTCCAGGCTGGACACGCCGGTGAAGAACAACGCATCCACCCCAGCCGCGTCATAAGCCTTGGCGCGCGCAATCGTCTCATCCATCCCGGCGATGCTCAGCGCGCTGGTGCGCCCCACGATCACCGTGCCCGCATCCTGCCGCGCCGCCAGCGCCGCCCGCATTTTCCCCAACCCCTCCGCCTGGCTCAGCAGGCTCGGCCTGGTCGTCCCAAACGGTGTCGGCAAGGCGGTGTCCTCAATCGTCATCGCCGCCACCCCGGCGATCTCCAACTCCTCCACCGTCCGCATCACGCTCAGCGCATTGCCATAGCCATGATCGGCATCCACCAGCAGCGGCAACGCCCCCGCCCGCGTAATCCGCCCGATCTGCTGCGCGAATTCCGACAGCGTCAGCACCACGATATCCGGCGCCCCCAACACGGTCAGCGACGCAATCGAGCCAGCGAACATGCCGCACTCAAACCCCAGCCCCTCGGCAATCCGCGCCGAGATCGGATCGAACACCGAGCCGGGATGCACACAGTCCGCCCCCGCCAAAATCGCCCGAAACGCCTGCCGTCGTGCTGTCCAGCGCATGGACTTCTCCCCCTGCTATTCGTCGTCGTAGTCTGCCGTAGAAACACGGGATGGGGGAGTCGGGGAATGCGTCCAAGAATCGCGGTGATCGGCGGCGGCGCCGTTGGTGCCTATGTCGGCGGGCATTTGTCCAACCTTGGGCACGACATCACCATCATCGACTGGTGGCCGGAAAACGTGGACGCCATCCGCGCCCACGGCCTGCACATCACCGGCATGACCGAAGCCGAAGCCGCCTGCATCCACGTCCCCACTTTGCACCTGACGGAAGCCCAGGCGCTGGCGAAGCAAAAGCCGATCGACATCGCCATGCTCTGCGTCAAATCGTACGACACCGAATGGGCGACGATGATGATCAGGCAATATCTGGCACCCAACGGCTTCGTGCTGTCGATCCAGAACTGCATCAACGAGGAACGGATCGCCGGCGTGGTCGGCTGGGGCCGCGTCGTCGGCTGCGTCGCCTCCTCTATCTCGGTTGATCTGCATAAAGCCGGCCATGTCCGCCGCCTGGTGCCCAAAGGCGGCGACCGGCACACCGTCTTCCGCGTCGGCGAAGTGCATGGCCGCATCACCGACCGCGTGCGCATGTTGACCGAGATGCTATCGGGGATCGACAGCGCCAAATCCACCACCAATCTCTGGGGCGAACGCTGGTCGAAACTCTGCCAGAACGGCATGCGCAACGGCGTCTCCGCCGCCACCGGCCTGTCCAACACCACGATGGACACCTACGCCGAAATCCGCGACTTCTCCATCCGCCTCGGCGGCCAGGGCGTGCGTGTCGGCCAGGCTTTGGGCTACACGCTGGAAAAAATCAGCGGCTTCGCGCCCGACCTGCTGGACCGTGCCGCCCACGGCGATGCCGCCGCCTATGCGGAGGTTGACGCCGCCTTGCTGCACGCAGCGCAAAACAGCGGCCGCAACACCGATGGCCGGCCGTCCATGGGGCAGGACATGCTGAAAGGCCGCCGCACCGAAATCACCTTCATGAACGGCTTCATCGCCGACAAGGGCGCCGAAATCGGCGTCCCGGCCTCAGCCCATGCCGCGCTCACGGACATCGTCACCAAAGTGGAACGCGGCGAGTTGCCGGCCCGGGCGGAAAACCTGTTCGGCGTCTAAGCGAAACGGGTCTCGCCCAGGGCGAGACCCACCGCCTCAATACGGCCGGTCGCCAGCCACCGTCACCCGGTGGCCGTAGCGCTTCTGTGGGAAGTAATCGAAAATCGCCTGATGCTGCGCCGACCGATTATCCCAGAACGCGATCGAATTGTTTTCCCACTGAAAACGGCATTGGAAATGCGGCGTCTCGATATGCCGGAACAGCATCTCCAGCACCGCCGCGCTCTCATGCTTCTTCAGCTGCGGAATATGCGTGGTAAAGCCACGATCCACGTAAAGCACCTTGCGCCCGGTCACCGGATGGGTCCGCACCACCGGATGCTCGCTGGCCGGAAACGCCATATCGCCCCGGTCGGTCGCGCCCTTGCGATACGGATGCGCTTTGTTGCTGTCATGCACCGCCGTCAACCCGCCGAGCATCGCCTTCATCGGCTCCGATAGCGCCTCATAGGCCGCGTACATATTGGCGAACATCGTATCGCCCCCATCCGGCGCCTGATGGATATAGAGAATACTGCCCATCGGCGGTTCCGGATCGCAGGACACATCCGAATGCCACGACTCGCCCGCCACCCGTGTGCTGTTCTCATCCGCCTTGATCACCAGAATCTCCGGATGCTCCGGCACCAGTTGCGGCGCGTTCGGATGCACATGCAGCGCCCCGAACCGGCGGCCGAAATCCTTATGCTGCTCGATGGTCAGATGCTGGTCACGGAAGAAGATCACGCAATGCTGCATCAGCGCGTCATGGATTTCCTCGAATTGCTGATTGCCGAGATCCTGCGACAGATCCACCCCCGAAATCAGCGCGCCACAGCCCGGCGTCAACCGCCGCACCTGGATCGTTTGATACGACATTGTGCCTCCCCCTTATCGTCTTGTTTTTAGCCGTCCCCTGCCCCGGCGCGGGCGAGGTGACGATGGGGGCTAATTTCCTGCCATTTCCGCATCCGGCGCAAGGGGGGCCGCGAACCGCGCCTGCAACGCCGCGAATGACAGCAGCGCCCCGCCAATCGCACTCGCCGCCACCGTCGGCGGGCTGGCCAGCCAAACCTGCCCCGGGCCAGACCGGCCGGGAAAGTTGCGGTTGATCGCGCTCACCGTCACCTGCTCCGCCCGCTCGGACGTGCCCGGCCCACAATTCGCGCACGCCCCACAGGCCGGTTGCAGCATCTCCGCCCCCACCTGCGCGAACGTCGCCATATAGCCTTGGGCGAGGCAGTAGTCGCGCACATCCACGGTGCCGAACTGCAAATACAGCCGCACCCCGTCCGCCACCCGCAATCCCCGCGCCGCCGCCCAGGCCAACACCTCGTGATAGCGGTCGAAATCCTCCCGCTTCCCCGCGGTGCACGACCCGCCATAGGCAATCTGGATCGCCACCGGCGGCACATCGGCCAGCGCCAGGCCACGCCCAGGGTCGCCGGGGGCGGCCACCATCGGCACCAGCGCGGCCAGATCCAGCTGGATCACCGCGGCATAATCCGCACCCGGATCGCTGCGCATCCACGGCTCCAAGGTCAGCGTCACCCCGCGCCGCTCGGCGATAAACCGAATTGTCTCGGCATCCGGCTCCACAATCCCGCTCAAGCCGCCCAACTCGGCGGTCATGTTGGTCATCGTCGCCCGCTCGTCGGTATTGAACGCCGCAAGCCCCGGCCCGCCGAATTCAAACACCTTCCCCACGCCCAGCCCGGCGCGCAAATCCGGCCGCGCCAGCAAGTGCAGCACCGCGTCCTTCGCCGTCACCCCCAGCGGCAAATTCCCGGTCATCTCGATGCGCAGCACCTCCGGCACCACCAGCCGCGCCACCCCGGTCAGCATCGCATTGGCCATATCGGTGGTGCCCACCCCGAAAGCCAGGCAGCCCAACGCCCCACTATGCGGCGTATGTGAATCCGTCCCCACAATCAGCGCGCCGGGCAGCGCGTAGCGCTCCGCCATCAGCGCATGGGAAATCCCTTCGGACCCGGCGCCACCCGGCAAATACCCGTGGTCCCGCAGCCCATGCTCGGCCACAAACGCCCGATGCGCCGCCGACAGCGCCCGCACCTCCCCCATCACCCCCGCATGCGCCCGGCTGCGCCCGGCATAGGAATAATGGTCCTCAAAACTCAGGATCGTCTCCGGCGCGTGCAGCCGAATTTGCGTCCCGAACGTTTCATGCAGCAACGACCGGCACATGGCGGTGTAAATGTCATGGATAAACCGCAGATCCGCCCGCACGAACGCGCCGCTGCCCGGCCGCGCCGCAGTCTCATCCACCGCATGCCGCGCCAGAATTTTCGCCACCAGCGTCTGCGGCCCCGCCAGGTCCAACGCCACCGGCGCAAAGCTGCGCCGCTGGCCATAGCGCAGCAACCCGCCAGCCCGCACCACCTCCGCCGTCACAGCATCACGCCCGGCCACCAACTCCTCAATCGCAATCGTCTCGCCCGCGCGCATACGGTCGATCAGGCCGAAATCGGTTGAGGTCAGCAGCCCGACATTATCCGCGTTCTGCCGATAGATCCGCTCAAAGCTGCGCGCGATCACCAGCCGGATGCCGGCACGCAGTTCCGCCACCGGCGAATGCTCGCGCGATGAGCCCTTGCCGTACCGGTGCCCGGCCACCGTCACGCCAAAGCCACCACGCCGCACCGCGTCCACCGCCACCGGCAGCCGATCGCCGGCCTTGAACCCGGTATACGCATGCCCGCCCAGCCGCGCATCGAAATACACCAGCGACGGCAACAGCGTGATCTCGTCGGTGGAAATCTCATCCCGCAGTTCAGGCACGGCCGTCAGGTCTTCCCCCGCCAGCTGCGCCGCCACCACCGCCGGGTCGCTGGCCAGAAACAGCAGGCGACCAAACGTCATCGCGCCAACCTCACCGCGCCCGGGCCGGATGGAAAGTGCGCGGAATCCCCGCCGCCGCCACCCGACCGTGCAATGCCTCATCCGGCAGCCCGGCGTGCAGCACCTCGCGCGCCGCGATCAGCGCCGCCAGGTCGATCCCGGTATCGAACCCCTCGGATTCCAGCATGAACACCAAATCCTCGGTGTTCACATTGCCGACCGACCCCGGGGCGAACGGGCATCCGCCCAACCCGCCCAACGCCGCATCAAACCCGGTAATCCCCGCCTCCAGCCCAGCCAGCGCATTGGCCAGCGCGCTGCCCATGGTGTCGTGCAAATGCAGGTTGCCCATCCGGCTCTCGCCAATTTCCGCCCGCACCGCCCGCACCAGCCGCCGCACCTGCGACGGATGCGCATAGCCGAGCGTATCCGCCAGGGTCACAATCTCCGCCCCGGCCTCCACCAACTGCACCGCCAGGGCCACCACCTCGGCCTCCGGCACCTCGCCCTGCAACGAACACCCGAAAGAGGTCGGAATGCCCGCGATCAGCTGCGGTCCCGCCGTCAGGCTCCGCGCCCAGGCGCCGATCTTGGCGAACTCCGCCACCGCCTCCGCCCGGGTCCGCCGCACATTGGACAGGCTATGCGCCTCGCTGGCCGAAACCGGCACCAGGATCGAATGCGCCCCCGCTGCCGCCGCCGCCTGCGCCCCGCGCAAATTCGGCGCCAGCGTCGCCACATGCAGCCCCGGATGGCGCGCCCGCACCTCCGGCACCAGCACGGCCGCATCGGCCATTTGCGGCAACATCGCCGGCGGCACGAAGCTCACCACCTCGATATCAGCCACGCCAGCCGCCACCATGGCATCAATCCAGGCCAGCTTGGCATCGGTGGACATGATGGACTTACACGCCTGCAAACCATCACGCGGCCCGACATCGCGGACCGATATTTTCGGAGTTGTCATGCCCCAATAGTGCGACAAGCCCGCCCCCGATAGAAGCCCCCTAACCGCAGAAGCAGAGAAATCGGCATTTTTATTGCGATATAGCAACAAATAGCACAAACGAATACGCGGCCATTCATCCCGGCGTTGAAAATCGACGCCCCATTGGCGGCGCCTGCGCCAGCACCGCGGCATCCGCCACGGCGCCCACCCCGGGGATCGCTGGCGCCGCCCCCTCCGCCGCCGCCGGGGCAGGCGGCACGGCCACCGCCGTCACCCCGGCCACGTCCTGCAATCCCAGCACCCGGCAAACCGGGCGCAAAATCCGCGCCACCCCGGGCAGTTGCGCCAAAATCGCCTGCGCCTCCGGCTGGCCGAGCAAATGCGCGAGTTGGGAGCCATAGCCGGCCGCCTCGTAGCCAAGCTGCCGCACCAACCAGCCCCGCCCGCGCGGCAGCCCCGCCCCCGGCGCGCGCGGTGCCGAACGAGCCACCGAACCCCGCGCCGCGCGCACCCGCCGGGGGCGCGCCACCGCCGCCCGTTCCACCCGGCGCGCCACATGCGTCAGCCACTGCCAAAGCGGCACAATCAACCGGTGCACCTGCGGATCGCGCAAAAACCGCCGCGCGATCACCGCCACCAATCCGGCCAAAATCTCCCCCACCTGCCGCGCGAACGCGGCGGTATCAGCAGGCGAGACCAGCGGGGTGCTAACCGGGTGCATGGTATTTTTACTAACCGTTTTCAAAAGCTGCTGCAAGCTCTTTTCGCAGCCGCCTCACCCCGCCAGCGCCGCCTCCGCGTTCGGGTCGCCCGGTGCCGTCGCCCAGCCCAATTCCACCAGCGTCACAATCCGCCGCCCGGCCGGGTCCAACTGGCACACAATCAAGCCCTGCTCCTCGATATACCCCAACACCCGCCGCGCCCGGCCCAAGGACCGCGTGCCATAGGCGCGCGCAATCGCCTGATCGCTCGGGCAGGCCTGCCCGGTGCGGGCCGCGCCGGCGAGCATCATGAAAATCCCCTGCATATCCTCCGGCAGCCCGGCCGCACGGGCCGCCACGTCCTGCCAACCGTCATCCTCGCCCATCTCCACACTGATGCCCGCCCGCGCCCGGGTCAGCATGCGGCGGAACCCGGCCAGATCCGGCACCTCCGCCCCCAGCCCCTCAATGCGGCAGCGGATGACGAAATCCTGATACAGCACCCCCACCGCGCGGAACCCGGCCTCTGGATCCGCCAGCAGCGCCTGCTGAATCCGGTCCAGCCGCGCCCGCCGATCCGCCAGAACCTCTGGGCTCGGCGTTACCTCCGCCACCTCCGCCTGGCGGGCCGTCGCCACCGGCTTGGCCGCCATCAACTGGCTGAGCAGATCCGGCGCCGGCGGCGGCGGCACCCGGCGCTGCGGCCGCGCGGCCTCCGGCGGCGGTGCGGCCAGAATCACCGCCCGCGCATCTTCCAGCGCCGCATCCGGCAACGGCATCAGCCGCTGCACCCCGTTGCGCGCCTGCGTGTCGGTCGCACCAATCCGCACCCGCAGCGGCCGGCGCGACATTGCCGGCCCCAGCGCCATGAAATGCCCGCGCTCCAAGTCCCGGAACGCCTCCGCCTGCCGCCGCTCCATGCCGAGCAAATCCGCCGCCCGCGCCATATCGATATCCAGAAACGTCCGCCCCATCAGAAAGTTAGACGCTTCCGCCGCCACATTCTTCGCCAGCTTGGCCAAACGCTGCGTCGCGATCACCCCGGCCAGGCCGCGCTTGCGCCCGCGGCACATCAAATTCGTCATCGCCGTCAACGACAGCCGCCGCGCCTCGTCCGAAACCTCCCCCGCCACCGCCGGGGCAAATAACTGCGCCTCGTCCACCACCACCAGCATCGGATACCAATGCTCGCGCCCCACCTGGAACAGCCCATCCAGAAACGCCGCCGCCCGCCGCAGCTGGCCTTCCGCATCCAACCCTTCCAGGTTCAGCACGGTGGACACCCGATGGATGCGCGCCCGTTCCCCCGCCAGTTCCAGCCCCTGCTCGGAATGCGCCTCCGCATCGATCACCAGATGCCCGAACCGCTCGCCGAGCGTGACAAAATCCCCCTCCGGATCGATCACCGTCTGCTGCACCCAGGGCGCGCTCTGCTCCAGCAACCGCCGCAGCAAATGGGACTTACCGGACCCGGAATTGCCCTGCACCAACAGCCGCGTCGCCAGCAATTCTTCCAGATCGAGCGTCGCCGGCGCACCCGCCGTCGTCAGTCCCATCTCAATCGCAACCGTCATGTCTCGACTCGGGCCTCCTTGCGCGGAGGCCTATCAACCCGACCTCGCCCGGATGAGCAACACCTACCCGCCGCCTGGCCACGCCATCCGCCCATGGCAGGCCGGCGACCAACCGCACGTTACAAACTGTATTTTATTAAAAATACTATTAAATTACGTGTAACTAAAATACCGTCGCCGCCACACGTTCAATACGCCCTCTGCAAGGATACCCTGCCCATGCGGTTCCTCCGCCCGCTCATGCTCGCTTTGCTCGCCGTCGCGCCGGCCCAGGCTGCCCCGGCGCTGCTGAACGTGTCCTATGACCCAACGCGCGAACTCTACGCCGCGCTCAACAAAAGCTTCACCGCCGCCTGGCAGGCGCAAACTGGGGACGCGCTGACCATCCGCACCTCCCATGGCGGCTCCGGCGCCCAGGCCCGCGCGGTGATCGACGGGCTGGAAGCCGATGTCGTCAGCCTCGCGCTGCAATCGGATATCGACGCCATTGCCGACCGCGCCCACCTCCTCGCCCCCAACTGGCGCGACAAACTGCCCAACCGCTCGGTGCCCTACACCTCCACCATCCTGTTCGTCGTCCGCAAGGGCAACCCCAAGGCGATCCATGATTGGGCGGACCTGATCAAACCCGGCGTCGCCGTCATCACCCCCAACCCGAAAACCTCCGGCGGTGCCCGCTGGAACTATCTCGCCGCCTGGGGCTATGCGCTGCAGGCCAATGGCGGCGACCAGACCAAAGCCCGCGCCTACGTCACCGAACTGTTCCGCCACGTCCCCATCCTGGACAGCGGCGCCCGCGGCGCCACCATCACCTTCGCCCAACGCAACCAGGGCGACGTGCTGCTGGCGTGGGAGGATGACGCCGTGCTGGCGGTGCAGGAACTTGGCCGCAACAGGCTCGAAATCGTGCTACCCTCGGTCAGCATCCAGGCCGAGCCCGTCGTCGCCGTGGTGGATGCGGTGGTGGACCGCCACGGCACCCGCGCCCAGGCCGAAGCCTATCTGCGCTACCTCTACACGCCGGAGGGTCAGGAAATCATCGCCCGCAACCATTACCGTCCCATCGAGCCCACGGTCGCGGCCCGCCATGCGGCCGAGTTTCCGGCCGTGCCCACCTTCACCGTGGATGCCGTCTTCGGCGGCTGGCGCAAGGCCCAGGCCGAACACTTCGCCGATGGCGGCCTGTTCGACCAGATCTACCAACCCGGCCAATGACCGCGCGCCACCCCGCCTTACCAGGCTTCCGCCTCAGCCTCGGCCTGACCGTGCTCTGGCTCGTCCTGCTCGTGCTGCTGCCGCTGGCAGGCCTGGTGGTCAAAGCCGCCAGCCTGTCACCGGCACAAATCCTCGCCGCCCTCGCCACCCCCCGCGCCCTCGCCGCCTTCCGCGTCAGCTTCGGCACCGCAGCCCTGGCCGCCCTGTTCGACCTGCCACTCGGCCTGCTGCTGGCCTGGAGCCTGACCCGCTACCGCTTCCCCGGCCGCCGCCTGCTCGATGCACTGATCGACCTGCCCTTCGCCCTGCCCACCGCCGTCGCCGGCATCGCGCTGACCACGCTCTATGTCGACGATGGCTGGCTCGGCGCCCTGCTCGCCCCCTTCGGCCTCTCGCTGGCCTTCACCCCCTCCGGCATCGTCGTCGCCCTCGCTTTCGTGGGCCTCCCCTTCATCGTCCGCAGCGTGCAACCGGTGCTGGCCGACCTGCCCCGCGACGCCGAGGAAGCCGCCCTCACCCTCGGCGCCGGCCCGTTCGCCATCCTGCGCCGCGTCATCCTGCCGCCTTTGCTGCCGGCGCTGCTCACCGGCCTCGCGCTCGCCTTCGCCCGCGGCGTCGGCGAATACGGCTCCGTCATCTTCATCGCCGGCAACCGCCCGGCCATCTCGGAAATCGTCCCCCTGCTCATCGTCATCAAGCTGGAACAGTTCGACTACCCCGGCGCCGCCCTGCTCGGCAGCACCATGCTGGCAGCCTCCCTCCTGCTGCTGCTCGCCATCAACCGCCTGCAACGCTGGACAGCAGCGGAGCGCGTCCATGTGGTCTGATCGCGGCATCGGTGAGCCCATCTGGCTGAAACGCCTCGCCGTCATCGGCACGGTCGCGGTCATCACCGTCATGCTCATCCTGCCACTGGCCGTGGTCTTCACCGAAGCCGCCGCCAAAGGCCGCGCCTTTCTGCTGGACGCGCTGACCGATCCAGACGCCCTGGCCGCCATCCGCCTCAGCCTGCTGGTCGCCGCCATCGTGGTGCCGATTAACACCGTCTTCGGCCTCGCCGCCGCCTGGGCGGTCAGCCATTTCCGCTTCGCCGGGCGCGGACTGCTGGTGGCCGTGATGGAACTACCCTTCGCCGTCTCCCCCGTCGTCTCCGGGCTGATCTACGTGCTGATGTTCGGCCTGCAAGGCTGGTGCGGGCCGTGGCTCGCCGCCCACAACATCCACATCATCTTCGCCGTCCCCGGCATCGTGCTGTCCACCTTGTTCGTCACCCTGCCCTTCGTCGCCCGCCAGGTCGCCCCCCTGATGCAATCGCTCGGGGTGGCGGAAGAAGAAGCCGCCCTCACCCTCGGCGCCAGCCCGTGGCAAATGTTCCGCCGTGTCACTTTGCCGAAAATCCGCTGGGCGCTGCTGACCGGCATGCTGCTCTGCAACGCCCGCGCGATGGGGGAATTCGGTGCGGTCTCCGTAGTCTCCGGCCATATCCGAGGCCTCACCAACACCATGCCGCTGCACATCGAAATCCTGTATAACGAATACAACCTCGCCGCCGCCTTCGGTATGGCCGCCCTCCTCGCCGCCATGGCCATCGCCACCATCGTCCTGCGCATGGCGCTGGAATGGCAGCATCGGCGCAGCCTCGCCCGCGGCACCGCCGCAATGGGGAGTATGCCGGCATGATCCACCTGCGCGGCCTCACCAAAGGCTTTGGCCCCACCCGGGTGCTGAACGCGCTCGACCTCGATATCCCCACCGGCCAGTTCGCCGCCCTGCTCGGCCCGTCCGGCTCCGGCAAAACCACCTTGCTGCGCATCCTCGCCGGGCTGGACTCCGCCGACACCGGCAGCATCACCCTCAACGGCCAGGCCGCCGCCGCCCTCACCCCCGGCGCCCGCAACATCGGCTTCGTGTTCCAAAGCTACGCCCTGTTCGGCCACCTCTCGGCCTTCGAGAACATCGCCTTCGGCCTGCGCGTCCGCCCCCGCCGCACCCGCCCGCCGGAGGCCGAAATCCGCCGCCGCGTCGAACACCTGCTCGCCATGGTCCACCTCGAGGGCCTCGGCCCCCGCCTGCCCGCGCAACTGTCCGGCGGCCAACGCCAACGCATCGCCCTGGCCCGCGCGCTGGCCATCGAACCCCGCATCCTGCTGCTCGACGAACCCTTCGGCGCGCTAGATCAACACGTCCGCGCCAGCCTGCGCACCGAACTCCGCCGCCTGCACGAAACGCTCGGCCTCACCACCGTCTTCGTTACCCACGATCAGGACGAAGCCCTGGAACTGGCCGACCGCGTCATCACCCTGAACCGCGGCCGCATCGCCCTGGACGTGGCCACAGTGGCACGCGCCGCATTGCGTGCAGACTACGGCGTCGTGCGATGGGTCGGAACGATCCCGCAAGGCGACCCACCGACGAACGATTAATCGAACCGTAATACAATAATGATTTCATGCCGGTACCGCTGCAAGATCACGGTTCTTACAAGGCCTGGCCAAATGGCACGACCGAAGTACGTGGCAAATAAGCCTGAAGGTACCAGCTATGATCCGGAAATTCGCCACCC